>CAKZPD010000027.1 GCA_937138475.1 uncultured Sulfitobacter sp. | reverse complement strand
CTTCCTGTGCCCATAGTTCGTCTCCTTTGCTGCACATTATGCTATCAAAGGAGCGGTACCAAACCGCGACAGGTCCACAGCCGTGGTCTATGTAGAGCTGGCGCGACACATCGCGCAGCTTGATTTTGTAATGATTCAGGTTCAGCGCTCGCATCCGCTCGCTGTCGATCCGCGACCAAACGGCATGAGCGTGTCGCCGTCCGTCCTTCTCGTGGAAGACGATGGCGCGGGGCTGGCCTTCCAGCCCAAGCTTCGCTTCGACTTGCTCGATGGCCTTTTCAAAGTCCTCGATGGACGCATTCCCGCCTTTAGGCGGGTTGAAGCTCATCGAGAACAGATGCTTTTCGCAGCGCGTTCCCCGCGCAATGGCATCGGCTTCGCCGAATGCCTCGACCAGGTCATCACTGATGAAGCCGCGCACATCATGCAGTTCAACATGGTCGTTGTCCCGCATCGCCAGCAGGTAGCGGGCGAGCTGCGGGGCATTGCCGCGCTCTTTGGCTTTCAAGATCATGGCTCGCTCCCTGGCACTTTGCCGAGAGCCGCCAAGAGTTCCGCCCGCATTGCCGAGATTTCGCGGCAGGCTTCCTTGATCTCCGCTTCGGTTTCGGGTGTGACAGGCAAGGAGCCCGAGTTCACCGCCTTGGCGAGCTGGTTCATGTTCTGGGACAGGCGAGACTGACCAAGCGCCCCCGCCATGCGGCCAAGGGCTTCCTTGTCCTGCACAGGGCTATTGCCGCGCTTCTTGCGCGGTGCAGCATCAACGCCGAAAAGATGCTCTCGGATGTAGGCGGCAAGGGTCTTGCTGCCCCGTTCGGCATCCAGCCGCGCCCGTTCTTCATAGGTCAGACGCAGCGAGAAAGGCGGCGGATAGGCCGCTTTCTTCGCCTCTGGCTTAGCTATCTCATTGAATTTATGGCGCGAATTTGTCATTCTCGCACCCCAGACTCTTAGAGTCTAAACGTGCGAGATGGTATTCCCACTCTTCAAGTGCAGCGATCAGGGAGTTCAACTTCTCTCCCTCCAGGCGCACCAAATTTCCCCATTGCAGCAGCCGTTTTGCCTTGCGCCCCCATGTTCCCGCGGGGGATTTTGCTTGTCGCCCGTGATTATTCCCCTTCGCAGGTCATCACACGGCAATGTTTTGTGAGGACTTAAAGCTGAGCACATCTGCCTCGGGCTGGGGCTCAGAATCTTTGGTGGTAAAGCGGCCGATGGTCTGGATCAACGAGGTTGTCTCTTGATCCAGCGCCTGGCTGGCGGCCGAAGTTTCTTCGAACATCGCAGCGTTTTGTTGGGTGACGGTGTCCAGCATGCTGATCGACGTGTTGATTTCGACCAACCCCTCGCTTTGTTTGCGCGAAGAGGTGGCGATCTCGGACACGTTGCTCGAGATTTCCTTGACGCTGGTGACGATTTCATCAAGGGCGGTGGAAGCGCGGCCAACCAGATCGACCCCTTTTGACACATGATCATTCGAGGCGGTGATGAATTCATCAATCTCGCGCGCCGATTCCGAGGACCGTTGCGCCAGGGCGCGCACCTCGGTCGCCACGACGCTAAAGCCCCGGCCGGCTTCACCGGCGCGGGCGGCCTCAATCCCGGCATTAAGCGCCAACAGGTTGGTTTGGAAGGAAATCTCCTTGATGACATCGGTGATCTTGGAGATTTGGCTCGAGGATTCTTCGATCTCGTGCATGGAGCTGAGCGCGTCGCGCATGACAAGTGCCGAGGCCTCGGCGCTGCTGCTGGTTGTGGTGCTGATTGCTGCCGCCTCGGCGGCACGTTCCGCAGCGGTTTTGACACCTTTTGTGACCATATCCATCGCGGCGGCGGTCTCTTCCAGCGTGGCCGCCTGGCTTTCGGTGCGGTTGGCCAGATTGCTGGCCGCCTTGGAAATATCAGCGGTTTCATTCTGGATCAAACCGGCGTTTTCCTCGACCGCGATCATCGCATCTTTGAGGCGCTCAACCGCGCTGTTGAAATCGCTGCGCAGCCGTTCGTATTCGGCGGTGAATTCCTGCGAGATCTTGGTGGTCAGATCCCCCTTCGACAGCTTTTCAAGCGCGCGGGTCAGGGCGGCGATTGCCTCGGATTGGGCCTTTTCGGCGGCCTCGCGTTTGGCGATACCGTCCAGAATGATCTGGCGCGCTGCGGTCACATCATGGCCGATGAACACCGTGCCAATCTGACGGCCTTTGACGTCGGTGATCGGGGAAAAGCCCCCTTCGACCAATGAGGCGCTGCCATCAGGGTGGGTCAGCTTAAAGCGCCCGACAACCGGTTCCCCGCCGGCCAGGGTTTCCCACATCTGGGCGTTTTCCTCGGGGCTTGCCTCGTCGAGGGCGAACAGATCCTGCGCGCCTTGTCCTTCGATCTGGCTGCTGGTCATGCGCAAAAGATCGCAAAAATTGTCGTTCGCACTGAATAGCTTAGCGTTTTGTGCAAACTCAGCCATGACCTGATTGGCGTTGATCGATTCCATGATGGCCTGGCTTCGAAACTGTTCGGTGATGTCCATCCATTCCACGGTAAAGCCCTGCACGCCGCCCGTGGCATCCGGGATGGCGTTGATCCCCAAGGCAAACCGGGCCGCGCCGATTTGAATTTGCGTCTGATAGGGCAGGTTCTCGGGGTTTTCCAAAATTTGCCGGACGCGGTTGCGCAGGGCAGGGGTATGGAAGAAATCCATTTCTTTGCCGATCACCGCATCGGGCGCAAAGCCGGGGGCGGATTTGGCAAATTCGTCTTTGTATTTGTGCAACATTTTTTGCAGCGATTGGTTCACCGCAACGATCTGCATGTCGGTATTGACCAGCATATTGAGCGAGGACGAACAATCCAACGCTTCGCCGTGAAACCGCGCCTTGACGGCCTGCGCTGCGCCCTCGATCAAGGAACCGCGCATTTTGGCAAGGGCATTGGTGATTTTGCCGACCTCGTCGCGGCGGTTATCTTCGATGATTTCGGTTTCAAAGTTCTGTTCCGAGATGGCTTCCATTGCCTGGGTCGCGGCCTGGAGGGGGCGCGCGATGCTGCGTGAAAACAATATTGCAATCAGTGAGATAAGCAAAACACCGCCCATGTTCTGAACAAACAGCGTGCGCACCAGCTTTGACAAACCGGCCAACACCTCGCTTTGTTTGATTTCTGTCACCAGGGCCCATGTCTCGCCGAAGACGTCGATCGGGCGATAGGCAACAACGACGGCGCCGTCGGATCGGCTGTCATCAATTGTTTCACCGCTTTCCCCGGCAAGGGCGCGTTCAATCGCCGCGTTCTCGTTCTTTTTTGTCAAAATATAGGGATCATCCGAAAACCGCGAATCTGAGCGGTAATAGTGATCTGGCCCGATGACATATACCTCACCGGTTTGGCCAAGCCCCTTGGCGATATTGGTGATCGATGTCACATGCGCGCTTGGCAATTGATAGGCCAGCACCCCCAGGCGCGTGCCGTTTTCATCAAAGACCGGCTGGGCGATAAAGCTGGCCGGCGCATCATAGCTGGGGCCATAGGGGGCGTAATCTTGGAACGCCAAGCCACCCTGCGCCAGCGTGGCCGCACCGCGAAAGGCCTTGGCCAGGCCGCTGTCACGCCATTCGCCGGTGTTCATGTTGGTGGCATAGTCCAGCTCTTTGAACACGGAATAGATTAAATCTCCGTCCAAGTTGAATAAAAATATATCGTAATACCCTTGGTGGCGCAGAATGGAGCGGAATTCAGGGTGAAAGCGGTCATGGGCCTGCGAATATGCCGACCCGTCGGCGGCCATATCAAGGTTTTCCTTTTCCCCGGTCGGATGCGGATTTTCGGTGATGTAATGGCGTTGAAGATGCGCCAATTGCCCGCCGCCCAATTCAACCCAACTGCTTGAAAATGCAGTGATTGCGTCGACCGTTGTGCGCCGCGTTGCGACCAGGTCCAGATTGCTTGCGTTCCCCTCAAACAAGGCATTGACCCGGCTTTGCCGCCCTTCGGCGACGGCGGACACCAGGTTCAGCCCTTGCCCCAAAAGCGCGGCGCGTTCGGACCTGAATGCGATGAAGCCGGAAAATCCAACGGCCAGGGTCAACATGATGACGATCAAGGCGGGCAGCTTGACTGAAAGCTTCATGTCTTTGATCCACTGCATTTTTTTCTCACTTTGCTGTTGAGGGTGTCCCACTCTTTTCACAAAGGTCTAAAAAAAGGCATAACCGCAGCTGGTCGGCATAAAAAAACCGCCCCGAAGGGCGGCTTTGGTTGTGCAATGACGCGGGGCTTACCCCTTGAGCGCCTTGTTCAGGTTTTCGTCGACTTTTTCCAAGAAACCCATGGTGGTCAGCCATTTTTGATCCGGCCCAACCAGCAGGGCCAGATCCTTGGTCATGAAACCGGATTCGACGGTATCAACCACGGTTTTCTCAAGGGTTTCGGCAAAATGCGCCAATGGCTGGTTTTCGTCCAGCTTGGCGCGGTGCTTCAGACCGCCGGTCCAGGCATAGATCGACGCGATCGAGTTGGTCGAGGTTTCCTCGCCCTTTTGGTGCTGGCGGTAATGGCGCGTCACCGTGCCATGGGCGGCCTCGGCCTCGACGGTTTGGCCATCGGGGGTCATCAGAACCGATGTCATCAGGCCCAGCGATCCAAAGCCTTGGGCAACTGTGTCCGACTGCACATCGCCGTCATAGTTCTTACAGGCCCAGACATAGCCGCCGTTCCATTTCATCGCGCAGGCCACCATGTCATCGATCAGGCGGTGCTCATAGGTGATGCCGGCCTTTTCGAACTGGTCTTTGAACTCGGTGTCATAGATATGCTGGAACAGCTCAAGAAAGCGTCCGTCATATTGCTTGAGAATGGTGTTCTTGGTGGACATATAGACCGGCCAGCCCTTGGCCAGGCCATAGTTCATCGAGGCGCGGGCGAAATCGATGATCGATTTGTCCAGGTTATACATCGCCATGACAACGCCGGAATCAGGCGCATCAAAGACCTCGCGCTCAATCACGGTGCCGTCTTCACCGACGAACTTGATGGTCAGCTTGCCCGCTCCGGGGAATTTGAAATCGGTGGCGCGATACTGATCGCCAAAGGCGTGGCGGCCCACAACGATCGGCTTGGTCCATCCGGGCACCAGGCGCGGCACGTTTTTGCAAATGATCGGCTGGCGGAAAATCACACCGCCCAGAATGTTGCGGATCGTGCCGTTGGGGCTGCGCCACATCTCTTTCAGGCCGAATTCCTCGACGCGGGCCTCATCGGGGGTGATGGTCGCACATTTGACGCCCACACCGTATTTGCGGATCGCATGGGCGCTGTCGATGGTGATCTGGTCGTTGGTCTCATCGCGGGCCTGAATTCCAAGATCGTAATATTTCAGATCAATATCCAGATAGGGCAGGATCAGCTTTTTCTTGATAAAGTCCCAGATGATCCGGGTCATTTCATCGCCGTCAAGCTCGACGACCGGGTTGGCCACCTTAATCTTAGTCATATCTGTGCTCCTGCGTGTTGAAAAAGTGAGTCGGGCTGCGCGCGGTGTAGCCTAGAAAAGGTGCTGTGGAAAGATGGTATACTGATGTATACCGAATATAGGGGCAAAATTTTACGCGATATGCTTGGCAAAGAAGGCGGCGATCTTGGTCCGGGCAAAGTCCCAAAGGCCCGGCGCGCCAATCGCGATCTTGGCGCCGACTTTGGCGGCGATCTGGTCTTGGGACACGCCATAGCTGATCCAGCTGCCGCCGCCTGACATCAGGTTTTGCATCGGGGGCTGAAAGCGATCAAGGGATTTGGCAAATTGCGCGGTGGGGGTTTGGGCGGCTTCGAATTCGTCCCATATGGCGCGAAACGCGGCGGCTTGGTCGGCGGGCAAAAGGCCAAAGATACGCGTGGCGGCCGCCTGTTCGCGGGCCGCGACCTCGGCGGGGTCGAATGTGCCATAAACCGGCGTGTCGCCGGCGTCGATTTCGACCACATCATGCAGGATCAGCATCAAGATGACCCGGCCTATATCCACATCCGGCCCGGCCTGATCGGCCAGAACCATGGCATAAAGCGCCAGATGCCAGCTGTGCTCGGCGCTGTTCTCGCGCCGCGATCCATCCCCAAGGGTGGTGACCCGCAACACCGATTTCAGTTTGTCCGCCTCGTTCAGAAAGGCCACCTGTTGATCAAGCCGAGCGGTCAAGGGGGCCTCCTGTCAAAAAGCGGCGCCCTGCCAAAGACAATCAGCAGGGCGGGCAGGCATGGTTCAGCGGGTGTTTTCGGTCAGACGGCGTTTGACGTAATCGGTGGTGTTGCCGATCATGGTGTCCAGATGGTCGTCTTCAAAGAAATGCCCGGCGCCATCGATCTGCTGATGGGTGATGGTGATGCCCTTTTGTTCATGTAGCTTGTTCACCAGCCCTTCGGTATCGGCGGGCGGGGCCACACGGTCATTGGTGCCATTGATGATCAATCCCGACGCAGGGCAGGGCGCGAGGAAGGAAAAATCATACATATTGGCCGGCGGCGCAACCGAGATAAACCCAGTGATCTCGGGGCGGCGCATCAGCAGCTGCATGCCGATCCATGCGCCGAAAGAAAACCCGGCGACCCAGCAATGTTTGGAATTGTTGTTCATGGATTGCAGGTAATCCAGCGCCGAGGCCGCATCGGACAATTCGCCGACGCCTTGGTCATATTCACCCTGGCTGCGTCCGACACCGCGAAAGTTGAACCGCAGCACTGTAAAGCCAAGGTTGTAAAACCCATAGTGCATCCGGTGCACCACGCGATGGTTCATCGTGCCGCCAAATTGGGGGTGCGGGTGCAAGATGATCGCGATCGGGGCGTCACGTTCTTTTTGGGGGTGATAGCGGCCTTCAAGGCGGCCTTCGGGTCCGGGAAAGATGACCTCGGGCATGGGCGTCCCTGTATCAAGGTCCAAAGCGCATCTGAATTCTTGACGACTTCAGTCAGGCACCTTAGAACGGTTCTAAGAAATGGCTTGGCCCGCGCCGGGCCTTGCGATACTTGGACTTAGGCATTTGCGGCGGCGGCGTCAATCGCATGGCGCCCCGTATGGGCTGTAAGAGGGCGGATTTATGAAACTTTCGACCAAAGGGCGCTATGCGATGGTGGCGCTGGCGGATATTGCGCTGCAACCGCAGGATCGCCTGGTGTCTTTGGGCGATATTGCCGACCGTCAGTCGATCAGCCTGCCGTATCTTGAACAGCTTTTTGTCAAATTGCGCCGCGCCGAACTGGTGGCATCGGTGCGCGGGCCGGGGGGCGGGTATCGCCTGGCGCGCCCGGCCTCGGATATTCGCGTGGTGGATGTGCTTTCGGCCGTCGACGAGACGGTCAACGCCATGCACAAGGGCGCCGGGGTGTCGGGCGGCGCATCAGGCAGCAAGGCGCAATCGCTGACCAACCGCCTTTGGGAAGGCCTAAGCGCGCATGTCTATGTTTTCCTGCATCAAACCCGCCTGTCAGACGTTGTTGCAAATGAATTGGCACCCTGTCCGGCGGTGCCGCATTTGTTCGATGTCGTGGATGACGCATGAGGCGATATCTGGATCATAACGCCACGACCCCGCTGCGCCCCGAGGCCCGCGCGGCAATGATCGACGCCATGGATGTGATCGGCAATCCGTCGTCGGTCCACGTCGAGGGGCGGGCGGCCAAGGCCCTGATCGAACAGGCCCGCGTGCAGGTGGCCAAGGCGATGGGCGCCCAACCGGGCGAGGTGGTCTTTACCTCGGGCGCAACCGAGGCGATTAACCTGGCCTTTGCCCAGGATTGGGGGTTTTCCGCCTGTTCACCGCTTGAGCATGACGCGGTGCTCAAGCAGACGGCGGCTTTGGCGCGTCATCCGGTGACGGGGCAGGCGCTGGTGGACCAGGGCGGTCAGTTTCTGGGCACGGATCCGGGCGTTTACCGCGATTTTCAACCGCATGACCGGGCGATTTTCGCCCTGACGGCGGCCAATTCCGAAACCGGCGCGGTGCAGCCGGTTGGCGCCGCTGTGCAGGCGCTTAAACAGATCGCCCCGCAGGCGCATTTCCTGTGCGATGCCACGCAGGCCCTTGGCAAGATCCGGTTTGATTTTGCCCAAACGGGCTGTGACTATGCGGCGGTTTCGGCCCATAAGATCGGCGGCCCCAAGGGCGTCGGGGCGCTGATTGTCCGGCAAGGGCTTGATATCACGTCGGGATCGCTGGGCGGCGGTCAGGAACTGGGCCGCCGGTCGGGCACCGAAAACGTGATCGGCATCGCCGGATTTGGCGCGGCCTGCGCGGCGGCGGCCCAAGATATTGAAAAAGATGCGTGGAAGCCGGTTGCGGAACTTAGAAATATTCTAGAAAAGGCCCTTGAGGCCGACGCAAAGACGACTATTTTGCTCGGCAATGGGGGGGCGCGCTTGCCCAATACCCTGTGTTTCGCCACACCGGGCTGGAAGGGCGAAACGCAGGTGATGCAGATGGATCTTGCCGGTTTCGCCGTTTCGGCCGGATCGGCCTGTTCCAGCGGAAAGGTCAAGGCCAGCACGGTGTTGCGCGCCATGGGATACGATGATGAAACCGCCAGCAGCGCAATCCGCGTGTCGCTTGGCCTGACGACAACAAAAGACGATGTGCTGCGCTTTGCCCAAGCGTGGCTGAGCAAAGAAAAATTGTTTCGCGCCCGCGCGGCGTGACGATGGAGGAACCGATGTCCGTAATCGATCAACCGCAACTGGACGAAACGCAGGTCAAAGACGGCGTTGACCAGGAAACCGTGGACGCCGTGCGCGAAGTCGGCGGGGCCTATAAATACGGCTGGTCCACCGATATCGAAATGGAATACGCGCCCAAGGGCCTTGGCCCCGACATCGTGCGGCTGATTTCCGAAAAGAACGATGAACCTGAATGGATGACCGACTGGCGCCTTGCCGCCTATGACCGCTGGCTGGAAAAGACCGAACCCACCTGGGCAATGGTCGAATACCCCAAGATTGATTTTCAGGATCAATATTACTATGCGCGCCCCAAATCCATGGAGCAAAAGCCAAAATCATTGGATGAGGTCGATCCAAAGCTGCTGGCCACCTATGAAAAGCTGGGCATCCCTCTTAAGGAACAGATGATCCTGGCCGGGGTCGAAGGCGCCGAGGATCTGACCGATGCACCGCGCAAAGTGGCGGTCGATGCAGTGTTCGATTCCGTCTCCGTGGGCACGACCTTTCAAAAGGAGCTAAAGGCCGCCGGGGTCATTTTCTGTTCCATCTCCGAGGCCATTCGCGATTATCCTGATCTGGTGAAGAAATACCTCGGCTCGGTCGTGCCGGTCACCGACAACTATTATGCCACGCTGAATTCGGCTGTGTTTTCAGATGGTTCCTTTGTCTATGTGCCGCCCGGCGTGCGCTGCCCGATGGAGCTTTCGACCTATTTCCGCATCAACGCCGAAAACACCGGCCAGTTTGAGCGCACGTTGATCATCGCCGACAAAGGATCCTATGTCAGCTATCTGGAAGGCTGCACCGCACCGCAGCGCGACATCGCGCAGCTTCATGCCGCCGTTGTGGAAATCATCGTCGAAGAAGACGCCGAGGTGAAATATTCCACGGTTCAGAACTGGTATCCCGGCGATGAAAACGGCAAGGGCGGGATTTACAATTTCGTCACCAAACGCGCCGATTGCCGGGGCGATCGGGCCAAGGTGATGTGGACACAGGTGGAAACCGGTTCGGCGGTGACCTGGAAATACCCGTCGTGCATCCTGCGCGGCAACGACAGCCAGGGCGAATTTTATTCGATCGCCATCGCCAACAACATGCAGCAGGCCGACACCGGCACCAAGATGGTGCACCTGGGCAAGCGCACAAAATCGCGGATCGTGTCCAAGGGGATTTCCGCCGGGCGGGCGCAGAACACCTATCGCGGGTTGGTTTCGATGCACCCCAAGGCCAAGGAATCGCGCAACTATACCCAATGCGACAGCCTGCTGATCGGCGGTAACTGCGGCGCGCACACCGTTCCCTATATCGAGGTCAAGAACAATTCGTCGCGGGTTGAGCACGAGGCGACCACATCCAAGGTGGACGACGATCAGCTGTTTTATTGCCGCTCGCGCGGGATGGACGAAGAAGAGGCGGTGGCCCTGGTGGTCAACGGGTTCTGCAAGGACGTGTTGCAGGCTTTGCCCATGGAATTCGCGATGGAGGCCCAACAGCTTGTGGCCATCTCGCTTGAAGGATCGGTCGGTTAAGACCCAAACAACACGGCGCCTCCAAACGCCAAGACACAGGAGCATATCATGCTGAGCATCAAGAACCTTCAGGTCAAACTGGAAGACGAAGACAAGCAGATCCTGAAAGGTGTCGATCTTGAGATCGAAGCCGGCAAGGTGCATGCGATCATGGGGCCGAACGGGTCGGGCAAATCGACCCTGTCTTATGTTCTGTCCGGCAAGGATGGTTACGAGGTCACAGGCGGCACCGCCAGCCTTGGCGATCAGGACTTGCTGGATCTGGAACCGGAAGAGCGCGCAGCGGCGGGCCTGTTTCTGGCATTTCAATATCCGGTGGAAATCCCCGGCGTGGGCAACATGACGTTCTTGCGCACCGCGGTGAACGCACAGCGCAAGGCCCGCGGCCAGGACGAAATGTCCGCCGCCGAATTCCTCAAGGTTGTGCGCGCCCGCGCCAAGGATCTGAAGATCGACGCTGAAATGCTCAAGCGGCCGGTGAATGTCGGTTTCTCGGGCGGCGAGAAAAAGCGCAATGAAATCCTGCAGATGGCGATGCTTGAACCCAAGATGTGCATTCTGGATGAAACGGATTCCGGGCTGGATGTCGACGCGATGAAGCTGGTGGCCGAGGGCGTGAACGCCCTGCGCTCAGAGGGGCGCGGATTTCTGGTGATCACCCATTACCAACGTCTGCTGGATCATATCAAACCCGATGTGGTGCATATCATGGCCGATGGGCGGATCATCAAATCCGGCGGTCCCGAGCTGGCGCTCGAGGTTGAGAACAACGGCTATGCCGATATTCTGGCCGAGGTGGCGTAATGACACAGCCTGCGGTTTCGGTAAACGCCACCGAAGAGAGGCTGGCGGGGCTGGACATGCCCGCCGGCGGCTGGAGCAAACCGGCGCGCCACGATGCCTTGGCGCGGGTGCGGGCCATGGGCCTGCCGCAGCGTCGCGATGAATATTGGAAATACACCCGCCCCGATACGCTGGTGGCGGCCACCGCGCCCAAAGCGGCGGTGTTTGATCCACGCGAGACCCCGGTTTTTGACGGCATCGACCGGTTGAAAATCGTCTTTCAGGATGGGGTTTTCGATGCGGCGGCGTCTGATGACCTGCGCGAAAGCGGCGTCACGATTGAACGCCTGTCCGAGGCACAGGCCGACATTCACTGGGCCGCTGATCTTTATGGCCGGCTTGAAACGCGCGGCCAAACGCCGGTTGCACGCCCCTTGGCGGCGCTGAATACGGCGTTTGCCTCTGACGGGGTGCTTATCCGTGTCAGCGGCGCCTGCGCCCGGCCGATCAACCTGCAATACCACCACGGGGCCGAACATTCCGATGCGATGTTGCATCATGTGATCAAGCTGGAACAGGGCGCCGCGCTGACCCTGCTTGAGAACGGCCCGGCGGCGGCGCGCTTTAACAAGGTGATGGAGGTCGACGTGGCCGACGGCGCCAGCTTTCACCATGTGCGCGCCCAGGGGCGTGACCACGAACGCCGCGCCGTCACCCATATCTTTGCCCGGCTTGGGGCGCAAAGCGTGTTCAAATCCTTCACCCTGACGGCCAATGGCGTGCTGACGCGCAATGAATGCGTGATTGAGCTGACCGGAGACGACGCCGTGGCCCATGTGGCGGGCGCCTGTGTCGGGGATGGCGATTTTCATCACGATGATACGGTGTTTGTCACCCATGACGCGGTGGGCTGCGAAAGCCGGCAGGTGTTCAAAAAGGTGCTGCGCAACGGTGCAACGGGCGTGTTTCAGGGCAAGATCCTGGTCAAAAAGGATGCCCAAAAGACCGATGGCTATCAGATCAGCCAATCCCTGCTGCTGGATGGAGACAGCCAGTTCCTGGCCAAGCCAGAGCTGGAAATTTATGCCGATGACGTGGCCTGCTCGCACGGGTCGACCTCGGGCGCCATTGACGAGGACGCGCTGTTTTACCTGCGCTCGCGCGGGGTGCCGCATGGGGATGCGACCAATCTGCTGACCCTGGCGTTTCTGGCCGAGGCAGTGGACGAGATCGAAAACCAAGCGCTGCGCGATGAAATCCTTGGGCGCCTCTCCGGCTGGCTGGAGCGCCACTCGGGCTGATGGCGGTGTCGGGCGATATAACGGCAACCTATCTGGGGCCGCGCGCCGTGGTTGCGCGCCTGTTGGCGCGTGGTCCGCGCGAAGATCTGGCCTTGGTCTATCTGATGGCGGCCTGTGTCTTGATCTTTGTGGCGCAATTGCCGCGTTTGGCCCGCGAGGCCTTCCTGACCGGCCAAGAGCTGAACCTGTTGTTGGCGGGCACCTTGATGGCCTGGGTATTTCTGGCGCCGCTTTTGCTTTATGGTTTGGCCTTTCTCAGCCATGTGATCCTGCGGCTGCTGTCGCGCCGGGTTGATGGCTTTGCGGCGCGGTTGGCGCTGTTTTGGGCGCTGCTGGCGGTGACGCCGATCAGCCTGCTGAACGGTCTTGTGGCCGGGTTCATCGGGCCGGGCGCAGCCCAAAGCGCGGTTTCAGCGATTTGGCTGGCGCTGTTTGTATGGTTCTGGATCAGCGGCCTGATCGCCGCGCATCGGGCCGGGGGCGCGTGATGGGGCCGTTCTTGGCACAGCTGGTGATCGGCACGGTAAAAGACCCAGCCCAAGCGGCACGGCAAATCCTTGCCCTGCGGCTGCCGTTGCCGGCGCTGTGGGCTTTGCTTGGCCTTGTGGCGATCATCAATGCCGGTCTGTTTACCCTGACCAACCTGTTGATGCCGCCGCCGGGCGGCTTGCCGATGGTGTTCGCCAGCCCGTTGATCTTTTGCGCCGTCGTGGCCGGCGGGGTGATTGTTTCCGCCGGGGGCATCACCGTCTTTGGCCGCTTTTTCGGCGGGTCCGGCGGGTTCGAGGGCATCTTTGCCCTGTTGATCTGGCTTCAGGCGCTGCGGGCGCTGGTGCAGGGGATCGTGCTGGTGCTGATGTTTATCGCGCCGGGGATGGCGGCCTTTGTGGTCTTTGCCGCAGGGCTTTATGGCTTTTGGGTCTTGCTGCATTTTATCAATATCGCGCTGCAACTGACATCGCTGTGGCGGGCGCTTACGGTGCTTGTGGCGTCAACCGTTGCGATTATCCTGGCCCTTGTGATGGTGCTGACCATGCTGGGCCTTGGCACAATGGGGATCCCCAGCAATGTATGACATCGATAAAATTCGCGCTGATTTCCCGATTTTGTCGCGGCAGGTCAACGGCAAGCCTTTGGTGTATCTGGACAATGGCGCCTCGGCGCAAAAGCCGAGGGCGGTGATTGACGCGGTTACAACCGCCTATGCGCATGAATATGCCAATGTACACCGCGGGTTGCATTACCTGTCGAACCTTGCCACCGACAAATACGAGGCGGTGCGCGGCACCATCGCCCGTTTTCTGAACGCGCCCTCGCAGGATGATATCGTGCTGAATTCCGGCACCACCGAGGGGATCAATATGGTCGCCTATGCCTGGGCCATGCCCCGTATTCAGCCCGGCGACGAAATCGTGCTGAGCGTGATGGAGCACCATGCCAATATCGTGCCCTGGCATTTTCTGCGTGAACGGTTGGGCGCGGTGATAAAGTGGGTCGATGTGGATGCCCGCGGCGCGCTGGACCCGCAAGCCGTCATCGACGCCATCGGCCCCAAGACCAAGCTGGTGGCGATCACCCAGATGTCGAACGTGTTGGGCACGGTGGTGGACGTCAAGACCATCACAAGGGCGGCGCATGGCCTGGGGGTTCCGGTTTTGGTCGATGGCTCGCAGGCGGCGGTTCATATGCCGGTGGATGTGCAGGACATTGGCTGTGATTTCTATGCAATCACCGGGCACAAGCTGTATGGGCCGTCGGGATCCGGGGCGATCTATATCCGTCCGGAACGGATGGCGGAAATGCAGCCGTTTATGGGCGGCGGCGATATGATCAAAGAGGTGACGAAAACCGCTGTGATCTATAATGACCCGCCGATGAAGTTCGAGGCCGGCACCCCCGGTATCGTCCAGACCATCGGGCTGGGGGTTGCGTTGGAGTATATGATGGGGCTGGGCATGGATCAGATCGCCGCCCATGAGCAGGCGCTGGCGCGCTATGCCAGCCAGCGTTTGGCCGGGCTGAACTGGTTGAACCTGCAAGGCACGGCGCCGGGCAAGGGGGCAATCTTTTCGTTTACCCTGGGCGGCGCGGCCCATGCCCACGATATTTCGACGATTTTGGACAAAAAGGGCGTCGCGGTGCGGGCCGGGCAACATTGCGTTGGCCCCCTGATGGAGCACATGGGCCTGAGCGCCACCTGCCGGGCGTCTTTCGGACTTTACACCACTGTCGAGGAAGTTGACACCCTTGTCGAGGCGCTTGAGCTGGCGCATGAATTGCTGGGCTGAGACCGGGTTGAGATTGGCCTGTGATGGGCGCCTGGGCGATGGATCGCCGGCGGCGGAATGCGCGGCGGCGGCAGGAGCCTCCGGCGGGGATATTTAAGAACAAAAGAAGCGGGGGCGCGGCGCGTTTTTTGCCAAATTGCAATTGCCGCCGTCCCGGCGATGGCCTATAGGGGGCTGAGTGGACCCTTAGCTCAGCTGGATAGAGCGCTGCCCTCCGAAGGCAGAGGCCAGAGGTTCGAATCCTCTAGGGTCCGCCACTTGCCCTTATTCTCGTGATTAAATGCAATTGCTTGGTGTATTTTCCGGCCCCAATTGAGTTTTGGTGGGTTTTGCCATGGGCGGAAAAATATCCTGAACTGCCCTTATAAGAAATGAACTGATCTGTGTCCTGGGTGGGCGCGCTGAGCCTTCATTTGTGCGTGTGGATGCGTGCCAGCTTGTCCAGCTTTGCTCGGCTGGGCCGCGGGGTTCCATAGCATTCACAAAGTTCAACGGGGGGTATCGGCGACCGGCGGTTTCCTGTCGGGCAATTCCGGCTTTGGGGGGCGGTTCAAACGCCAAGGGCTTGGACCCGAGAACCGATCAGGGACGTTGCGCGGGCAGGTATGTCTGGGGGCGGCGGATGATAATGCAGCCGGTGCGGGGCCTGTTACAATTGGCCGTCTTTGAGGGCTTGCAGCACATGCAGGCGGATCGCCGAGGCCAGGCCGATTTCGGTGCCGCGCGCCACGTCGATTTCGCTGACCAGGGCGTTGATCGCCATTTTGCGCTGAGCGGCAAGGCGTTTGAGTTCGTGCCAGAAGGCATCCTCAAGCGACACCGAGGTGCGGTGCCCCTTGAGGGTGACAGAGCGTTTTTGCGGGCGGGCGCTCATGGGGTTAGCCTTTTGCCATCCAGCGCCTGGTCTGCCCGCGATTTTTGTATTTTCTCTCGTTCTTTTTGGGCTTTGCTTTGACCGAACCGCAGGGCATTGGCATCGGCCGTGGCCTTTTGCGCCTTGCGATCGCGGGTTTTGCGCGCCTTGTTCAGATTGAGAAGGTTGCTCATTTCGGGCCGATCATGTTTTCGGGACGCACGACGCGGTCAAAGGTGTCGCTGTCGACGAAACCCAGGGCAATTGCCTCTTGTTTCAGCGTTGTGCCGTTTTTATGGGCGGTCTTGGCGACTTTGGTGGCGTTGTCATAGCCGATCTCGGGGGCGAGGGCGGTGACCAGCATCAGGGATTCGCGCATCAGCTTTTCGATCCGTGCCGCATCGGCTTGCAATCCGTCGATGAGATTATCGGTGAATGCCGTGGCGGCATCGCCCAAAAGCTGCATGGATTGCAGCACGTTATAGGCCATCATCGGCTTGTAAACGTTCAATTCGAAATGGCCCTGGCTGCCGGCAAAACCGACGGCGGCATCATTGCCCATGACATGGGCGCAGACCTGGGTCAGGGCTTCGCATTGGGTGGGGTTGACCTTGCCCGGCATGATCGAGGACCCCGGTTCGTTTTCCGGCAGGATCAATTCGCCCAGACCGCAGCGCGGCCCCGAGCCAAGCAGGCGGATGTCATTGGCGATCTTGAACAGCGAGGCGGCCACGGTTTTCAGCGCGCCCGAGATTTCGACCATGGCATCATGGGCGGCCAGGGCCTCGAATTTATTTGGCGCCGTGACAAAGGGCAGGCCAGTGATCTGGGCCATATTGGCCGCGACCATCACATCCCAGCCGGCCTTGGTGTTCAGCCCGGTGCCAACGGCGGTGCCGCCCTGGGCCAGCTCGTAAATGTGGGTCAGCGCGGTTTCAACCCGCTTGATCCCCATGGCCACCTGATGGGTATAGCCGGAAAATTCCTGCGAGAGGGTCAGGGGGGTTGCATCCTGCGTGTGGGTTCGGCCGATCTTGATGATGCCGTCGAATGCTTTAACTTTGGCCTGCAAGCCTTTGTGAAGCTTTCGCAATCCTGGCAAAAGCACATCGCGCGCCGTCATTGCCGTGGCGATGTGCATGGCGGTGGGGAAGGTGTCGTTCGACGATTGCCCCATGTTGCAGTGATCATTGGGGTGCACCGGGGATTTGGACCCGATGGTGCCCCCCAAGAGTTCGATCGCGCGGTTGGCGATGACCTCGTTTGCGTTCATGTTGGACTGGGTGCCCGACCCGGTTTGCCAGACCACCAAGGGAAAGTTGTCGTCCAACTGGCCGCTGATAACCTCGTCTGCGGCCTGCGCGATCGCCGTGCCCAGATCGCTGTCGAGGTTGCCCAGCTCTACGTTGGCCTGCGCGCAGGCCTTTTTGATCACGCCAAGCGCCCGAACGATGGCGACGGGCTGTTTTTCCCAGCCAATCGGGAAATTCAGGATCGAACGCTGGGTCTGGGCGCCCCAATATTTGTCGGCGGGAACCTCAAGGGGGCCAAAGCTGTCGGTTTCGGTGCGGGTGTTGGCCATCGCGCGGCTCTCCTGATGGTAAATACAATGGGTAAGCATTTACCGGCACGGGCGCGGGCCTGCAAGCGCAGGGCTGGGATTTCCCTGTCAAAGCTTCGCTTTGCCGCAGCCCGGTACGCATCTGTGCCCGTTGCCGGTCTTTTGCGCCGATCGTTTATGGCTGGCCTATTTGCGGAAACTGTCCAGCGATACGACTTCGGCATCTTTGGGCGCGCGCTTGCGCGGCGTTGGGTCGGGATCGTCGCCTTCGGGGGGCAGATCGTCTTGATCTTGGTCCTCGAAATCATCGTCTTCGTCATCATCATCGTCATCTGTTTGCGTCTCAAAGCGCAGGCCAAATTCAACCGATGGGTCCACAAAGGTGCGGATCGCGTCATAAGGGATATAAAGCGGTTCCGGGGCGTCGCCAAAGTTCAGCGTCACCGAAAACCCGTCTGCTGTGACCTCAAGGTTGTCGAACCAATGCTGCATCACCACGGTCATATCGCCCGGATAGCGGTCCGACAGCCAATCGGCCAGCTCGGCGTCGGGGTGGCTGGTGTCGAAGGTGATGAAAAAATGATGGGCGCCGGGCAGGCCGTTATCACGCACATCTTCCAAGACTTTGCGGATCAATCCGCGCATGGCGTCGTGCATCAGGTTGCCGTAATCAATGCTGTGGCTCATCGGGTTCCTCTGACTTGGCGAGACCCCCAAAGCATAACCGAATTCCCAGCCGTGAAAAGACGTTGCGGGCTGAAAATCCATGCAAATTTTCGACCTTGCGTTCGGCAGGGGGAAAACCGCCCAAAAGCCGCGCCACAATGGCAAAACCGGGGTACAGATTGAATGAAAAGGGGAAAGTGCAGGCTTCTGTTGCCAGGTGCCTGCGAACCCCGCCTGACGCTGCTAGGCGACAGGGCTTAATTTTCGGTGTTTCGCACAGCTTACGCTGCGAGAGCTACCGGAGCACGATTGTCATTTGCAATTGTACAGTTTTCGCCGATAACGGTGGCAGACAGCCGAAACAAAGCTAACCCCTTTAGACGTTCGTCGATCCTGTTTCGACCCCATGACCCCCAAATGAAGGGTGTTGGTGGAGTCGCCGGGTACCGCCCCCGGGTCCGATCCGCGTATTACGAGCGCGTTTATGTCCATAGTCCCCGAAAGGACATCCCACATATAATACGCATCCCGCCCTTTGCAAAGGGGGATCAGAAATCCTCGAAGGATTTCTTGCGTTTTCCATCGGAAAACGGCGCCTGGCCTCGACGGGCGTGGATTATCCTGCCGATGCGGGCCAAGGTTCGTGGTCAAACCAGCCGGCGGACCGGCGCCTGGTTACAAAAGACCACAATCTGCCCGCGATTTTCAACAGCGCGAAACCCGCGCAGGCGCACTTCGGTCAAAAAGGGTTCCAACCCGGCGTAGCGCTCAATATCGCGCAGTTTGCGCCGCACCACCAATCCTTGCTGCACGGCTTTGCAGGCAAAAACGTCTCTTATCCAGATTTCGGGCGACAGGGGAGAGGTATCTTTTATCATGGGCCAATCCTGGCCAAACGAGCTTAACAAAACATTTACTATCATGGCCCGCTCTGAATGCCCGCTTCATGCGACCGGCATCAGGGGGTGCGGGCGGCCCTTGCGGCGAAAACGCTTTGTGCCAGAGCTTGCGTTTCGCGTTCCAGAGCGATCAGCGTGTCGTTTACCTTGTGGCCGTCATGGGCTTCGATCGCATTGGCAATGGCGGTGTGCAGCGTGACGATGGCATCGCGCGAGCGGGCCGTGAAAGTGATCATGTTCATCAGGGGCTGCATGGCTTCGACCGCGCCGGCCAGTTGATAGCTTAGAACCGGGTTATGGGCCGCATCCACCAGCGCCCGATGAAAGGCCACATCCGAGGCGCAAAAGGCCTCATCCGTCAGGCCGGGCTGCGATTGGCGGTGGATTTCCGCACGCATCGTGGCCAGCTGATCCGCAGACCGGCGCTGCGCAGCCAGCGGCGCGCAGGCCCGTTCCAGCGCATAGCGCGCCTCGCAGGCGGTTTCAAAGCTGACCTCATTCATCGACAAAAGCAGGGTCGAGGTGGTGATTTGCTGGGGATAGGCTTCTTCAAAGCTGAGCCGGTTGACAAACGCCCCCCCGGTCGCGCCGCGCTGGGTGCGGATCAGCGCCTGCGCCGCCAATCGTTTCAGGGCCTCGCGCACGGTGGGGCGCGATACGTTGAACTGATCGGCCAGCTCGGCCTCGGAAGGGAGGCGTTCGTCGACGATCAATTGCCCGGCCACAATCGCATCGCGGATCGCCCCGGCAATCTGCGCAGACAGATCGGCGCTGTTCGTTGGATCAATTTTCATTTGTCTTACATTTAATTGTCTGGCATTTGTTTAACACGTCCCGAGTCGTTGGAAAAGTGATCTTATGCCGTCTTTAATTCGCTCTGCCATGTGGTTGTCGTTCTTTGTCGCGATTCTGGCGGCCTGGTGGGTGATGTACAGCCAAAGCACCGGTATGGGCCTTGATCTGCTTGGCCGGCCCAACGCGATGGCCGAACGGATGCGGTGGATGGATCCCAATATGGATATGTCCATGCCAATGGCCGAATTCTGGCCGCTGAGCACGATGTGGGCAATCATGATGGCGGCGATGATGCTGCCGACCTTGGTGCCAACGTTGCGCAGCTATGACGATTTGATCCACAGCGCCAATGGCACCCGCGCCGGGTGGCTGGGGGTGATTGCCGGGTATGGCGCGGTTTGGGTGGGCTTTGCCATCGCGATTGCCGGGGTTCAGCTTGGCTTGCTGCGTGCGGGTCTGATTGACATGCTGGGCATTGCCACATCCACCTATCTGGCCGGCGGGTTGCTGATCGCGGTGGGCGGTTTTCAATTCACCCGCACCAAGGAATTGTGCCACGGTGTCTGTCACGCGCCGGGCATGTATTTCCTGGGCCATTGGAAAACCGGCCCCTGGGGCGGCGCGCGCATGGGGGCACATCTGGGGGCCTATTGCGTGGGATGCTGCTGGGGGTTCATGATGCTTGGCTTTGTTGGCGGGGTGATGAACCTGGCGTGGATGGGGCTTGCCACGCTTTTCATGGTGCTGGAAAAACTGCCGCAGCTTGGTCATAAAGTAATGAAACCGATGGGCGTTTTGCTCATCTCGGCCGGGTTGGCGGTTTGCGCCGCGCCGGTCATCATCGGAGGATAACAGCCATGGCAACCAACAGACGGCCCGAGGCCGACAAACTGCCGATTTCTCAGCGGATCGACCAACGGATGCCCAATCCAAAGCGCCGCGAGGCGACCCCGACCAATTGGGCGATCAAGGGCGAGCTGTTTCTGAACTGTTCGTGCACCGTCTTTTGCCCCTGCGTGGTGTCGCTTGGGGCGCATCCGCCGACCGAAGGGCACTGCCACGCCTGGATGGCCATTGCCATCGACGAAGGCCATTACGAGGGCGAAGACCTGGCCGGGCTGAATGTCGGTCTGTTGGTGGATATTCCCGGACGTATGGGCGAGGGCAACTGGAAGGTGGCCGCCTATGTGGACGAGCGCGCCAGCGGCAAGGCCTATAACGGCATCTTGCAGATTTTCAGCGGCGCCGCAGGCGGCACCACGGGCCTTTTTACCATGTTGGTTTCGGAAATCATCGGCGCCGAGCGCGCCCCGGTGCAAATTGTCCGTGACGGCCGCAAGCGGTCCATCATGATCGGTCGCAAAATCCAGGGCGAAATTGAGATGATCGCCGGCAAATCGGCCGAGCATCCGGTGATGGTTTCGAATTCGAAATACTGGATGGGGCCAGATATCATCGCGGCCAAGGGCCTGAAAAGCCGGGTGCGCGATTACGGCCGGGTGTGGGATTTCGGGGGGATGTCCGCCGAAATTTGCCCGATCGACTGGAAGGGTCCAAACCCATAAACTATGCCTTGTAAGGCTTTGACAGGAAAAAGAAATGGCGCTGATTTCCCCTTCTCGCCGCCTGCGTCGTACACCGTTTTCTGACGGGGTCGAGGCCGCAGGTGTGCGCGCGTATACGGTCTATAACCGGATGTTGTTGCCAACGGTTTTCGACAGCCCCCAAGCCGATTATGCCCACCTTAAGGCCGATGTGCAGGTCTGGGATGTGGCCTGCGAGCGGCAGATTGAATTGCGCGGCCCCGATGCCAGCGCCTTGATGCAATATCTGACCCCCCGCGATCTGCGCCGGGCGGGCGAGGACCAATGCTGCTATGTGCCCATCGTCGACAATGCGGGCGGTATGCTGAACGATCCGGTGGCGGTGAAACTGGACCAGGACCGGTGGTGGATTTCCATCGCTGACAGTGATCTGCTGCTGTGGGTCAAGGGCATCGCCCAGGCCCGTGGCCTGAATGTCCAGGTGTTTGAACCCGATGTGTCCCCCCTTGGGGTTCAGGGCCCGAAATCGGAAAAATTGATGGCTCGGGTCTTTGGCGCCGCCGTTCAGGACATCCGTTTTTTCCGATATGCGAAATTGGATTTCGCAGGGCGGTCGCTTGTTGTGGCGCGCTCGGGTTATTCCAAGCAGGGTGGTTTTGAGATCTATGTCGAGGGCGGTGACATCGGCATGCCGCTGTGGAACGCCCTGTTCGAGGCCGGGCGCGATCTGAACGTGCGGGCGGGCTGTCCGAACTTGATTGAACGGATCGAAGGGGGGCTGCTGTCTTATGGCAATGACATGACGGCGCAAAACAACCCCTATGAATGCGGGCTGGGCAAGTTTTGCACAGCGGACGCTGATTTCGATTTCATCGGCCGCGCGGCGCTGGCGCGGATTGCCGCCGAGGGTCCGGCCCAAAACCTTTGCCCGCTTGAGATCGGCGGCGCGGCGGTGCCCCCCTGCGATCGGGCCTGGCCCGTGATGCAAGGCGGCGAAACCGTGGGGCAGATCACATCGGCGGCATGGTCGCCCGATTACGCCTGCAATGTCGCCATTGGCATGCTGGCCCGTGACACCAGCCCCGAAGGGCTGTCGGTCCAAACGCCTGACGGCGCGCGCCCCGTGACCCGGCGGGCGCGTTTCTGGATATAAATAAAGGAGCAACAAAGACATGTTTAACGCATTGATCGTGAACAAGGACGAAGACAGCGGCAAGACCAGCGCCGCCGTGCAGCAGATCAGCCTTGATCAGCTTCCGGCAGGCGATGTCACTGTCGCGGTGGACTATTCAACCGTGAATTACAAGGACGGGCTGTGCATCGGGCCGGGCGGCGGGTTGGTGCGCAAATACCCGCATGTGCCGGGGATCGACTTGGCCGGCACGGTCGAAGCCTCAAGCGATGATCGTTATGCCCCCGGCGACAAGGTGGTCCTGACCGGCTGGCGCGTCGGCGAAGCCCATTGGGGCGGCTATGCGCAAAAGGCGCGGGTGCGGGCCGATTGGCTGGTGCCACTGCCCAAGGGGCTTGATACCCGCCAGGCCATGGCCGTGGGCACCGCCGGCTTCACCGCCATGCTGGCGGTCATGGCGCTCGAGGATCACGGCCTGACGCCCGGCCATGGCCCGGTTCTGGTGACCGGCGCGGCGGGCGGCGTCGGATCGGTCGCCACCGCCATTCTGGCGCATCTGGGCCACGAGGTCGCCGCCGTCACCGGCCGCCCGGAAACGGCGGATTACCTCAAGGGCCTCGGCGCCAGCCAGATCGTCCCCCGCGACACCTTGAACGAAACCACCAAACGCCCCCTCGAAGGGGAAACCTGGACGGGATGCGTCGATGCGGTGGGCGGCGCCATGCTGGCCCGCGTGCTGGGGCAAATGAAATACGGCGGCTCGGTCGCAGCCGTCGGCCTGGCGGGGGGCGCGGCGCTGCCGGCAACGGTCATCCCGTTCTTGCTGCGCGGCGTCAACCTTCTGGGCATCGACAGCGTCATGCAACCTTTCGCCAACCGCCAGCGCGCCTGGGCCCGCATCGCCCGCGATCTGCCGATGGACAAGCTCAACGCCATGATCCACCCCGCCAGCCTGAGCGATCTGCCGCAACTGGGCCGCGACATCCTGGCCGGCCAGATCCAGGGCCGCGTGGTGGTGGATGTGAACGCCTGACCGCGCCGTTCTTTTGTTCCAAAATATCCCCGCCGGAGGCTCCCCAAAGCGGCCTCCGGCGGGGCCGTCTAGGTTTTTCTTGACCTGACGTGCCGCGCGCTATGTCCTGCCCAAAGGCTCATGACAGGATATCTTATGCCCTCACCGATTTTGCTCTGGTTTCGCCGCGATCTGCGTCTGTCGGATCATCCTGCGCTGGCGGCGGCCTGCGCCAGCGGCCAGCCGGTAATTCCGGTTGCCATTTGCGACGACCAAACCCGCGCCCTGGGCTGCGCGCCGCAATGGCGTCTGGGGCAGGGGCTTGGGCATCTGGCCAATCAGTTGCAAAACCGGGGCAGCCGGCTGATCCTGCGCCGCGGTGATGCGCTGGAACAATTGCGCGCCCTGATGGATGAAACCGGCGCCACATCGGTGTTTTGGACCCGCAGCTATGACCCCGCCGCCATCGCCCGAGATACGCAGATCAAACAAACCCTGCGCGCCAAGGGCAAAACCGCCCGGTCTTTTGGCGGCCACCTGATGTTTGAACCCTGGCAGGTCGAAACCAAGACCGGCGGCTATTACCGGGTCTTTACCCCCTTTTGGAATGCCGTCAAAACCCGCCCGGTTGATACGCCGTTGCCGGCGCCGGCATCGCTGTGCCCACCGGCGATCTGGCCCGCCAGCGACCAATTGCAGGACTGGGCCCTGGGGGCCGGGATGCGGCGCGGCGCGGCGATCCTGGCCCGCCATCAACAACTGGGCGAGGGCGCAGCCCAGGACCGCCTGGCCCAATTCACCGATGCCATTATCGCCGGCTATGCCGACAGCCGCGATTGTCCGGCCCAGGATGGCACCTCGCGGTTGTCGGAAAACCTTGCCTTGGGGGAAATCAGCCCGCATCAATGCTGGCACGCCGGGCTGCGCGCCCACCATGAGGGCAAGCCCGGCGCCGAGGTCTTCTTGAAAGAGCTGGCCTGGCGCGAGTTCGCCTATCACCTGATGCACCACACTCCGCATATCCTGCACAGCAATTGGAAACCTGACTGGGACCGCTTTGCCTGGAATCAGGCAACCGACCATCCGCATGTGATTGCCTGGCAACAGGCCCGCACAGGCGTGCCTTTTGTCGATGCCGCCCTGCGCGAGATGTATGTCACCGGCAAGATGCACAACCGGGGCCGGATGATTGTCGCCAGCTATCTGACCAAACATTTGCTGACCCATTGGAAAATCGGCATGGCGTGGTTCAATGACTGCCTGACCGATTGGGATCCGGCCAGCAATGCCATGGGGTGGCAATGGGCGGCCGGCTCTGGTCCCGATGCCAGCCCCTATTTCCGGATTTTCAACCCCGAGACACAATTGCACAAGTTCGACCCGGCGCGGGCCTATGTCCGCCGCTGGCTTGCCGAAGGCGCGGCGCAGCCATCGCCCGAAGCGCTGTCCTATTTTGACGCAGTGCCCAAAAGCTGGGGCTTGTCGCCGCAGGCCGCCTATCCCGCGCCTGTCGTGGCGCTGGCCCAGGGGCGGGCGCGGGCGCTTGCCGCCTATGAGGGGCGCGGATTTTGACCGGGGGCGGCATCTGTGCGGGCGGTTTTGGGCCCAATCCCGCGCCATTCACATTGGCGTCAGCGCCACCTGTCAGCCCCATTGATCCAAGGTTAACCTTTGCGCTATCCTTGGGGGATCGGGCTTCTGCATTTCATGGGCGTCAGATATGATTTTAACCAGTGTTCAAGACCAGAAAAACCTGCCGCGCTATTTTGCGCGGGTGTTTCAGACTGCGCAGCGGATGAACCGCGGTCAGCTTGATTTCGTGCTGCCCGATGGGCGCGTCTTTCGCGCCGCGGCGCCAAACCCCGGCCCCAAGGCGGCCTTGCATATTCACAACGGTGATCTGTTTGCCCGGCTGATCCGCGAAGGCGATCTGGGCTTTTGCGATGCCTATCTGGACGAATGGTGGAGCACCCCAGACCTTCAGGCGTTTATGGATCTGGTGCATGCCGATAATGACGCACTTTATGACGGGTTTCCCGGCATGGCCTTGGTGCGGCTTTTTGAAAGGTTGCGCTTTTGGACCAGGCGCAACCACCGCCGGCAGGCGCGCCGCAATATCAGCTATCATTACGATCTGGGGAATGATTTTTACGGCGTCTGGCTGGATCGCACCATGACCTATTCCAGCGCGCTGTTCAAAAGCCCTGATGACAGTCTTGAGGCGGCGCAATTGCGTAAATACGCCAGCATGGTTGACCAGATCGGCGCGCAGCCGGGCGATCATATTCTTGAAATCGGCTGTGGCTGGGGCGGCTTTGCCGAATATGCCGCCAAGGAACGCGGTTTGCGGGTCACCGGGCTGACCATCAGCCAGGAACAGTTCAACTATGCCGTAAAGCGTATTGAAAAGGCAGGGCTTTCCCATTTGGTTGACTTTAAGCTGCAAGATTACCGGGACGAAAAGGGCCGCTATGACGGGATTGCCAGCATCGAAATGTTCGAGGCGGTTGGGCAAAAATATTGGCCGGCGTATTTCAACACGGTGCGCGAGCGCCTGAAGCCGGGGAAAACCGCGACGTTTCAGATCATCACCGTCAGTGAAAGCCGTTGGAAGATCTATCAAAAGGGCGTGGATTTCATCCAGAAATACATCTTTCCGGGGGGGATGCTGCCCAGCCCGTCGGCGCTGCGCGATCAGATCGCCGCGGCGGGCCTTGGGGTTGTTCGTTCGGTTGAATTTGGCCAAAGCTATTCCGAGACCCTGCGCCGGTGGCATGCGCGGTTCAACCAATCGTGGGATCAGATCAGCGCCCTTGGGTTTGACGATCGGTTTCAGCGGATGTGGAATTTCTATCTGACCTCATGCGCGGCAACCTTCAGCAGCCGCAATTGCGATGTGACGCAGATCACTGTGAAAAGGCCCGATATCCCAAACCAATAGGAGCAAGACATGCCCAGCATCACCCGATTGGTGGCGGCGCTTTGCCTGGCGGGGATGGCGGCGGTTTTGTCGGGGATGATTGCGCCCTTGTTTGACAGCGGCTTTCGCAAGGCCCCGTTTTTTGCGGTGAATATCGCCATCGGCCTGATGGTGGGGTGGCAGGTGCTGGGGCCGCGCGCCGGGCTGGGGTGGAGGGGAGCGCTGGGAAACGGGCTGGGCGGTGGCGCGCTGGTGATGTTTTGGGCGCTGTTTGTGCATGCGGTGTTGTTGATGGCACGGCGGGCGATGGCCCATTGGTATGCCGGCCCGTCCGATGCGCTGATCGCAATTTTCGATTTGATGCTGGGGTTTGCGCAGGTCATTGCGCGGCCTGATATTCTGGCGGTTTTTGTGCTGGGCAGTGTTCTATCGGGGCTGGTTTGTGCGTATACCAAGGCCAAATGGCCCTGAGGCGGCCCGAGCAAAGGTAGACCTTTCAATGACAGCGCTTTTCTTTTTTGGCACGTTGCGGCACCGGCCGCTGCTTGAGATCGTATTGGGGCAGACCGGACATCTTGCCATCACCGCGGCGCGCCTGCCGGGGTTTGAGGTCCGCGCCGTGGGGCCGGGTGTGTTTCCGGCGCTTTGCCCGCAGGCGGGGGCCATGGCCGAGGGGCTGTTGGTGCAGGGGCTGAGCGATGGGGATCTGCACCGGCTTGATTATTACGAAGGCGGTTTTGGGTTTGCGTTGCGCCCGGTGGTTTTGGCGGGTGGGCAGGCGGCGCTGTGTTATTTTCCGCAGCCCGCGCCCGAGGTGTTCGGGCCGCGCTGGGATTTCGCGGGTTGGCAGCGCACGCACGCCGAGATGAGCTGCATTGCTGCCCGCGAAGTGCTTGGATATTTGGGAACAAAAGAAGCAGGCGAGGTGGCACAGATGTTCCCGACCATCCGGGCGCGGGCCTGGGCGCAGATCAATGCGCGGGCGGTGCGCCATGGGGCGGGAACCCTCGACGGCCGGGTTGATGTGCGGGCGCGCCGGCGCAGCTATGCCAAGTTTTTTGCCCTGGATGATTTTGAGCTGTCGCACGAACGTTTTGACGGGGCGATGACGCCGGTGCTGAGCCGGGCCTGTTTTATTGGCACCGATGCGGCGATTGTGTTGCCTTATGATCCTGAGCGCGACTGTGTTGCCCTGGTTGAGCAGATGCGGGTTGGGCCGTTGGCGCGCGGCGATGCCCGGCGTTGGCAGCTTGAGCCGATTGCCGGGCGGATTGATGCCGCAGAGACCCCCGAGGCCACGGCGCGGCGCGAGGCGCAGGAAGAGGCAGGCATTGACCTGACCGATTTGCACCCGGTGGCGCAATGTTATGCCAGCCCCGGATCGTCGTCCGAGTTCTTTTATGTTTTTGTCGGGCTGGCGGATTTTGCCGGGCAGGGGGGGGCGATTGGCGGTTTGGACAGCGAGCATGAGGATATTCGCACCCATGTGATGCCCTTTGCCGATCTGATGTCCTTATGCGAGGGGCAGCGGGCGGCCAATGCGCCTTTGGTGATGGCGGCTTATTGGCTGGCGCATCATCGTCATGCGCTCTTGAGGTCGGGCGACGCGCTGGTTAGAGATAAGGCGACGCGATAAAAGGGGCAGCGCTATGCATGTGGCACAGGATTTGGCATCGGCCATCGGGAACACACCTTTGATCCGGCTGAACGCCGCGAGCGAGGCAACGGGCTGTGAGATTTTCGGCAAGGCCGAATTCATGAACCCCGGTCAATCGGTCAAGGATCGCGCGGCGCTTTATATCATTCGCGATGCGGTGGCGCGCGGGGCGTTGAAGCCCGGCGGCACCATTGTCGAGGGCACCGCCGGTAACACCGGCATCGGGCTGGCGCTGGTGGGGGCGTCGATGGGGTTCAAGACCGTCATCGTCATCCCCGAGACGCAAAGCCAGGAAAAGAAGGACATGCTGCGCCTGGCCGGGGCCGAATTGGTGCAGGTGCCCGCCGCGCCGTATCGCAATCCGAATAATTTTGTCCGCTATTCCGAACGGCTGGCCGCCCAGCTGGCGCAAAGCTCTGACCGGGGGGTGATCTGGGCCAATCAGTTTGACAATGTGGCCAACCGTCAGGCCCATATCGAGACAACAGGCCCGGAAATCTGGGACCAGACCGGCGGGAAAGTCGATGGGTTCATTTGCGCGGTTGGATCGGGCGGGACATTGGCCGGGGTGGCGATGGCGCTTCAGCCCAAGGGGGTCAAGATCGGGTTGGCTGATCCTGACGGGGCCTCGCTTTATTCGTATTACACCAGTGGGGATTTGGTGATGTCCGAGGGCAGCTCGATCAACGAAGGGATCGGGCAGATCAGAATTACCAAGAACCTGGAAGGGTTTACGCCTGATTATTGCTATAACATCCACGACGCCGAGGCCCTGCCGGTGGTGTTTGACCTGTTGCAGAACGAAGGGCTGTGTCTGGGCGGATCGTCGGGGGTCAATATTGCCGGTGCCATGCGGATGGCGCGGGATATGGGGCCGGGCCATACCATTGTGACGGTGCTGTGCGATTACGGCACACGGTATCAATCCAAGCTGTTCAACCCTGATTTTCTGCGTGAAAAGGGCCTGCCGACCCCCAGCTGGATTGATCAGGCGCCGGCCAGCATTCCGGGCGTCTTCGAAGAGGTATGATACGGTCGCTGGCAGCGGCGCTTGTCGCGCTTGTGTTTTGGGCCGGCGGTGTGCTGGCCCAAGAGGCGCCCAATTACGCGCTGTGGGACAGCGTCGCCAGCCGGGCCGAGAAATCCGTAGATGAGGCCGATGACACCAATGCGGTGTTTGAAAGGCTGCGCGCCCGGATCGTCAGCTTTCGCGCCGAGTTTTTGGCGGCGCGCGACAGCGGGTCAGAGCGGATTGCCACCCTTAAGGCGCAGATAGAGGCGCTGGGGCCGGTGCCCGAAGGCACTGCCGAACCGGCGGATGTGACGGCGCGGCGCAGCGCCCTGATGACACAGCTGCGCGCCCTGACGGCGCCGCAGCAGGTGGCGGATGCGGCGTTTCAGCGGGCCGACGGGTTGGTCAGCCAGATCGACCAGATATTGCGGGCGCGTGAAACGCGGCGGTTGCTGTCCTTGGGGCCATCGCCGCTGAACCCGGTGCATTGGCCGGCCGCCCTTGAGGATCTGAGCCGCATTTTCAAAGACATCGGCAATGAGACACGCGGCTGGCGCGACGCAGCGCAGCGGGCGGATCTGCGGGAAAACTTGCCCCTGGTTCTGGGGCTTTTGCTGGTGGCGGGGCTGTTGTTGGCGCGCGGTCAGCGTTGGACGCGGGCGGTGTCGCTGCATTTGCGACGTCTGGGCGGCAGCGGCGTTGGGGTGTCGCGCTTTGTTGTCTCATTGTTTCGGATCATCCTGCCTTTGGCGGGGATTTACGCGCTGGCGGCGGCGTTGCGGGCCACGGGGCTGGCCGGGGTGCGGATCAATCCGCTGCTGGATGCTGTGCCGCTTTGGGGGGCGGTTTTGCTGGGGTCTGGCTGGTTGGCCGAACGCCTGTTTCCACGCGATGACGATGACCCGCTGATTGCCCTGACGCCCGATCACCAAAGCGAGGCGCGCTCGTATATCTTGATCCTTGCGGTTCTCGTGGTCCTGCAAGAGGCGGTGACGCTGTTGCTAAGCTTTGACAGCACGGCGCCTGCAACGGCGGTGGTTGTGTCCTTGCCGATCACGGCGTTTTTGGGGGCGGTCTTGTTCCGGTCGGGTCAGATCTTGCGGCTTGATGGCGCCGGAGCCGGGGCGGCACGGTTGCTGTGGACCCTGGGCGGGGCGGCGATGGCGGTGGCGTTGATTGCGCCGGTGATGACGGCCATCGGCTATGCCGAGGCGGCGAACGCGCTGCTGTATCCGGCGATTTACAGCCTTGGCCTGTTTGGTCTGATCTTGGTGTTGCAACGGTTTCTGGCCGATCTTTATGGCATGGCAACCCGCCAAGGCCCCGAGGCGCGCGATACCTTGATCCCGGTGCTTTTGGGGTTTGGCCTGGCGCTGGCCGGGGCGCCGGTGCTGGCCCTGGCCTGGGGCGCGCGGCTGGTGGATCTGGCTGATATCTGGTCCCGTTTTCTGCAAGGGTTTCAAATCGGTGGAACGCGTATTTCACCCGGTGATTTCCTGACCTTTGCGATCATCTTTGTCGCGGGGTATATGCTGACACGGCTGGTTCAAGGCACGCTGCGCAGCAATGTCTTGCCCAAAACGCGCATTGATCTGGGCGGGCAGAACGCCATTGTTTCCGGGCTTGGCTATGTGGGGATCATCCTTGCGGCCTTGATTGCCGTGACCGGGGCGGGGATTGATCTGACCTCGCTTGCGCTGGTGGCCGGGGCGCTGTCGGTGGGCATCGGCTTTGGCTTGCAGAACATCGTGTCGAACTTTGTTTCGGGGATCATTTTGCTGATTGAGCGGCCGATTTCCGAAGGGGACTGGATCGAGGTCGGCGGCCAACAGGGCTATGTGCGCGATATCTCGGTGCGCTCGACCCGGATCGAAACCTTTGAGCGCACAGACGTGATCATCCCCAACGCCGATTTGGTCAGCGGCACCGTCACCAATTACACCCGTGGCAATACCATCGGGCGGTTGATCGTCAACATCGGCGTGGCCTATGGCACCGATACCCGCCGGGTCGACGCGATCTTGCATGAAATCGCCGCAGCGCAGCCGATGGTGCTGGCCGATCCGCCGCCTTCGGTGCTGTTCAATGCCTTTGGCGCCGACGCGCTTGAGTTTCAGATCCGCCTGATCCTGCGCGATGTGAACTATATCCTTAGCGTCAAGAATGACATCAACCACGCCATCGCGGCACGGTTCGCCGCCGAAGGCATCGAGGTCCCCTTCGCACAGCGCGACATCTGGTTGCGCAACCCCGAGGCCCTGAAAACCGGGCAATAACCCCGCGGACGGTTTTACAGAAAATTAGCCAGTTGCCCCTAGGGTCGATCGCAGGAATTGCGCAAATCAACAAAGGGGACGGCGATGCTGCGAACGGTCATGCTTGGTGGAATATTGATAATTACTGGGGGTTTGGCACAGGCGGTCGAGGCACCCGCCTCGATGCGGGCCTATGTCGAATCGCAGGTGATGGCCTGGGCCACGGCGCCTGTGGTGATTGACGCGGTGCGCGCCCAGAACGCCCGCACGGGCGCGGCGTCGCAAGACCAGATCGACGCCTGGGACAAGGCGTGGCGCGCCCAGGTCGGTCAAAGCGATCAGCCGCTTTTGGATCAGGTGCTGAAAACCCCGGCCTCGGCGCATCTGGGCGCGCAGGTTGCCGCCTCGGGCGGGCAAATTGCCGAGGTGTTCGTGATGGATCAACGCGGGCTGAATGTCGCGTCCAGCGGTGTGACATCGGATTATTGGCAGGGCGATGAGGCAAAGTTCCAAAAAACCTTTCCCATGGGCGCCGGCGCGATCTTTGTCGATGAGATTGAGCTGGACGAAAGCACCCAGACCTATTCGGGGCAGATATCCGTCACACTGACCGATCCAGACAGCGGCGCGCCGATTGGGGCCATCACCGTTGGCCTGAACGCCGAGATGTTCTTTTAACCCCGCGCGCTGCCCCTAGGCCGCTTGCCCTCCGGCTGCAAGATGGCGGGCCGCGATCAGCCCGGCCAGGCGCATCTGTGCGCCCTCGGCAATGGTGACAGGGGCGCCTTGGGCCCCCAGCGCGGCGGCATAGGGCGCGCAGGCGTCATGATCACCGATCAACGCCAGATTCTGCCCCAACCAATAGGGTTTGGCCGCCGCCAGCTCGGCGCCGATGGTCGCGCCAAGCAGCGCTTCGCGGGGCAGCACGCCGCCGGTCAGCAGGGCCTGGGCCTGGTGTTCCGCCAGATGCGCGGCCAAGCGTTCGGGCCGGGCCAGGGTGTTTTGCAGGCTGCTCAGGAAAAGATCGGGGTCGAACCCATCGCTGGCGCTGATATCGGTATCGGCATCGGGTAGGGCGCCGCCCCCTGGCAAAAGGCCCGCTTCTTGCCACAACAGGCGACAAAGCCGCCCGGTGACAAAGCTTTGAAAGCTGACCACCTCATTGGCGCTGATCTGCGCCCAGATGCTGTCGTCGCCGACCAGACAAACCACCCCGTCCCATCCGGGATGCGCCGCCAAGAACCCGGCGATCGCGCAGGCCGGGCCATTCATCACTGCGGCGGGTGCCTTTTGTTGCAAGCCGTTGATATAATACACATCCCCCGGCCCTTGGTGATCCATGCTGCGCAAGAACCCGGCCCCCAGCGGGGCGGCCGGAACGATGGTGTAATTGGCCGGGCTGGGGGCGGCACCATTGACCAAGATCATTGTCCCCGGCGCCATGTCCCAAGGCAGGTCGTTCAGCCCCGCGGCGCTGTGACGGGCCAGAACCGTATCGCCGCGCATCGCATAGGCCGCAATCTTGTGGCCGTCTTGGTCAACGGCAATCCATTCAGGCTGCATCTGCTTCGCTTTCCCTTGGGCTTGCCCCCTTATGCCCGGCGCCGGCGCCAAGGTCAAAACCCCCGATCGCCCCCCCCGTTGCATGGGCGCGCGCAGGGGATGCACCCGGATGCCGAAGGGGTTGCGCATAGGGCGTAAATCATCGAATGTCCGCGCAAGCGCAGGTGAATTTGCCCAGGCAGCCGCCCGGCAAACACCGCCAACAATCGCAGGGGGCACAGATGACACAGGACGCGGCACATGGTGCCAAGATGAGCTTTGCCAAAGACATGTCTTATGGCGATTATCTGGGGCTTGATGCGATTTTGACCGCTCAGAACCCCAAGTCTGACGCCCATGACGAGATGCTATTCATCATTCAGCACCAAACGTCCGAGCTGTGGATGCGTCTGGCGCTGCATGAATTGCAAGCCGCCCGCGACACGCTGCTGGCCCAGGACATGCGCGCGGCCTTCAAGATGTTGACGCGGGTGGCGCGCATATTTGAACAGCTCAACGGCGCCTGGGACGTGCTGCGCACCATGACGCCCAGCGAATACACGGCGTTTCGTCCGGCCCTGGGCAATTCTTCGGGGTTTCAGTCGCATCAATACCGGCTGATTGAATTCATGCTGGGCAATCGCAACAGCGCATTGATGCAACTGTTTGAACATGACACAGACAAGTTCAACGCGCTCAGCGTGGAATTGACCCGCCCCAGCCTGTATCAGATCGCCTTGCAGCTTTTGGCGCAAGAGCTGGGCCAGCCGGATCCCTCGGGCGCCGCGGGTCAGGAACGCTGGGCGGCCCGCGCGGATGTGCAACAGATGTGGCAGACGGTCTATGCCCAGCCACAGCGCCACTGGGCGCTTTATGAACTGGCCGAGAAACTGGTCGATCTTGAGGATTATTTCCGCCGCTGGCGCTTTAACCATGTCACCACGGTGGAACGGGTCATTGGTTTCAAGCGCGGCACCGGTGGAACCTCGGGGGTGGGGTATTTGCGCAAAATGCTCGAGGTCGAGCTGTTTCCAGAGCTGTGGCACGTGAGAGGAGCATTATAAATGTCTGAAATACTTAAAAAAGAAATGTTCACAATCCCCAAGGGCATGATCTATCTGGATGGGAATTCGCTTGGCCCGATGCCGGTGGATGTGCCCGGCAGAATGGCGCAGATGCTGTCGGATGAATGGGGGCAGATGTTGATCAAGGGCTGGAATGGCGCGGGCTGGATGGATCAGCCGGCGCGCATTGGCGATCAAATCGGCCGGGTGATCGGCACGCCGGACGGGTCGGTTGTGTTGGGCGATACGCTGTCGATCAAGGTCTATCAGGCTTTGGCGTCGGCGTTGATGATGCGCCCGGATCGCCGGGTGGTTTTGTCTGATACGGGCAATTTCCCAACCGATCTTTATATGGCCGAGGGGCTGCTTGGGATGTTGGGGCAGGGGTACACGCTGCGCACAGTGGCCCCCGATCAAGTCGCGCAGAGCATCACCCCGGATGTTGCCGCCGTGATGCTGACCCATGTCGATTACCGCAGCGGCCGGGTGCATGACATGAACGCCGTCACCCAGGCGGCGCATCAGGCGGGCGCGGTGATGATCTGGGATCTGGCCCATTCCGCCGGTGCTCTGGCGCTGGATCTGCATGGATCACAGGCCGAATTCGCCGTTGGCTGCACCTATAAATATCTGAATGGTGGGCCGGGCGCGCCGGCGTTTATCTATGTGCGGCCCGATTTGGCCGATACGGTCAAGCCAGCGCTAAGCGGATGGCTGGGGCATCGGGCGCCCTTTGATTTCGACCCCCGCTATCAGCCCGGTCAAGGCATAGAGCGGATGCGCGTCGGCACGCCGCCCGTGCTGCAAATGACCACGCTGGAATGTGCGATGCAGGCGTTTGACGGGGTGGATATGCAGCAGCTGCGCGCCGTCTCGGTCGCGCTGCAAGAGCAATTTATCGCCGGGATCGAGGCGCGCGCGCCGATGCTGACCCTGGCCAGCCCAAGGCAAAGCGATCAGCGCGGGTCACAGGTGTCTTTTGCGTTTGATCATGGCTATGCGGCGATGCAGGCTTGTATCCATCACGGGGTGATTGGCGATTTCCGCGCGCCCAACATCATGCGATTTGGCTTTACGCCGCTTTACATCGACGCAGATGACGTCGAACAAGCCATTGAACGGATTGCAAATATCATGGCCGACCGGCTGTGGGATCAACCCCAATTCCACGCCCGGCAAAAGGTCACCTAGGCGCCGCGCCTTGGGGCCAGCCCGGTCAGATGGGTCACCGCAAACATCACCGTTGTCAGGCTGACGATGGTCGGGCCGGTCGGGGTGTCAAAGGCAAATGACAGCATCAGCCCGCCAATCGCGGCGCTGGTGCCAAGGGCGGCTGCGATCAGGGCCATGCCCTCGGGGGTGCGCGCCAATGGCCGGGCGGCGCCGGCCGGAATGATCATCAGCGCGGCAATCAGCAACGCCCCAACCACCTTCAGGGCGACTGCCACGCTCAGCGCCAGCAACAGCGTCAGGATCAGATGCTCACGCCGCGCGGCGATGCCACTGGCCTGCGCCAGTTCGGGGCTGACCGTGGTGATCAAAAGCGCGTTCCAGCGCCAGATCAACAGCCCAAGCACCAGCGCGGCGCCGCCCCAGATCAACGCCAGATCCAAAGGCGACACCGCCAGGATGTCGCCAAACAGATAGCCGATCAGGTCGACACGGACATTGGGCAGGAATGAAACCGCCAACAGCCCCAGCGCCAGCGCGCTGTGCACCAGCACGCCCAACAGCGCATCAAACCCAACGCCGCGATCCGACACAAGGGTCAAGATCAGCACCATGGCCAGGGTTACGGCCAGAACGCCGCCGAAAATCGGGATGTTCAACATCAGCGCCAGCGCCACCCCCAACAGGGCGGCATGGGCGGTTGCATCGCCAAAATAGGCCATGCGCTGCCAGACGATAAAACACCCCAAAGGCGCCGCCGCCAAGGCGACCCCGACGCCGGCCAAAAGGGCGCGGATCAGGAAATCATCAATGATCATTTGTGCGATGCTCCGATAAAAAGCTGTGTTCATGATCGCAATCGGGGCCATGGCTGTGGCTGTGTTCGTGCCGATAAAGCGCCAGCGCCCCTTGGGTTCCCGTGCCAAACAGCGCGCGATATTCCGGCGCGCTGGCGACGATTTCCGGCGTGCCCTCGCAGCAGATATGTCCATTCAGGCACAGCACCCGATCCGAGGCCGACATCACCACATGCAGGTCGTGGCTGACCATCAGCACCGCACAGCCCAGCTCTTGGCGGACCTGTTCGATCTGGCGGTAAAAGGCGGCGGTGCCCGGTTGATCCAGCCCCTGCGTTGCCTCGTCCAGGATCAGCACGTCGGGCCGCAGCAAGATCGCCCGCGCCAGCAAGACCCGCTGAAGCTGACCACCCGAAAGCTGTCGCAGCTGCCGCCGGCCCAGATCGGCCACCCCGGCCGCGATCAACGCCTGATTGGCGCGCTGTTTGTCCACCTTGTGGGGCAGATTAAGAAACCGTTGCACCGTCAGCGGCAGGCTTGGCTCAATCCCCAGCTTTTGCGGCACATAGCCGATGCGCAGCCCCTTGGCCCGATGGATCTGGCCCTTGGCGGCGGGGATTGCCCCGATCAACGCATGGACAAAGCTGGATTTACCAGAACCGTTTGGTCCGACAATTGTAACGATTTCACCGCGTTGCAGGCGAAAGTTCACGTCGCGCAACACGGGCGCCGCGCCATAGCTCAGGCACAGGTCCACGGCCTCGATCAACGGGGTGCCTGGGATCATTGCGCCTTGGATCATTGCGCCGCGTCCAGGCAGCGCGGGCACAGCCCCTCGGCCTCGATCACCTGATGTTCAATCTGAAACCCCGCAGCGCGCGCCGCTTGGTCAAGGCGCCCGCCGCCGGTGGCGGTATTGGCCTCGGCCACCGATTTGCAGGTGCGACAAATCAAGAAGGCCGGCGCGTGATCCGCCCCCAGATGCGCACAGGCCACATAGGCATTCAGCGCCTCGATTTTGTGGATGAACCGCGCCTTGACCAGAAAATCAAGCGCCCGATACGCGACCGGGGGGGTGGCGCCCAGCCCCTCGCTTGCCAGAACCGACAGCACGTCATAAGCCCCCAGCGCCCGGTGTTCCGCCAGCAAGATCTCAAGCACTCTGCGGCGCACAGGGGTCAGGCGCAACCCACTGTCGGCACAGTGTTTTTCAGCCATCGTCAATGCGTCCGAGACACAGGCGGTATGGTCGTGATGGTCAAATCCGATGGGAATCATGGCGGGCCTTTGTCGCGGTGATTTCGCACTTGATATGTTATAACATACAGATTAACAACCCCCGCAACTTGGAAAGGAAACCAAATGCGCAAACGGATGATATTGGCGGCGGCCCTGGCTGTGCAGGGCGCGGCGGCCCTGGCGGCGGCGCCGCGTGTGGTTGTGGATATTGCGCCGGTGCATGGGGTTGTGGCCGCCCTGATGCAGGGGGCCGGCACACCGGTTCTTTTGGTGCCGGCGGGCGGCGATGCCCATGATTTCGCCCTGCGCCCGTCCCAGGCGCGATCCCTGGCGCAGGCGCAGGCCGTGTTCTGGATTGGTCCGGGGTTGATGCCGCAACTGCAACGCCCGATGGATAACCTGACCGGCGGGGCGGTGATCGTGCCCTTGATGGCCCAGCCGGGGGTGCAGCTGTTGGGCGCTGACGGCGCAAGCCACCTTGGCGATGCCCCCGACGATGATGATGACCACGATAAGCACGCTGATCATGATGACCATGACGACCACGCGGGCCACGATCATGACGCGGACCATGACGCGGACCATGGCGCAGGCCATAATCACGGCGCAGAAGATCCGCATATTTGGCTTGATCCGCGCAATGTTTCCGCATGGTTGCCAGAAATTACGCGGACGCTCAGCGCGCTTGATCCGGAAAACGCGGCGCTTTACGCACGCAATCAGCAGGAATTTGAGCAGCAGCTGCATCAGCTTGAGGCGCAGATCGAACAGGACATGGCGCCGCTGTATGGCCAGGGGTTCATGGTCTATCATCAGGCGTATCGCTATTTCGAACAGCGCTTTGGCCTGCGCAATCTGGGGGCGATCGCAGGGGTCGAGGGCGGCAAACCCAGCGCCGCGCATATGTCAATGCTGCGGCAGATCGCCAAGGCGCAGGGGGTGCGCTGTGTGCTGGCTGAACCGGGGTATAACCCCGGATTGATCCATGCCATCGGTTTGCCCGATCCGGTGCAGGTCGATCCGCTGGGCGGTGGCTTGCCCTTGGGGCCGGGGCATTACCCGGCGCTTTTGCGCGACATAGCGCAGCAATTTGCGGCCTGTCTTGGCGCGGCTGGATCTGATTAGGTTGCCGTTAATTATAATTATGGCGCCCATAAATATAATTTTGCGTTGCTTGGAAATATTGAACTTTATTGCGGCCGGGGCGGACAAACGCGCCGCCCCCCCCTTGCAGCCCCCCAGCCCGGATACTAAGCTTTGTGTAACGGTTTGGGGGGTATGGTCCCTTTGAATGGCATAAGACAGGCAAGCTGACATGAACGATCCTATTGATACCTATATGAATACCCTTGTCCCGATGGTGGTTGAGCAAACCAGCCGGGGCGAGCGCGCCTATGATATCTTTTCCCGGCTGCTCAAGGAACGGATCATCTTTTTGTCGGGCCCGGTGCATGACGGGATGTCATCGCTGATCGTCGCACAATTGCTGCATCTTGAGGCGGAAAACCCGTCCAAGGAAATCAGCATGTATATCAATTCGCCCGGCGGGGTCGTGACCTCGGGGTTGTCGATTTATGACACCATGCAATACATCAAACCCAAGGTGTCGACCCTGGTGATCGGGCAGGCGGCCTCTATGGGGTCGCTGCTGCTGACGGCGGGGGAAAAGGGCATGCGGTTCAGCCTGCCCAACAGCCGCGTCATGGTACACCAGCCATCGGGTGGATATCAGGGCCAGGCCACCGATATCATGATCCACGCGCAGGAAACCCAAAAGCTCAAGACACGATTGAACGAAATTTACGTTAAACACACCGGCCAAACCCTTGAAAAGGTGGAGGAAGCATTGGAGCGTGACAACTTTATGTCGCCCGAGGATGCAAAGGCTTGGGGTTTGATCGACGAAATCGTCGAAAGCCGCGGCAAAGCGGACGACGACAGCAAGTAATTCCCCGGCGCCTGGCCATGATTTAGCGATTGTGGACCCCTGGGTGCTGGCTTAGACTGCAAGGCTCATGCTTCGCCGATGGCGGGGCCACTCGACACGCAAGACCTGAAAGGGTTGACATGGCAACGAATTCGACCAGCGACAGCAAGAACACGCTTTATTGTAGCTTTTGTGGCAAGAGCCAACACGAGGTGCGCAAGCTGATCGCCGGGCCGACTGTTTTCATCTGTGATGAATGCGTTGAGCTGTGCATGGACATCATCCGCGAGGAAACCAAGGCGTCGGGCCTGAAATCCAAGGATGGCGTGCCCACGCCCAAGGATATCTGCGCGGTGCTGGATGATTATGTCATTGGTCAGGCCATGGCCAAGCGGGTTTTGTCGGTGGCGGTGCATAACCATTACAAACGTCTGAACCACGCCCAAAAGGGCGGCGAGATTGAGCTGGCGAAATCCAACATCCTGCTGATCGGCCCGACCGGCTGCGGCAAGACATTGCTGGCGCAGACCTTGGCGCGGATTTTGGATGTGCCCTTTACCATGGCCGATGCCACGACGCTGACCGAGGCGGGCTATGTCGGGGAAGATGTCGAGAACATCATCCTTAAGCTGCTGCAATCCAGCGAATACAACGTCGAACGGGCGCAGCGCGGCATCGTTTATATTGATGAGGTGGATAAGATCACCCGCAAGTCGGAAAACCCGTCGATCACCCGCGATGTATCGGGCGAAGGGGTGCAGCAGGCCCTGCTGAAGCTGATGGAAGGCACGGTCGCATCGGTGCCGCCCCAGGGCGGGCGCAAGCATCCGCAGCAGGAATTCTTGCAGGTGGATACGACCAATATTCTGTTCATCTGTGGCGGTGCCTTTGCCGGGCTGGACAAGATCATTGCCGCACGCGGCAAGGGATCGGCCATGGGGTTTGGCGCTGATGTGCGCGACAATGATCAGCGCGGTATCGGCGAGATTTTCCGCGACCTGGAACCCGAAGATCTGTTGAAATTCGGGTTGATCCCGGAATTCGTGGGCCGTCTGCCGGTTCTGGCGACGCTTGAGGATCTGGACGAGGATGCGTTGGTGACCATTCTGACCCAGCCCAAGAACGCCCTGGTCAAGCAATATCAGCGCCTGTTTGAGCTGGAGGACACGCAGCTGAGCTTTACCGATGATGCGCTGACCGCGATTGCCAAACGCGCCATCGACCGCAAGACGGGGGCGCGGGGGCTGCGATCGATCCTTGAGGATATTTTGCTGGACACGATGTTCGAGCTGCCTGGATTGACCTCGGTTACCGAGGTGGTGGTGAATGAAGAGGCGGTGACGTCGGATGCGGCGCCTTTGATGATCCATGCGGAGGCCGGAAAAGAGCCGGCGACAGCAGGCTAGCATGACGATCCGGCGGATTTCTTCGGGCGGGGCCTTTGAAGCCAAGATCGGCTATTGCCGGGCGGTGGTGGCCGGGGGCTTTGTGCATGTTGCCGGGACGGTGGCCGCCGGGCCCGAGGTGCCGCAAGGGGTTGCCGAACAGTGCCAATCGGCGCTGGAGGTGATTGGCGCCGCGCTGAGCGAGGCCGGATGTGGGTTTGGCGATGTGGTGCGTGTCACCTATTATTTGCCCGATGCCGCCGAATTCGAGACATGCTGGCCGGTGTTGCGCGCGGCCTTTGCAGAGCACCCGCCAGCGGCGACGATGATCGAGTGCAATCTGATTGATCCCAAGTATCGGATCGAAATCGAAGTCACGGCCCTGTTGCCTGAGGGTTGATTCGTCCGTGATGGTTGCTGATGGCCGGGGGCCAGCCCCCGGACCCCCGAGATATTTGAGAACAAAAGAAGCCGGTGTTTGGGCGGCGTTTGAGCGCGGGGAAATCCGATTGAGGCGCTGGACCTTTGGGCGCGCATCGGTCATATCTGCGGTGGAGAGATTTTGAGAGGCACGAACCCCATGGGCATGATCCGAACCCTTTTGCGCTGCGTTACCTGGTGGAATGGGCAAACGCTGAACACGCAACTGCATACCTGGCGCAAGGGGGTGCGGGTTGGCGCGGACAGCCAGGGGAATGTGTTTTACCAGACGCGCGACAAGCGCCGGCGCTGGGTGATTTATAATGGTGAGGCTGAGGCCAGCCGGGTGGATCCTGATTGGCATGGGTGGCTGCATGGCACCTGGGACGAGGCGCCCAGCGAGCGGCCTTTGGCCCATAAGCCTTGGGAGAAGCCGCATCAGGAGAACCTGACCGGAACGCAGATGGCCTATGCGCCGCAGGGGTCGTTGCGCCAGGCGCGCCCGGCAGAGCGGCGTGACTATGAGGCCTGGCGTCCTGAATAATCATTTGATCGCAAAGGCATAGGATATGGCGCAGAATTCTGTCGAGGTTCTGGTGGGGGGCGCGGTTCTGGCGGGGGCTGTGGCGTTTTTGGCCTATGCCGGGCAGATCACCGGATTCAAGAGCGCGGGTGAGAGCTATGCTTTGTCGGCGAGTTTTCGCAGCCTGGAAGGGGTGAGCGTTGGCAGTGATGTGCGCTTGGCCGGGGTCAAGATTGGCACGGTCACGCAGGTGCGTCTGAACCCTGAGACCTATCGTGCCGAGACCACGGTGGCGGTGCAGCGCGGCATTGAAATTCCCGATGACAGCGCCATTGTGATTGCATCCGAAGGGCTGCTGGGGGGCAATTTCGTTGAGGTGATGCCGGGCGGATCGCCGTTCTTTTTCGCCGAGGGAGACGTGATCGAGGACACCCAGGGCGCGGTCAGCATCATTTCCTTGTTGCTCAAGTTCGTTGGCGGTGAGGGCGGCAATTGAGCGTGGTGCGGGCGCTGGTTTTTCTGGTCCTGGCGGCGCAGGGCGCGGCGGCGCAGCAAGCTGTCAGCGCGGCGCCCGGTGCGGTTTTGCGCGGCTTGGACAAGGTGAACGGCCAGACGCAAGATATTGAAATATCGGCCGGATCTGTTGCCAGCTTTGGCCCTTTGGTGATTGAATTGGCCGCGTGCCGCTTTCCGGTTGGCAATCCGTCAGGCGATGCGTTTGCGCAGATGTCGATCAGCGAGGATGGCCAGAGGCTTTTTTCCGGATGGATGGTTGCATCGGCGCCAGCGCTGAGCGCGATGGATCATCCCCGCTATGATATTTGGGTCATGCGCTGTGCCACCTCGTGAAGGGTGGACAGGGGGATTGAGGTGATATCGGCGGCGCGATCCTTGGCGCTGAGCAGCCGGGATTGATATGCGGCGCGGGTGATTTCCGTCGCGCCAAGGCTGGCCAGATGCGGTGTCAGGAATTGCGTGTCAAACAGGGTAAAGCCGCAGCGGTTCAGGTGATCCACCAGGCAGGCCAGCGCCATTTTTGACCCATTGCTGCGCCGCGAGAACATGCTTTCGCCAAAGAAGGCGGCGCCCAATGTCACGCCATAAACGCCGCCAATCAGGGTGCTGTCTTGCCAGATTTCCAGGCTGTGGGCCTGATGGCGGTGGTGCAGTTGCAGATAAAGCGCGCGGATCTTGGCGTTGATCCAGGTGTCGTCGCGGTCTGCGCAGGCATCCACCACATCGGCAAAGCATCGGTTCAGGCTGGCGGTGCGCTGGGTTTTGCGCATGTCCCGGCGCAACGACCGCGAGGCATGAAACCCATCCAGCGGCAAGATGCCCCGCCGGCGCGGATCGACCCAGAACACCTCTGGGTCGTCGCGATGTTCGGCCATCGGAAAGATCCCGATGGAATAGCCGTGCATCAACAGATCCGCATCCAGCGTCATCTTGGGGGGCTAGCCCCCCAGATTGGTTTCAAGCCAATGTTCCAGCCAGTGGATGTTATATGCCCCGCTGAGCACATCCGGTTCGGCCAGCAGCGCGTGAAAGAGCGGCACAGTGGTGTCCACCCCATCGACGATCAATTCGCCCAGGGCGCGGTGCAACCGGGCCAGGGCCTCGGGGCGGTCGCGGCCATGCACGATCAGCTTGCCAATCAGGCTGTCGTAATAGGGCGGGATTGAATAGCCATCGTAAAGGGCGCTGTCCATCCGCACCCCCAGCCCGCCGGGGGCGTGGTATTGGGTGATCCGTCCGGGGCAGGGCGAGAAATTCGGCAGCTTTTCCGCGTTGATGCGGACCTCGATTGAATGGCCGTTGATGCTGAGGCTGTCTTGGTTCAGCTCCATCGGCAGGCCGGCGGCGACGCGGATTTGTTCGCGCACCAGATCGACGCCGAAAATCGATTCCGTGACCGGATGTTCAACCTGAAGGCGGGTGTTCATTTCGATGAAATAGAATTCGCCGTTTTCATAGAGAAATTCGATGGTGCCCGCGCCGATATAGTTGATATTGGCCACCGCATCGGCGCAGATCTTGCCGATCCGGGCGCGTTCGGCGGCGGTGATGGATGGGCCGGGGGCCTCTTCGAACACCTTTTGGTGGCGCCGCTGCAATGAACAATCCCGTTCGCCCAGATGCACGGCGCGGCCCTTGCCATCACCAAACACCTGAATTTCGATATGGCGGGGCGTGGTCAGATATTTTTCAATGTAGACTTCGTCATTGCCAAAGTTGGATTTGCCTTCGGCCCGTGCGGTCAGAAAGGCCTTTTCCATGTCTGCGGCGGTTTGTGCCACTTTCATACCGCGGCCGCCGCCACCGGCTGTGGCCTTGATGATGACCGGATAGCCGATTTCCGCGCCAATGCGCTTGGCATCGTCAAGGGTTGCAACCCCGCCGTCTGATCCGGGCACGCAAGGCACGCCAAGCGCCTTCATCGTGTCCTTGGCGGTGATCTTGTCGCCCATGATGCGGATATGTTCGGCGGTGGGGCCGATAAAGGTCAGGCCGTGGTCTTCGACCACCTGCACAAAACCGGCGTTTTCCGACAAAAAGCCGTATCCGGGGTGGATCGCTTCGGCGCCGGTCACTTCGCAGGCGGCGATGATGGCAGGCACCGACAAATAGCTTTGCGGGCTGGCCGGCGGGCCGATGCAAACGCTTTCGTCGGCCATACGCACATGCATGGCATCAGCGTCGGCGGTGGAATGCACGGCGACCGTGGCAATGCCCATTTCACGGGCGGCGCGCACAACCCGCAGGGCGATTTCGCCCCGGTTGGCGATCAGGATTTTCTTGAACACAGCCCGAACCCTTATTCGAGGATCACAAGGGGCGAACCAAATTCAACGGCGCCGCCGTCTTCGACCAAGATGCGCTTGATCGTGCCGGCGCGCGGGGCCGGGATATGGTTCATGGTTTTCATGGCTTCGACGATCAGCAGGGTGTCGCCTTCGGCAACGGTGGCGCCGACGCTGATAAAGGCCGGCGCGCCGGGTTCAGCTTGCAAATAGACCGTGCCGACCATGGGCGATGTGACCGCACCGGGGTGGTTGGATGGATCATCCGTCGCGGCGGGTGCGACCGGGGCGGCGGCAACCGGGGCTGCGGCGGCGACCGGGGCGGGGGCCGCTGCGGCGACATGGCTGACCACTTGCTGGGGCTGTTGGCGGCTGACGCGGACGTTCAAGCTGTCGTCGCTGCCGTATTCACGCATGACTTCCAGTTCAGTCAGGTCGTTTTCACGCAAAAGTTCTGCAAGAGCCTGAATAAAGGTCACATCCGCATCATGGTTCTGTTTTGTCATATTATCCTCGACCGGGTTTTGCGGGGTCTGGTTTTTGTTGCCCTCGCGTTGGGGCGTTTATAGGCTAAGGCGCGGGCCATGAAAACCCGCATCGTCGCCGGGGCGTCTTGGGGGCGCAGGATGTTGATAACAAAAGGTGTTTCATGAACATAGCCCATTGGCTGCGGCAAGCCGCCCAGCTGACCCCATCGGCCCCGGCGTTGTTTGAGGGCACGCGCCTTCGGGCCGATTATGCCGGGTTTGCCGCACAGGCAGCTGCGATTGGCGGTGCCTTGGCGGCCCAAGGCATTGGTCCGGGGGATCGTGTGGGCATTTTCAGCCCCAACCGGGTGGAATATCTGCCGATCCTGTTTGGTATCTGGTGGGCCGGGGCGGCGGCGGTGCCGATCAATGCCAAACTGCACCCGCAAGAGGTTGCCTTTATCGTGCAAGACGCCGGCATCAGGGCGATGTTTGGTGCGCGCGGGGAAGGCGAATGGGGCAATGATTGGCCAGATTGTCGATTTATCGACATAAATTCAGATGATTGGGGGATGATATTAAACCATACGCCTTTGGCCGGGCCCCGGCCAAGGGCGCCAGAGGATCTGGCGTGGTTGTTTTATACGTCGGGCACCACAGGCGCGCCCAAGGGGGTGATAATCACCCACCGGATGCTGGTCACGATGGGGCTGTGCTATACCGCCGATGTCGACAGCGTTGGCGCGGGCGATGCTGCGCTTTATGCGGCGCCGATGTCGCATGGCGCGGGGCTGTATGCGTTGATGCATGTTCGGGCCGGCGCCCGGCATGTCGTGCCGCCCTCGCAGGGATTCGACCCCGGCGAAATCCTTGATCTTGCGCAGCATTTTGACCGCGTCCACCTGTTTGCAGCCCCAACGATGGTCAAACGGCTGACCCAGGGCGCCAAGGCGACAGGGCGCAGCGGGCGCGGGCTGCGCACGGTGGTTTATGCGGGCGGGCCGATGTATCGCGCCGATATCATCGACGCTGTGGCGCATTTCGGGCCGATTTTCGTGCAGATCTATGGCCAGGGTGAATGCCCGATGGGAATCACCGCATTGCCGCGCGCCGTGGTTGCCGATCGCGACAGCCCCGGATGGGAGGCGCGCCTGGGGTCCGTGGGCCGCGCCCAATCCGCGGTCGAGCTGCGGATCGTGGATGCAGGTGGCGCGCCGGTGCCGCCCGGCAATACGGGCGAGATCACAGTGCGCGGCGATACGGTCATGCCCGGCTATTGGCGCAACCCCAAGGCCAGCGCCGCAGCCCTGCAAGGAGGATGGCTGCACACGGGGGATATGGGGCGGCTGGATGATCAGGGGTTTTTGACGCTGACCGACCGCAGCAAGGATGTGATCATCACCGGCGGGTCGAATGTTTACCCACGCGAGGTCGAGGAAGTGTTGCTGCGGCATCCGCAGGTCAGCCAGGTTTCGGTGGTGGGGCGCCCCCATGCCGACTGGGGCGAAGAAATCGTGGCCTTTGTCGTCGGCCCCGCGCCAGATGCCGATCTGGATCAATTGTGTCTGGATCACATCGCCCGGTTCAAGCGGCCCAAGGTCTATGTGCATCTGCAAGAGCTGCCCAAGAACAACTACGGCAAGGTGCTGAAAACCAAACTTAGGGAAATGGCGGCCAAGGGTCAGATGGGCTAACCCTTGGCCTTATGGCATCTGCGTTGCGGTGTCAGATGGCCAAATATTCAGACCGCAGGGTGTCGTTTTCCAGAACCTCTTGGGCCGAGCCATCAAAGACGATGCCGCCGGTGTCCAAAATCACCGCCCGGTCCGCCAGTTGCAGCGCCCGCACCGCGTTTTGTTCCACGATCACTGTGGTGATGCCCTGTTCCTTGATGATGCGCAGGGTCTTTTCGATTTCATCAACGATCACCGGCGCCAGCCCTTCATAGGGTTCATCCAGCAACAGCACCTTGATGTCGCGCGCAAGGGCGCGGGCGATGGCCAGCATCTGTTGCTCGCCGCCTGACAGGGTCACGCCCTCTTGGTTGCGGCGCTCGCCCAGACGCGGGAACAGCTGATACAGCCGGTCAATCGACCAGCCCACCGGCGGGGCAATCTGCGCCAGCTTGAGGTTTTCCTCGACCGTGAGGCCGGGGATGATCCGCCGATCCTCTGGCACCAGCGCCAAACCGGCGCCCGAGGCCTCATAGCTGCTCATGTTGTGCAGGGGCTGGTGATCCAACCAGATCTCGCCGCTGGTGACCTGCGGGTCGGACAAACGGGCAATCGCCCGCAAGGTCGAGGTTTTGCCAGCGCCGTTGCGGCCCAGCAGCGCGAGGATTTCCCCCTCGTGGACGTTAAAGCTGATGCCTTGCACGATATAGCTTTCGCCATAATAGGCGTGCATGTCCCAGACCGACAAAAAGGCCGGGGCCGTCTGCGCGTGGTTGGCGCTCTTGGAAAAGTCGGGTTTCTCGTTCATTGTTAGATCCTTATCAAAGGCCCAAGGGGCAGGGGTCAGGCCGCAGCGGTTTCACCAAGGTAAGCTTCGCGCACCTTGGGATGACCCTTGATGTTATCGGGCGTGTCTTCGACCAGCGGCGTGCCTTGCGCCAGCACGGTGATCCGTTCGGCCAGCGAGAAAACCACATGCATGTCATGTTCGATGATGGCGATGGTGATGTCGCGTTCCTCTTTGATCTGTTTCAGCAGATCAATGGTGTTGTTGGTGTCGGCCCGCGCCATGCCGGCGGTGGGTTCATCCAGCAACAAAAGGCGCGGATCCTGAGACAGGCACATGCCGATCTCAAGCCGGCGCTTGTCCCCGCGTGACAGGGATGCGGCATTCATATGGCGTTTGTCGGCCATATTCATATCAACCAGCATCTGTTCGGCCTTTTCGTGGATATCACGCTGGCTGCTGACGCTGCTTAGGGCGTTCATCTCGAACGCGCCGTCCCGTTTGGCAAAACATGGGATCATCATGTTTTCCATCACGCTCAGGTCTCCGAAAATCTCGGGGGTTTGGAACACCCGAGAAATGCCCATTTGGTTGATTTCAAAGGGTTTGCGCCCCAGAACCGATTGGCCATCGAACATCACCGACCCGGTGTCGGGGATCAGCTTGCCGACGAAACAGTTCAGCAAGGTGGATTTGCCGGCGCCGTTTGGCCCGATGATCGCATGGACGGAATTTTCCGCCACCGACAGGTTCACATTGCCAAGCGCCTGAAGGCCGCCAAACCGTTTGCCTACGTTTTTTACTTCGAGAATACCCATGTGTTATCTCCCTTATTCCGCAGGTTTGGTTGAGGCGTCATTGGATTGTGCATCGTCTGACCCACGCTTGAAGTATTTGCCGATCCGTTGGCCACCTTCGACCAGACCGCCCGGCAGATAGATCACCACCAGCATGAACAAGATGCCCAAGGTCAGGTGCCAGCCCTTGCCGATGAACGGATGCACGACAAAGACCAGGAAATCTTCGATCCCGTCTGGCAGGATGGCAAACCATCCGTGCAGGACGTTGTCGTTGATCTTGGAAAAGATGTTCTCAAAGTACTTGATGAACCCCGCGCCAAGAACCGGGCCAATAAGGGTGCCCGCACCGCCAAGGATGGTCATCAGAACAACTTCGCCGCTGGCGGTCCATTGCATACGTTCGGCGCCGGCCAGTGGATCCATCGATGCCATAAGCCCGCCGGCAAGCCCGGCATACATCCCCGAGATGACAAAGGCCGCCAGCGTATAGGGACGGGTATTAAGCCCGGTGTAATTCATCCGCTGCTGGTTCGATTTCACCGCCCGCAGCATCATGCCAAAGGGCGACCGGAAGATGCGGATCGACACATAGAAGGCGACCAAAAGCAGCAGCGCACACAGGTAATAGCCAAGGTTGAACTGGAACAGCCATGGCCCCGCGTCCAGCACATAGGTCGAACGCATTTCAAGGCCCGGCAGCAGGTTGGTTACCGGGATCGACCCATCCGCCGTGGCCGATTGGCCCAGGACACGCGGATCATTCAGCGTCAGTTGCAGACCGGTTTCACCATTGGTGATCGGGGTCAGGACCGAATAGGCCAGGTTAAAGGACATCTGTGCAAAGGCCAGCGTCAGGATCGAGAAATAGATCCCCGACCGGCGCAGCGACACAAACCCGATCAGCAGGGCAAACAGCCCGGCAACAATCACCGACAGGGTAATCGCCGGCAGCACGTTCATTCCAACCAGTTTGAACATCCAGACGGCGGAATAGGATCCGACCCCCAGAAAGGCCGCGTGGCCAAAGCTCAGATAGCCGGTGAGGCCAAACAAGATGTTAAACCCGATGGCAAAGATGCCAAAGATCACAAAGCGTTGCATCAAGTCAGGATAGCCCGCGTTGAATTGCGCCAGGGCAGATCCTTCGGGGAAGGGGTTCAGGATGAAGGGCGCCAAAAGGGTCAGGGCGGCCACGACGATCAGGGTGGATTTGTCTTTTTGGTTCAGACCAAACATGGCTTATTCCTCCATCACGCCTTTGCGGCCCATCAGGCCCCGTGGACGTGTCAGCAAGATGATAATGGCAACGACATAGATGATGATCTGGTCGATACCGGGCAGGATGGATTTGATTTCATTCATCGACGCAAAGCTTTCCAGCACACCCAGCAGGAACCCCGCCAGAACCGCACCGGGCAGCGATCCCATGCCGCCGACGACCACAACCACAAAGCTGAGCACGAGGAAATCCATTCCCATGTGATAGTTGGGCGAATTGATCGGCGCATACATGACCCCGGCCAGCCCCGCGACCGCTGCGGCGATGCCGAACATGATGGTGAAACGCTTGTTGATGTTGATACCCAAAAGGCCCACGGTTTCGCGATCCGCCATACCGGCGCGGACAACCATGCCAAATGTGGTGAATTGCAAAAAGGCAAAGACGCTGCTGATGATCAGTGCGGCAAAGCCGAAATAGACCAAACGCCAATAGGGATAGATGATGGCATTGGGATCAAAGCCGATCAGCACACCGAAATCAAAGCTGCCGCGAAACACTTCGGGCGCGCCGGTGGGAATGGGGTTGGCGCCATAGAAATACTTGATGATTTCCTGCAAGACGATGGCCAGGCCAAAGGTCACAAGGATCTGATCCGCGTGCGGGCGCTTGTAGAAATGCTTGATCAGCCCGCGCTCCATGATAAAGCCGACGGCCACCATGACCGGGATGGCAAACAAGATCGCCAGCGGCACCGACCAGTCGATGATGCTGCCGCCCATCTCGGGGCCGAACCAATGTTCCAAATAGGTGGTCTTGACCTTCAAGGGATTGCCAAGAAAGTCTTTTTGGCTGGGGTCGATGGTTTCAAAGCTGATGTTAAAGATGCGCTGGACCGTGACGGCGCAAAAGGCCCCGATCATGAAAAGCGCGCCATGGGCAAAGTTGACCACGCCCAGCGTGCCGAAAATCAAGGTCAGTCCCAAGGCGATCAAGGCATAGGCCGATCCCTTGTCCAGACCGTTCAGGATTTGCAATAGAATTGCGTCCATGATGACAGGTCCCCGTCGTTTCTAATGGAAGGTTGGGCAAAGCCGCAGCTTGCCAATAAGTGTGGGGCGGAACCTTTGTCCCGCCCCATCCGTCGCCCTATCAGGCGCCGGGGTTACATGACCCAAGGGCACCGCCCGCAAACATCGGGTGATCCGGTGCATATTCAACTTGCGCACGCGGTGTGACCTCGACGACCTCAAGCAGGTCGAACTCGGATGTTGGGTTTTCTTTTCCGCGCACAACCAGAACGTCTTTGAAGCACTGGTGATCGTCGGCACGATAAAGGGTCGGGCCGTTGCCCAATCCGTCGAATTCGAACCCTTCGAGGGCCTCGACGATACCGCATGGATTGAAGGTGCCCGCGCGCTGCGCCGCATCCGCATAAAGCAGGGTCTGCACATAGCAGGTGTGCGCCGCCTGGCTGGGTGGGAAGCCGTATTTGGTGCCAAAGGATTTGACAAACGCCTTGGACGCATCGTCCTGAAGCGACCAATGCCAGTTGGTGGACCCATGAATGCCCTTAACGTTGGCACCAGCGCCCTTGGCCATCAGACGCGAATAAAGCGGCACGACGATCTCAAAGTTTTTGCCGTTAACCATTTTGTCGCGCAGACCGAACTGCACCGCATTGGTCAACGAATTGACCATGTTTCCGCCATAGTGGTTCAGAACCAGAACATCGGCGCCCGAATTCAGCACCGGCGCAATATAGGACGAGAAATCCGTGGCGGCCAGCGGCGTGCGCACCTTGTTCACGGTGTTCCAGCCCATGGCCTCGGTGGCGGCGGCGATGGATTCTTCTTGGGTCCAGCCCCAGGTATAGTCGGCCGTCAGGTGATAGGCGTTGCGGTCTGTGCCATAAAGGTTCTTGAGAACCGGCGCGAGGGCCGCCGCAGACATATAACCGTTAAAGAAGTGACGGAAACCGTTGGCTTTCTTGTCCTTGCCGGTGGTGTCGTTGGAATGGGTCAAGCCCGCCATAAAGATGATGCCGGCCTCTTGGCACAGACCCTGAACCGCAACCGCCACGCCCGAGGACGAACCGCCCGAAATCATCACGGCGCCGTCTTTTTCGATCATCGACTTGGCCGAGGCCCGCGCAGCGTCTGATTTGGTCTGGGTGTCGCCGGTGACATATTCGACCTTTTTACCCAGGATGCCGTTTCCGGTCAGCTCTTTGGATGAAAACGTGTTCATCATACCGCCGTCGCCGCCACCGTTCAGGTGCTCGACCGCCAGCTCAAAGGCGCGCAGCTCGTCGGCGCCCTCATCCGCATAGGGGCCGGTCTGCGGCACGTTAAAGCCCAGCGTTACGCTCGATCCGGTGGGTGCGTTCATATACCCGCCATCGGCGCGCAGCAGTGTCGGCAAGGACAGACCGGCGCCCGCCAAGGCCCCCGCCTTCAGCGCGCCGCGACGTGTAAAGTTAGAATTGGACATGAAATCCTCCCTGTTTTGTTCAATACAGGCCGGACAAGTTCCTCTCTTGACGCTGGCCTGAGGCACATAGGTGCAAATAGAATATCGCCGAAAAACTGAAAAGAACGCAACAAGTGCCTTGAATTGCGTAATAATTTTGTAAATAAATATAACAAGAGGGCGGATTGATTGTAAAATCTTTGATGCTGCAATGCGGAAAGGTGTTGAAAACGTGATGATTTGTGAAGGTCAAAGTGATGGCGCGTGAAGGGCTGACCGGCAGCCGCATCCGCGAGCGGCGCTCGATGGCGGGGATGAAACAGGCAGATCTGGCGCGCAAGCTTGGGATCTCGGCCAGCTATCTGAACCTGATTGAACACAACAGACGCAGAATCGGCGGCAAGCTGCTTCTTGATATCGCGCGCGAACTGGGGGCCGAACCCTCGATGCTGACCGAAGGCGCCGAGGCGGCCCTGATCGCCGCCCTGCGCGAGGCGGCAACCGGCGCCGGCCTGCCCGCCAATGATCTTGAACGCGCCGATGAATTTGCCGGCCGTTTTCCGGCCTGGGCCGAGGTGCTGGCCAAAAGCCACGCCCGCATCACCAGCCTTGAACGCACGGTCGAGGCCCTGACCGACCGGCTTGCCCATGATCCGCAACTGGCCGCCTCGCTGCATGAACTGCTGTCCACAGCCGCGGCCATCCGCTCCACCGCGGCGATCCTGGCCAAGGAAAAGGACATCTCGCCCGAATGGCGCAACCGGTTTCACATCAATATCGACACCGACAGCCGCCGCCTGGCCGAAAGCTCCAAGGCGCTGGTGGGATATCTGGATGCAGACCCGGCCGACAGCGCAGCCGCCAGCGCCCCCATGGACGAGGTCGAGGCCTTTCTGATCGACCATAACTATGCCTTTGAAGACATTGAAAACCAAACAGCATCCGTTCAGGATCTGCTGCAATCGCCCAGCCTGACATCGGCGGCGGCCCGGCACATTGCCAAAGGGGTGCTGACCCAGGTGGTGGCCGATGCAAAGGCCCTGCCGCTGCATCGGCTCGATGATGCCGGGCCCAACCCGGACCCCATCGCCCTTGCGGCGCGGCTGACCCTGCCGGTCGATCTGGTCATGCGCCGTCTGGCGGCCCGGCCCGATCTGGGCGCCGGCCTGGTGGTCTGCGACCGCGCCGGCAGCCTGCTGTTCCGCAAACCGGCCAAAGGTTTCGTCATCCCGCGCTATGGGGCGGCTTGCGCGCTCTGGCCGCTGTTTGACGCCTTGGGCCAGGTGGGGCGCGTCACCCGCCGCCGGGTGCAGCAACTGGGCCGCGAACGGGCGTTCTTTGATTGCATCGCCTACGCCAGCCCGCAAGGGGCGGCGGATTACAACACCGCGCCACTGCTGCATGCGACCATGCTGGTGCTGCCGCGCCAGGATGGCGGCGACACTGCGCCCTTTGATATCGGCTCCAGCTGTCGCATCTGCCCAAAATCGGCCTGCGCCGGCCGCCGCGAACCATCAATCCTCAGTGACGGGCTGTAAATTCTTTTGTTCAAAAATATCCCCGCCGGAGGCTCCACCCCTTGCCGCCCGCCCCGGCGCCGCAATTTGCCCGCACCCTGTGCCAAAACCCGCATCGCGCCTTTTGACATATGTTTCAAAAAGAACAATAGTCGCACCGGCGCCGCAGCAGCGGCCACCCGAGGGGGAGGGGACTTGCATGGATCAAGCAACAGGCAAACATGTCGTGCTTGTGGAAGACGAACTAAACATTATCGAGGCCATACGCTTTTTGCTCAGCCGTGACGGCTGGCGTGTGGACACGCATTCCAATGGGGCCGATGCCGCCCAGATCATCCGCGCGGCGCGCCCTGATCTGGTGGTGTTGGATGTGATGCTGCCGGGCAAAAGCGGCTTTGACGTGTTGGCTGAACTGCGCGGCGATCCTGAACTGCGGCACCTTCCGGTGCTGATGCTGACCGCACGCGGCCAGGCGCGGGATCGTGAAATGGCCGAAGCCGCCGGCGTCAGCCGGTTCATGACCAAACCGTTCTCCAATTCCGAAGTGCTCAGCGCGGTGCGCGAGCTGGTCGGCGCGTGACCACCCGCCGGCGCGCTCTTTTTCTTGAACGGCGCAACTATCGTCGTCGCCGGGCCATGGATGCGGTGCGGCTTTTGCCGGTGCTGGGGCTGGTGTTGTGGATGATCCCGATGTTGTGGCCTGGGCCCGGCGGCCCGGCCGGCTCGCTTGGTGTCATGCCCAGCGGCGGCCAGGTATCCCCCGTCGCCACATCTCGGGCGCTGCTGTATCTTTTTTGCGTCTGGGCCGGGCTGTGCGCCGGGGGCTTTGTGCTGTGGATGTTTGCCCGGCCCGAAGACCCCGCCGGCGGGCCGGCTGCGGGCGATGCGCCGGGGCCGGGTCTTGATCCGGCGGCGCCCCCGCCACAACCGGCACCCGCGCGCAGCACCAGGGCGGATCGGGCGCGATGATGGCCTCGTTGAACACGCTGGTCCTGGTGTGTCTGGGCTATGTGGCTTTTCTGTTTGCCGTGGCCTTTGCCGCCGAGCGGGCGGGAAAACAGGGGCGCGCCGGCTGGCTTTTGCATTCTCCGCTGGTTTATACGCTGTCGCTGTCGATTTATTGCACCGCCTGGACGTTTTATGGCGCGGTGGGATATGCTGCGCGCTCGGGGCTGGAATATGTGACCATCTATCTGGGGCCTTCGCTGGTGATGATCGCCTGGTGGTGGGGCCTGCGCCGCCTGGTGCGGATCGGACGCAGCCACAAGGTCACCTCGGTGGCGGATCTGATCTCAAGCCGCTATGGGAAGTCCAATTCGCTGGCCATCGTGGTGACGCTGATGGCGGTGATCGGCGTGACCCCCTATATTGCGCTGCAACTGCAATCTGTCACCCTCAGCCTGTCGATTTTCGCCGGATCAGACCCCGGTAATCCGGGTTTTGAAACCTCGTCTGCGGCGCTTTGGGTGGCGGCCGGGCTGGCGCTCTTTACTGTGTTGTTCGGCACGCGCAATCTGAATGTGAATGAACGCCACCACGGCGTGGTCATCGCCGTCGCCGTCGAGGCGGTGGTCAAGCTGGTCGCGCTTTTGGCGGTTGGGGTCTTTGTGGTGTGGGGCCTGGCCGGCGGGCTGGCCCAGACCATGGCGCGCATTGACGCATCGGCGATCGGGGCCTGGCAAATCGCCGGCAATCGCTGGGCGTCGCTGACCTTTTTGTCGGCCGCAGCGTTCTTGTGCCTGCCGCGGATGTTTCAGGTGATGGTGGTGGAAAATGACGATGAACGCCATCTGCAAATCGCCAGCTGGGCCTTTCCCTTGTATCTGTTATTGATGAGCCTGTTCGTCGTGCCGATCGCCGTTGTCGGGCTTGATCTGATGCCCGCAGGCTCTAACCCTGATCTGTTCGTGCTCAGCCTGCCGTTGTCACAGGGGCAAAGCGGTCTGGCCATGTTCAGCTTTCTTGGGGGGTTTTCCTCGGCCACGTCGATGGTGATCGTGGCGACGCTGGCGCTGTCGACCATGGTGTCCAACCATGTGGTGATGCCGATCTTTCTGGCGGTGCGCAGCGGCGGGGCCAGCCAATCGGGCGATGTGCGCGATGTGGTGTTGATGTCCCGGCGGCTGACCATCCTTGGCATCATCGCCATGGGCTATGTTTATTATCGTGTTTCAGGCGGGTCGGGGGCCCTGGCGGCCATCGGGCTGATTTCCTTTGCGGGTGTCGCACAGTTCCTGCCGGCGATGCTGGGCGGAATTTTCTGGCGCGGCGCGACCCGTTTGGGGGCACTGGCCGGTTTGGGCACCGGTTTTGCCCTTTGGGTTTACACAATGCTGTTGCCCAGCTTTGGCCCCGAAACCGTGCTGAGCAACCAGATATTTGAACGCGGCTTGTTTGGTCTGGGCGGGTTGCGGCCGCACGCGCTTTTCGGGCTTGAGGGGCTGGACCCGGTCGTTCATGCGGTGTTCTGGAGCATGACGCTGAACACCATTGTTTTCGTTGCCGTGTCTTTGGCGACCTTTCCGCGCCCGCTGGAACGGTTGCAGGGCGCGCAGTTTGTCAATGTTTTTGACCACACCCCCCAAGCCCGAGGCTGGAGCGCGACCGCCGCCCAAAGCGAAGACCTGATGATCATGGCCCAGCGCATCCTGGGCAGCCGTGATGCCCAGGCGGTGTTTGCCCAAGAAGCGGCGCGTCAGGGCATTGCCGGGCATTTGCCCGAACCCACCCCGGATTTTCTGCGCCGGCTTGAGCGCGAGCTGGCCGGATCGGTTGGGGCGGCGACAGCCCATGCGATGATTGGTCAAATCGCCCAAGGCAGCGCGGTTTCCGTTCAGGATCTGATGGCCGTCGCTGATGAAAGCGCCCAGATGCTGGAATATTCCAACCAGCTTGAGGCAAAATCAAAAGAGCTGTCTGAAACCGCGGCGCAATTGCGGTTGGCCAATGACAAACTGACCCAGATTTCCCGGCAAAAAGACGCGTTTTTGTCGCAGATCAGCCATGAATTGCGCACCCCGATGACATCAATCCGCAGCTTTTCCGAAATTTTGCGCGACACCCAAGGGTTGGATGCGGCGGACCAAAAGAAATATGCCTCGATTATTCACGTCGAGGCCATTCGTTTGACCCGGCTTTTGGATGACCTGCTGGATCTAAGCGTCTTGGAAAACGGACAGGTGATTTTGAACCTTGAGGAGGGCACCTTGGGGCAGGTGCTGGATCAGGCAATCACCACCGCCAAGGCGGGCGGCGGCACGGCGCTTGGCATCACCTGCGAAGGCGGCGGCCAGCAGACGCCGGTGCGAACCGATCTGGACCGCTTGGGGCAGGTGTTCTTGAACCTGATCACCAACGCCCAGAAATACTGCGCCGCCGATCAGCCGGCCCTGCGCATTCACGTCGCACAAACCGATCAGGGTCATATCGTTGATTTTATTGACAACGGATCGGGTGTGCCGGCTGAAAGCCGCACGATGATGTTCGAGAAATTCTCGCGGATCGGGGCGCACAGCAGCGATGGCGCCGGGCTGGGTCTTGCGATCTGCCGCGAGATCATGACCCGGCTTGGCGGGCAGATTGATTATCTGGATGGCACCGGCGGCACCGGGTTCCGGGTGACTTTGCCGCGGGCGTAAAGCGCTTGGTAAGTAATTTGCCCTAAGCCTGCCCTTGGGCCAAGGCAACGACCGGCCAAGGCCGATTGTTCAGGCGCGGGCGCGCATTGGCCGTGCAAGGCTTTGGCACAGACAGCTGCGGGGGAATTGATGACAGCATTATTGCGCAAGGCACAGGCAGGGCGCCAAGATCACGCCGCGCGCGCCATGTCGGTGCCAAAGGCGCTGCGGCTGGCCACGGCGAAAGCGGCCGATGATCTGTTTGATATGGCCATGGCGATGATCAGCATCAAACAAGACCTGCACAGCCCGGAAACCCTGCCTGACGCGCTGCCAAAGGATGCGCTTTTGGTGTTTTTGGACGGGCCCGAGGGGCAGGTGGGCGCGGCCGCAATGGACGCGGTGTTGGTGGGAACGTTGATCCAGCAGCAAACCATGGGCCGGATCGCGGCAGAGCCGCCGCCCGCGCGCGCCATGACGGCAACCGATGCGGCGCTTTGCGCGCCCCTGTTGGATGGGGTGTTTGACCGCGCCGCGGCGATGCTTGAGGACGCGGCGGATATTGCCCTTTTGCGGCGGTATCGTTTTGGTGCGCGTGCCGATGGGGCGCGGCTTTTGTGTATGGCGCTTGAGGCGCCGCAATATGCGATGCTGCGCATGACGCTTGATATTGATGGCGGGGCCCATCAGGGGCAGGTGACTGTGATCTTGCCGCGTCCCAAGCCAACCCCGGCCGAGGCGCCGCAGGGCGCTGTCACCCAGGAAAATTGCCGGACGCTGGATCAGGCTGTCCGGGGTCTGCCGGCGGATTTGCCGGTGATCTTGTGCAAGGTGCCGATGCCTGCGTCGCAGCTTGGGGCTTTGGCGGTGGGCGATCAGATTGCCTTGCCGCCGGGGGTGTTCCCCGATGCGGTGGTGGTCGGCCCCGCCGGGGACGGCCTGGCGCGCGGTGTTCTTGGCCAGGTCGATGGGCTGCGCGTGCTGCGTATCAACACGGCCACAGCGCCGGCCGCCGCAGACAGCGGCGGATCGACGGCCATGGACGATCTGTTAGAGCTGTCGGCAGAGCCGCCGCCTGACCCGGTGATGGCGGCGGACCCGCTTGATGATCTGTCTGATTTGCCGGATCTATCTGATTTGGGTCCAACACCGGCGCCGTTGGACCTTGACCTATCGGCGGGGGACCAAGATGCCGACCCGCCTGGCCTTGATCTGCCAGATATTTCCGACCTGCCGGATTTGCCTAAAATTGAGATTTAGGCCGTGGAAATCGGGCCTTGAACCTCAAGCGTGTTGAGCGTTTCACGCAGGGTTTCAAGATCGTATCCTGCCTTGGCCGCATGGGAGATAATGTCATCCACGGGCAAAGTGCCGGCCTGTGCCAAAGCCCAAGCGATGGTTGAGCGGGTGCCCGAGGCGCAATAGGCCAGCACCGGACCGGTTGCCGCATCGGCAAAGGCATGGTTTTGCGCGATTGTGTCCTGGGTCATGGTTTGATGGGTCAAAGGCCGCTGGGCAAAGTCAAGACCGGCCGCCAGGGCCGCCGCCTTGATGGCGCTTGCCTGATGGCTGGGCGGCACCTCGGCGTCGGGGCGGTTGCACAGCACCAAGGTTATGCCGGCCGCCGCAATATGCGGCATATCCTCGGCCGAAATTTGCGGCGAAACAAAAAAGCGGGGGGTGATTTGACGCATATCCATGCCCTGTCTTTAGGCGAGCCGAGGCAACAAGTCCAGTGGGTAGGGCGGCCCGCAGGCGCGGTGTTTGGCGCGCCTGTCGGAGCCTCCGGCGGGGATATTTAAGAACAAAAGAAACCCGGCGGTTTTGAGCCTGTGCAGGCGGCTGGTGTGATGAGGGCGGGCGCGACCGGGTGAAACGCGGCGCGCCGGATTAGCCCAGAAAAATACCGATGATGATCATCATCAGCCCGATGACCGACAGAAACAGCGCGCCAAGATTGAGCGGGAGAACCCGTTGAAGCAGGGCGCGCATTGCGTCTTCGGGCAGGGCCGCGCGGCGGGCCGCGAGAACTTTGGCGATGCACCAGATCAGGCCGCATAGCCCGGCCAGAGACAGCGCAGCGCCCACCCAGATCAATATATCAAACAGCGCCATGGCAGTTCCTTTGCTTGGTTTGGGGCGGGCTAGCCGATGGCGGCCGGCTTGGCAAGGCTTAGGTTTGGCTGCGGCGCACGTCGCGCATCCATTGGCGGGTGCCTTGATCGACGGCCTGAAAGACGGCGCGGCCCAAGGCTTCGCCCAGGGGGGTGTGCATGCCGGCATAGGCGGTATTTCCGGCGGGGGCCGCGATGGCGATGCAATCTGTTCCGGTCCCGGTGGTGATGCCGGTGGGCAGCTGGTGCTGGGCTTGCATGACGGCCACGGTGCGGGCCTGGGCCGCGATTGCCAGGCTTTCGATCAGGGCGGCGGGGGTCAGCCCGGCGCTGATTTGCACGGCGACATTGATGGTGCCCCAATCCTTGCCGCTTCGGTCCATCCGCGTGCCGATATGTTCCCCATTCGACAGGCCAACCGTCGCGATACAGCGCACGGTGATATCATCTTGGGTGCAAGACACATCATGAAAGGCGCGGATATCGCGCGATGTCAGGAAGGCGACATCGTCCGTGGCGCCCTGGCTGCGCAGTTGCGCGTCAAGCCAGTCGGTGACATTCAGGTCGGCGGGCAGGTCGGCGTTTCGGACTTCGCGCCAGATGATATGGGTGGCTGTGACCAATCCGGGACGGTTGATCGCCCAGCTGAGCACCTGGTGCGGGCCGCCCAGGTCAAGGCGCATCCAGGGGCGGTCGTGATGGAGGTCGGTCATAAAGGGGTATCCATCACAGGGTATCAAGCGGTTGGAACACCGGCCCGTTTGGCGTGGTTTCGAAATGGGCGGTGACGCCAAAGACCTGGCGCATGTTGTGTTCGGTCAGGACCGCGTGCGGCGGGCCATCTGCCACCAGCCTGCCGTGATCCAGCAGCAACAGCCGGTTGCAGTGGCGTGCGGCCAGGCCGAGGTCATGCAGCGATGCCAAAACGGCGCGCCCATTTGCCGCCAGATCGGCAAAGACCTTCATCGTGTCGATTTGTCCGGCTGGATCAAGCCCGGCGATGGGTTCATCGGCCATAAGCAGCGGCGTGTCTTGGGCCAGGGCGCGGGCGATCAGGGCGCGGGCTTGCTCCCCTCCCGAGAGGGCTGTGGCGATGCGCGTTCTGAGGGGGTGCAGCCCCATGCGGCCCAGGCTGGCGTCGATGATGGCTTGATCGGCCGTGCTGGGGCGCTGGCCGCGAGGCAGATGCGGGATGCGCCCCAGCGCCACCAGGGTTTCGACGCTGACCGGCCAGGCGATATCGCGTTGTTGCGGCAGCCAGGCGCAAGCCTTGGCCCGAAGCGGGGCCGGCAGCCGCGCCAGGTTCGAGGCGCCCTGACTGGGCAGCAGTCCAAGGGCTGCGCGCATCAAGGTGGTTTTTCCGGCGCCGTTTGGCCCGATAAGTCCAACAAATTCACCGGCTTTTATGGTGATATTGATGTTGCTTAGAACCGGGCGGGTGGCCCGCATCAGCGTCAGGTCTGAGAGGGTTAGCAGGCTCATCTGAATTCGGCCCGTGTTTTATAGATCAGGTGCAAGAACAGCGGCGCCCCGACCAGGGCCATCAACACGCCAAGCTTGAGGTCGCGATCAGGCAACAAAAGACGCACGGCGATGTCGGCGGCCAAGACCATCGCCGCCCCGCCCAGCGCCGAGGCCCAAAGCAGCGCCGAGGGCCGCGCCCCGACGAACCGGCGCAGCACATGCGGCACCACCAGACCGACAAAGCCGATGGCCCCGGCCACCGCGGTTGCGGCGCCGACGCTGGCGGCAGTGCCGATCACCAAGGCCAAGCGCAGGCGGTTCAGGTTGATGCCAAGCGCGGCGGCGGCGTCTTCGCCCAGGGTCAGCGCATCAAGGCCCCGGCCCAAGCCGGCCAAAAGCACCCAGCCCAGCGCCATGAACGGCAGGGCAATCCACACATGGTTGAACGACCGGTCGGCCAATGATCCCAGCATCCAAAAGACGATTTCAGCCGCGGCAAAGGGATTGGGCGACAGGTTCAAGACCAGCGACGTCAAGGCCGATGCCAGGGCCGACACCGCGATACCCGCCAAGATCAGGGTCAAGGACGATCCGCGCGGGCCCGCCAAGGCCAAGATCAACCCAACCGCCAGCAGGGCCGAGGTCAGCGCCCCAAGCGGCAAGGCCAGCGCAAAGGCCGCCGCAACCCCGGTTTGCAAGGTCAGCACCGCCCCCAACCCCGCCGCAGCCGAAACCCCGATCAACCCCGGTTCGGCCAACGGGTTCCGCAAGTACCCCTGCATCGCCGCCCCGGCAAGCCCAAGCGAGGCACCAATCATGACCGCAAGCAACGCGCGCGGCAGACGGATTTCGCGCATCACCACGGTCAGCGGTGTGCCATCATCCCGCAAAAGCGCCGCAAGGCTGTGTTGGGCAGATACCGGGGTAAAGCCGGTCACCAGCGACAGGGTAAACAACCCGGCGCAAAGCGCGATCAGGATCAGCGCCACCTTCATGAGTTTTCAAGCCGCAGGCGCAAATCGCGCATGGCATTTATGGCGTTCAGCACAACAGGGGTGCCACAGATCCAATCCTTATCCGTCAGCTCTGGGGCGATGACGGTGCCGTTCAGGGCGGCAAGGGCGGGGTGGGACAGGTTGTCTTCGGCCCGTGCGGTGCCGGGATAATTGCGCCCAAGGATAATGACATCCGGGTGCAGCATCACCAGCGTCTCAAGCGGGATTTTGCCCACGTTTTGCAGGCCGGCCTCGGCGGCGACGTTGTCAAAACCGGCAAGGCGCAGGATATCGCCGGCCAGCGATCCCGGCCCGGATGAATAGCTGTTGACATAGCTCAGCGCGGCGCGGGGTCTGGGGGATGCCTGATCGCCCTCAAGCCGGGCAATCGCTGCGTTGAATTGGGCGATCATCTGATCGGCCTGCGCGCTGCGGTTCAGGGCGCGGCCCATCTGGGCCATCCGTTTTGGCACATCGCTGATGGCGGTGGCCGGGGCGAACAGCTCTACGGGAATGCCCAGGCTGCGCAGCATCGAAACCGTTGCGGGGTCTGTGTAAGTTCCGGCCAGAACCAGATCGGGACGCAGCAGAAATACCTCTTCTGCGCCCGATCCATTGGTGGGCAAGGCGCGGGCCTGTGCAACCATGGCCGAGCTGTCCGGATCATGCGCCAACCGCGAGACGGACGCCAATTGCCCCGGCGCCGCCAGCATCAAGGCCAGCTGATCGGTGCAAAGGTTAATGGACACAACACGCTCTTGTGCGCGGGCGATGCCCGGCAACAGCATCAGTTGCAGCGTCAGCGCACAGACCAAGGCCCGCGCGCTGTGCTTTATGTGGTTAGAAATTGGCACGGATACCAAAATACGCGGCGCGATCCGAGGTGCCATACCCCTTAGAGGTCTGATAGTCCTCGTCCAGCAGGTTCTCGATCCGCAGATAGGCATTCGTGCTCTCCGATATGGCATAGCCAATGGTCGCATTCACCACAGTGTAATCAGGCATGGCCGTGGCTGGGAACCCATCATCGGCCCGGCCCATGATGCGATTCATCGACACCGCAGCGCTAAGCGATGTGGACAGATCGGCGTGCAGGGCAAGGGCGATATCATGGCGCGCGGTCCGACGTGCCGGGCTGCCGGCGGCGTTGGTGGCGTCAAGGTATGTATAGGCGCCCTCGATCGACAGCGCATCCCCAAGCGGTTTGTTCAGCTGCACCTCAAGCCCCTTGCGTGTTGAAATGCCGGCTTCGTTTGCCAGGGTGCTGTTGGCGGGGAAGGGCACGTATTGATAGGTGATCAGATTATCAATCTGGGTCTGGAAAAGCGTGGCGCCCAACACCGATCCATCGGCCAGCGTTGCATCTGCGCCCAGCTCATAGGAAAAGCTGGTTTCGGGATCCAGGTTCGGATTGCCGACATAATTGCTTGAGGGATAGCTGCCATAAAGTTCATCAATTGATGGCGCGCGATAGCCGTTGCCCATCGACCCGCGCAGCAGCAGATCACCGCCCAGACGCTGGGAAAACGACATCCGCCCGGTGGTCACGGTGCCAAAGCTTGAGTGATGTTCGTTTCTGATGGTTGTGGTGATATCCAGATCACCGGATGGCGAAAAGACCGTTTCGGCGAAAATCCCTTTGGTATCCGTCTTTTCCATGCCAGAGCTAAGGTTGGCATATGTCGCGCTTTCGCGTTGCAGGTCGGCCCCGGCGGTCAGGTGAAGCTGTGGGCTGATCTGCCCGGCGACGACATAGGTCAATTGCTGGCGGTCAGACTTGAAATGGCTTGAGAAGGGCGCCCCGAAATTGGCGGTGGTGCGCGCTGATACGGTTGGCGACTCGGATGTGCGGTCAACCTGATAGGTGCTCAGCGCGATGTCATGGGTCCAGCCGCCCGCCAGCACCTGGGCATAGACCCGCGCGCCTTGGGTGTCCGACGTGCCAAGTTCATCGGTGGTGCCGTCGATCTGAACGTCGGCGTATTCGTCAAATTCCGCCTGGCCGGTCGATGCAAACCCATTGGCCCCGATTGTGATGCTGTCGCTTAGGACATATTCGGCGCCAAAGCTGCCGCGTGTTTCACGGGCGGCGTCGGCCTCGGTGTTGCCATTGTCTTCGTCGGCTGACGAAAATCCGTCAGACTCTAGATGAGACAGGCCAAATCTGAGGGTCAGCGGGCCGGTGTTTTGAACCAGCTTATAGCTGGACGATACCGTGCCATAGGATCCGACCATCGCTGAAACCTGCTGGCTGATGCCTGGGGTTGTGCTGTCTGGCAATCCGGTCAACGTCACGGCGCCGGCCACGGCCGAAGCCCCATAAAGCGCCGATTGCGATCCCTTAAGGACTTCGGCGCGTTCGATGCCGGCGGCGGTCAGGGCGCCAAAGCCACCGAATTGTCCGCTGGTTGCGCTGGGGTCGTTGACCTTGATCCCGTCAAAATAGACCGCAATGAACTTTTCCGACGATCCGCGAATCTTAAGATCGGCCGACGTGCCAACCGGGCCGTTCTGATTGGACGAAACGCCGGGGATGGTGGTCAGAACACCCGACATCGGGCGATTGTCGCTGGCGGCCAGATCGTCTTGGACAATCACACCGATCGACACGCCGGTGCGGCCGATCTGGGTTTGCTGGGACGTGGCCGAAAAGACGATTTCCCCCAGGTCAAACATTTCTTGCGCGGTGGCCGGAAGGGTTGAGATGGCCAAAAAGCTGGCGGTGGTCAAAAGATGTTTCACGTTATGTGCCCTTTCAAAGGCGCTGGTCGGCCGGGCCGACAGATTGGGTCATGCTGAAAGGGGCAGGGGCCGCTTCCACACAGGTGAGGTTGCCACCACATGCGGGAAGAACCGCCGATACGAACGCACCCCGCGCCGGTATCCGGGTGATCACTTTGGCAGGTCTCCTGACTTGCGTGTCAACATGGGGCCGAACCTTCCCGACCCAGAATGGATCAGTGGTATGTGTCGGCCGCACTCTGCGCTTACAGTTGCGGGGGCAGTCGAGGATTGAGGCCAGCGGCCCGTCACCTGCGTTCCCTTTAACGACGAGTCGCCCCGCCGAACCAAAGTGGGCCCGCCTTAGCCCATGACCCACCACCGATCAAGAAGGAATTGGCGCAAAGCACCTTGCGGTGACCGGGGCAGGGCGCTAGGTCAGCGGCAAGCAAATCAGGAGCCTTTGGATGAACGACATTGTCAGCCCCCCCGTCTTGGATGAACCCGTTGGCGACGCGACCTATCGTGTCACCGCAAATGAGCTGCGCCAGTTCGTGGAGCGGATTGAACGGCTTGATGCAGAGAAAAAGGATCTGGCGGAACAGCAAAAAGAGGTTCTGGCCGAGGCAAAATCGCGCGGCTATGACACCAAGGTGCTGCGCAAGGTGATCGCCCTGCGCAAGCGCGACGCGGATGATATCGCCGAAGAAGAAGCGGTGCTTGAGATGTATAAAGAAGCGCTGGGGATGTAGTCCCCGCGCAAAATGTCCTTGCGGAATGGGCGGGTCTGATCATATTCTGATTTAGGAATAAGATGGGGTGCCCAATGAAACGCAGAGATTTTATCACCGGCATAGCGGCAGGGGCCCTGTTGGGCCTGCCCGCACCGCTTGCGGCCGCCACGCGCAGTCAAATCGGGGAATACGAGCTGATAAGTGTCAGCGACGGCCATCTGGTCTTGCCCGGTTCGATGATGTTTGCGGGGCTGCCGCGACAGGCGCTTGATCCGATTTTGGCGGCGCATAATGTTGACTTCAATCAGCTGATGCCCCCGTGCAATTTGGCCCTGTTGAAGGGGCCTGGGGTCTTGGCGTTGTTTGATGCCGGTTCCGGATCGGGGTTCATGCCCAGCGCCGGGCGCGCGCTGGATGGGCTGGCCGCCTTGGGCATTGCCGCCGATGAGATCACCCATGTGGTGCTGACCCACGCCCATCCCGATCATCTTTGGGGGGTGCTTGACGATTTTGACGACATGGTCTTTGCCAATGCCGCGCATCTGGTGCCGGCGGCGGAATGGGCCTTTTGGCGCGACCCCAACACGGTCGACCGCATCGGCCCGGCCCGCGCCAGCTTTGCGGTGGGTGCGGCGCGCCGTCTGGGGGTGATTGCCGAGCAGGTGGAGACGGTGTCGGACAATCAAGAGATATTGCCCGGCGTCCTGGCCCATGCAACCCCCGGCCACACCCCCGGACATATGTCATTTGAAATTCGCCGCGGCGGCAGCGGTATTTTGATTGGCGGCGATGCCATCGGCAACGCCCATGTGGCGTTTGCCCGCCCGGAGTGGCCGTCAGGGACCGATCAGGACGCGGATCTGGCGGCCAGGACGCGCCGCAAGCTGTTGGATATGCTGGCGCAAGATGACACCCAGCTGTTGGGGTTTCATTTGCCGGATGGGGGCCTTGGCCGGGTGGAACGGGCGCCCGGTGGATATCGGTTCGTGCAAGGTTAGGGCGGGAGGCGCAGCCAATGGCGGGAGCCTCCGGCGGGGATATTTAAGAACAAAAGAAGGGGTGGGTCAGTCGCGTCCAAAGTTGGGGGCGAAGCCGGTGATTAGCTGATGCAGGCCGAATGCGGCCCCGGCGAAGATGGCGGCAAAAACCAGCGGGGCGTTGAAGGTCATCAAGGAGAAGGCCGAGACGCCCTGGCCGATTGTGCAGCCCATCGCCATGACCGCGCCGGCGCCCATCATCGCAGCGCCCAGCACCTGGCGCTTGAGCTCGCGCGGGTCTTCGCAGGCTTCCCAGCGGAAGTGACCCTTGATCAGGCTGCCGATGAAGGCGCCAAGCAGCACCCCGAACACCGAGCCGACGCCAAAGCTGAGGCCGCCGCCGCTGGAGGTCATCAGGAACAGCAGTGTTTCGCCCAAGGGGGCGGTGAAAGCGTGGCTTTGGACCGGGAAGCTGCTGAAGCCGTTGGCGGCAATCCATGCGGTGCCGGCCCAGCCGCTGGTGATGGCCAGGCCAACCGCTGCGCCCCAAAAAAGGCTTTGGGGGTTGGTCAGGATGGCCCGGTTGCTGATCGCCCAGAGGGTGATCGCGCCGCTGAGCAGGGCATTGCCGAAGGGGACGGGCAGGCCAAGCAGAACATCAAAGAGCTGGGGATAGCTGCGCAGGCCGGTGGGGACGGCGCTGAGAGACATCAGGGTGGTGCGCAGGGCCGCAAGGGGGCCAGAAAGGGTGATATAGGCCGAGATCCCCATCACCAGCACAATCACGAATGAGCGCAGGTCGCCGCCGCCAAAGCGGGCCAATGCGCCAAAGCCGCAATTGCCGGCCAGGGCCATTCCGTATCCGAAGATCAGGCCGCCGGCGATGGCCATGACCGGCGACCAGGGGGCGCGGTGATAGATGCTCAGGGCTGGATCCAGCGCGCCAAACGCCATCAACAGTGCCGCCCCCAAGCCGGCCACGCCAATGGCCAAGCCCCACATCCGCAGGCGCAGGGTGCTGTTTTGATAGAGCATATCTTCGATTGCGCCGAGGGTGCAGAACCGGCCAAGCCGTGCGGCCAACCCCAAGATCACACCGCCTGATAATCCAAATAGTGCCAAAAGCGTGGCATCCGCGAGGGCAAAGGGCATGTTCCATCCTCCTTTGGACCATGCTTGGGCGGGGCGGCCTTAGGCGTCCTTGCAAAACAGGTCATAGACCAGATCAAGTATCTTGACCGCACGCGGGTCTGTCAAACGATAATAGATCGCCTTGCCATCGCGGCGCGGCGCCACCAGCCCTTCGTTGCGAAGGCGCGACAGCTGTTGCGAGACGGCGGCCTGGCGGGCCGAGAGCAGCTCTTCGAGTTCGGTGACGGATTTTTCACCGGTTGACAGGTGGCACAGGATCATCAACCGGCCTTCGTGGCTGATCGCCTTGAGGAAATTCGACGCATTGCACGCGTTTTCCATCATCTGGGTGATTTCCTGGTCGGTCATGTCTTTGCTGATCAGTGGCAGCGTCATGAGAAAAATCCTGCTTTTGCTTGCCGCTTCCTAACCAATGGCGGATCGGTTTTCAATGGCGCCTGTCGGTTGATCATTCAGTCGATAATGGTGCTGTGTTGGTCCAGCAGCTTTTCGGTCAGGAACCAAAAGAATTCATCGCCGGCATAGCCTTCGATGCGGCCCAGTTCCCGGCCGTCATGGATCAGCACAAAGGTCGGGGTGAACACCGGCGGGGCGGTAAATGTGACATCGGCGGGCAGGGCGTGCAAATCGGCCCGGCGCAGGGGCGCACGGCGGGCCAGGTCGGTTTTGGGATAGGCGGGGGCGACTTGCGCGTCGAAGGCCGCGCAATAATGGCACCCTTCCTGGGTCACGACCAGCAATTGCGCCGCGATGGCGGGGGCAGACAGGACGGCAAGGGCAAATGCCGGGGCAAAAACAAAGGCAAAAACAGGGCGCATCGGTAATCCATTGACGGGAGCTTAAAACATATAATAACGTGAATATGTATTTTCCACAATGTCGAAAGGATGACATATGCTTGATGTGTCGATCGTCGGAGCGCTGCTGGGCGGGCTGATTGTATTTTTTTCGCCCTGCGTGTTGCCGATCGTGCCTTTCTATCTGAGCTATATGGCCGGGGCGTCGCTGGGACAGATCAGCGCCGATGGCCAGATGGCGCCGGGCGTGCGACGGCGGGCGTTTTTGGCTTCGGTCATGTTTTCGTTAGGGATTATCACGGTTTTCGTCTTGCTGGGGGCGGCGGCCTTTGGCCTGAGCCAGGCGTTTCGAAGCGTCCAGACGGAATTCCGGCTGTTTGCCGCCTTGGTGGTCTTTGTCATGGGGCTGCATTTTCTGGGGGTCTTGCGCATCGGGGTGCTGAACCGGGTGTTTCAGCTGAACGCGGGCGAAACAAAGAACATGTCGATCATGGGGGCCTATGTTGTGGGCTTTGCTTTTGCGGCGGGGTGGACGCCCTGCGTGGGCGGGGTGCTGACCGCCGTCGTCTTTACCGCCAGCACCGAGGCCACCGCCCTGCGCGGGCTGGTGCTTTTGCTGGTGTTCGGGGCGGCCATGACCACGCCATTTGTTGTGGCGTCGTTGTTTATCGGGCCTTTCTTGCGCTTTGTCGCACGGTTTCGCGCCCATTTACCCAAAGTCGAAAAGGCCATGGGGCTGTTGATGATCTTGTTTGCGGCGCTGATTGCCACCGATAGCGTCAATTACATCGCCCAATGGATGCTGACCGCATTTCCGGTTTTTTGAGACCATAGGCGTGGGTTTTTGAGAATTAGATAGATCTGAACTGGAGGGCAAAAAATGAGACGAATATTATCAATTGTGATGATTTTTCTGGCGGTGCCGTTGATGGCGGCCGAGGTGGGCGATGACGGTCTGCACAAACAGCCGTGGATCCGCAGCACGTTCAAGGACTTGGCCGAAGATCTGGCCGAAGCGGGCGCCGAGGGCAAACGCATGGTGGTGATGGTCGAACAGCGCGGCTGTATTTACTGTACCAAAATGCACGAAGAGGTGTTCTCAAGGCCGCATGTCGCCGACTATATCGCCCAGAATTTCTTTGTCATTCAGGTCAACCTGCACGGCGATACCGAGGTGATTGATTTCGACGGTGAGACGCTGAGCGAAAAGCAGGCGGCGCGCAAATGGGGGCTTTTGTTCACGCCGTCGATTCTGTTCCTGCCGGAAGACGTCGAGGCGGGTCAAAATGCCAAACAGGCGGCGGTCGCGATCATGCCGGGGGCCTTTGGGGCCGGAACCACGATGGATATGTTCACCTGGGTGAAAGAAAAGCGATATGAGCTTGATTCAGATGAAGATTTCCAACGCTATCACGCGCGCCGCATTCGCGAACGTGACAATGGATCCACGGATTAGGGATCATCAAATTCAGATATAAGAATTTAACCTTGCGCGCTCACGCTTTTGTGCACTAAGGTATTCCAATAATTAGATGTGTTTGGGAGGACGCATGAGACGCACAATTCTTGCAAGCTTGACCATCGCTGTATCAGCCTTGGGTCTTGAGGCGGCCGAAATCGCCCCCACCGCTGTGACATTCGAAGACGGCAGCGTGGCACAATCCCTTTCCGGGCAACCGGGCAATGCCGCCGAAGGGCGCAAAATCGTCGGCAGCAAAAAGCTGGGCAATTGCGTGGCGTGCCACGCCGTGTCGGATCTGAGCGATGTGCCGTTTCACGGTGAAATCGGCCCGATGCTGGACGGCGCGGGCGATCGCTGGTCCGAGGCCGAACTGCGCGGCATCGTGGCCAATGCCAAAATGATGTTCGAGGGCAGCATGATGCCGTCGTTCTACAAGACCGAAGGCTTTTTCCGGCCCGGCAAGGCCTATACCGGCAAGGCGGCGGATGACACGTTCGGCCCGCTGCTGAGCGCCCAGCAAATCGAAGATGTCGTGGCCTATCTGGCCACGCTCAAGGAATGACGGCCCGATTTGGGTCATAGGAGGTTCAATATGCAATTCACACGACGCAGCGCCATCCTGGCCGGGGCGGGCGCATTCATGGTGGCGGGTCTGCCGCTGCGGGCCGCAACCAAAGCCGATGAGGTCATCGCGGCCTTTACCGGCGGCGCGCAAATCGGGGCAGGGGATATCACCCTGACCGCCCCCGAGATCGCCGAGAACGGCAACACCGTGCCGATCGAGGTGTCATCCAACAGTGCCGTTGAAATCCTGGTGCTGGCCATGGGCAACCCCACGCCCAATGTTGCGACATTCAAGTTTGGCAAGCTGGCGGCATCGCGCGCGGCATCGACCCGTATTCGGTTGGCGGGAACCCAGGATGTGCTGGCCATCGCCAAGCTTGAGGATGGATCGTTCGTTCAGGCGTCATCGACGGTCAAAGTGACCATCGGCGGCTGTGGCGGCTAAGGCAAAGAAGGAGAATAACAATGGCAAGTGGTGTAAAACCCCGCGTAAAAGTCCCCAAGTCGGCCGCGGCAGGCGAGGCGATTACAATCAAGACTTTGATCAGCCACAAGATGGAAAGCGGTCAGCGCAAAGACGGCGATGGCAATGTCATTCCACGGTCGATCATCAACCGCTTTACCTGTGAATTCAACGGCGAGAGCGTGATCGACGTTGTGCTTGAACCGGCGATTTCGACCAACCCGTATCTTGAGTTCGCAGCAACGGTGCCCGAAGCCGGCGAGTTCAAGTTCACTTGGTATGACGATGATGGGTCGGTCTATGAGACCGCGAAGAAAATCGCGATTGGCTAAGCGTATGTCTTGGGAGGGACAATCATGAAAAAGATGACCGGCGCCTTTTTGGCCGCCCTTGTGACGACAACCTATGCCATTGCTGAACCGGTGGATGATACGCTTGTTGTGAATGAGGATATTGCCATCGTTACCCGGACCGCAGCGCCGGCACATATGGCAGATGCGGTGGACGAAGTGATGTCAGGCTGGCTGTTTCGCGGCAGTGAAACCCGCGACATGCAGCGCGACGACTTTGACAACCCCGGCATGATCTTTGTCGAAAAGGCCGAAGAGGCGTGGAACACCGCCGAAGGCAGCGAAGGCAAATCCTGCGCGTCTTGCCACAATGGATCCGACAGCATGGCAGGCGTGCGCCCGGTCTATCCCAAGTGGAACGAAGCGGCGGGCGAAGTGCGCACCCTTGAGATGCAGATCAACGATTGCCGCGAAACCCGCATGGGGGCCGAGCCGTGGAAATACACCGGCGGCGACATGGCCAACATGACCGCGCTGCTGGCGTCGGTGTCGCGGGGGTTGCCGGTGAATGTGGCCATTGACGGCCCGGCGCAATCCACCTGGGAGCAAGGCCGCGAGATGTATTACGCCCGCACCGGCCAGTTGGAGCTGAGCTGTGCGAACTGTCACGAGGACAATTACGGCAATATGATCCGCGCCGACCATCTGAGCCAGGGACAGATCAACGGGTTTCCGACCTATCGCTTGAAAAACACCAAGCTGAATTCCGTTCATGCGCGGTTCAAGGGCTGTGTGCGTGATACCCGCGCCGAGACCTATAAGCCCGGCAGCGCCGATTTCGTCGCGCTTGAGCTTTATGTCGCATCGCGCGGCAACGGCCTTTCGGTCGAAGGCCCGTCCGTTCGCAACTGACCACAGTTTGCCCCGCCCTTTGTTGTAAGGGGCGGGGTTTTGTCTCTTTAGACATATTCGATTAGAAGAATACGTTACCAAGGATCACACCGATGATTTCACGCCGAGATTTCTTGCAAACCAGCATGGCCGCAAGCGCTGTTTTGGGGGCTTCGGGTTTTGGGAACTGGGCAAGGCTGGCCGCCCAGCAAAGCCTGACCCAAGACCAGCTTTTGCAGTTTGACACCTTTGGCAACGTGTCCTTGATTCATATCACCGACATTCACGCGCAGCTTAAGCCGATCTATTTCCGCGAGCCGTCGATCAATTTGGGGGTGGGCCCCAACAAGGGGCAGGTGCCCCATGTCACCGGTGCCGATTTTCGCCGGATGTATGGCATTCAGGATGGGTCGCCATCCCACTATGCCCTGTCCGCCGGCGATTTTGAGGCCCTGGCCCGCGGCTATGGCAAGGTGGGCGGGCTGGACCGGGTGGCAACGGTGATCAATCAGATCCGCGCCGATCGCCCTGATGCGCTGTTGCTGGATGGCGGCGATACCTGGCACGGCAGCTATACCTGTCATCACACCCAAGGCCAGGACATGGTTGATGTCATGAACGCGTTGCGCCCGGATGCGATGACGTTCCATTGGGAATTTACGCTGGGATCCGAGCGGGTGAATGAGCTGGTCGAAGGGCTGCCGTTTGCGGCGCTTGGCCAGAATATCTTTGACGCCGAATGGGATGAACCCACCGAGCTGTTCCCCCCTTACAAGTTCTTTGAACGCGGCGGCGTCAAGATTGCCGTCATTGGGCAGGCCTTTCCCTATATGCCCATTGCCAATCCGGGGTGGATGTTCCCCGAATACGCCTTTGGCATTCGCGATGAACATATGCAAGAGATGGTGGACGAGGTGCGCGCCAAGGGCGCCGAGCTGGTGGTCTGCCTGTCGCACAACGGGTTTGATGTTGATAAAAAGATGGCGGGTGTTGTCAGCGGCATTGATGTCATCCTGTCGGGTCACACCCATGATGCGCTGCCCGAGCCGGTGCAGATCGGTAACACGATTATCGTGGCCTCGGGGTCGAATGGCAAATTCGTCAGCCGCGTCGATCTGGATGTGCGCGACGGGCGGATGATGGGCTTTCGGCACAAGCTGATCCCGATTTTGTCCGATGTCATCGCGGCGGACGCAGATGTTGCATCGGTAATCGACCGGGTGCGCGCGCCATTTCAAACCCAATTGTCCGAGGTGATCGGCCAGACCAATTCGCTGCTGTATCGGCGGGGCAATTTCAACGGCACATGGGATGATCTGATCTGTGATGCCCTGCTGTCCGAGCGCGAGGCGGATATCGCGCTCAGCCCTGGCGTGCGTTGGGGGCCGTCGCTGCTGCCGGGGCAGGATATCACCCGCGAAGATCTGTGGAACGTCACATCCATGAGCTATGGCGCCGCATACCGGTCTGAAATGACAGGTGAATTCTTGCACGTTGTGCTTGAGGACGTGGCCGATAACCTTTTTAATCCCGACCCCTATTATCAGCAGGGCGGCGATATGGTGCGCACCGGGGGGCTTGGCTATCGCATTGATATCACCAAGCCGCAGGGCAGCCGGATCAGCGAAATGACCCTGCTTAAGACCGGAGAGCGGATTGATCCGGCGAAAACCTATCAGATTGCTGGCTGGGCCAGCGTCAATCAAGGCACCGAAGGCCCGCAAATCTGGGACGTGGTGGAAAGCCATATCCGCAAGCAGGGCACCGTCAGCGTTGGACCAAACACCAGCGTAACCGTCACCGGATCATAAGGGAGAACAGGCATGAAACATCTGTTGGGCGCAATGCTGATTTGCGGTGCGGGGGCGGTATGGGCCGAAGGGCAATCGCATTTCGTCGCCATTCACGTTGATGAAAACGATCCCCAAGTCATGAATATGGCGTTGAACAATGTGGCCAACCTGAACCGATATTACACGGAACAAGGCGACAGTGTAACGATTGAAATCGTTGCCTATGGTCCGGGCTTGTCCATGTTTATCGACGGCAAAAGCCCGGTGGCGGACCGCATTGCCGCCATGGCGCTTGAGATTGAAAACATCCAATTCGCCGCCTGCGGCAACACCCACCGCAACCTAAGCCAAAAGGCCGGGCACGATGTGGCCTTGTTGGACGAAGCCAAGCTGGTGCCCTCGGGTGTTGTGCGCCTGATTGAGCTGCAAGAACAGAACTATAGCTATATCCGGCCGTGATATGGTTGTTGAAAACGTAAAGACAAACGAAGAATGGGATATGCCATGACAGCACGCACCTCCCGCAGGGCTTTTTTGAAATCGAGCATTGCAGCCGGGGCTGCTGGGGCGGCGGCAGCGGCAAGTGGCGCCGCAGGGGCGACGCCGGACCCGTTGATCACCCAGGTGCAGCCCTGGGCCTCGGGGTTGGGCGATGGGGTGGATGCAACGCCTTATGGCCTGCCGATTGAACACGAAGGCGACGTTATTCGCCGCAATGTCGAATGGCTGACCGCGGATACCATCAGTTCGATCAATTTCACGCCCATTCATGCGCTTGATGGGACCATAACGCCGCAAGGCTGCGCATTCGAGCGCCACCATTCCGGGGCGATTGATCTGCGCAAGGAAGATTACCGGTTGATGATCAACGGCTTGGTCGATCGGCCTTTGGTTTTCTCGTATGCTGATCTGGAAAGGTTCCCGCGCGAAAACCATGTGTATTTTTGCGAATGTGCCGCCAACACCGGGATGGAATGGGCCGGGGCGCAGCTGAATGGCGCGCAATTCACCCATGGGATGATCCACAACATGGAATATACCGGCGTGCCCCTGCGCACGCTGCTGGAGGAAGCCGGCTTTGACCCAACCGGCAAATGGGTGTTTGTCGAAGGGGCCGATGCGTCGTCGAATGGGCGCTCAATCCCTATGGAAAAGGCGCTGGATGATGTTCTGGTGGCTTTCAAGGCCAATGGCGAGGCCCTGCGCAAAGAACACGGATATCCGGTGCGCCTGGTTGTGCCGGGTTGGGAAGGCAATCTGTGGGTCAAATGGCTGCGCCGTATCGAGGTGATGAATGCCCCGGTCGAAAGCCGCGAGGAAACCAGCAAATACACCGACACATTCGCCGATGGCAGCAGCCGGAAATGGACCTGGGAAATGGATGCCAAATCGGTTGTCACCTCGCCCAGTCCGCAAGCGCCGATCACCCATGGCAAGGGGCCTTTGGTGATCACCGGCCTTGCCTGGTCCGGTCGCGGGGCGATCACCCGTGTGGATGTGTCAAAAGATGGCGGCAAAACCTGGGAAACCGCGCGGCTGGCCAAACCGGGCGAGCGTATGGCCCTGACCCGGTTCTATCTGGACACAACCTGGTCAGGCCAAGAGATGTTCCTGCAATCGCGGGCCATGGATGAAACGGGCTATGTGCAGCCGACCAAGGCCCAGCTGCGCGCGGTGCGCGGGTTGAATTCGATCTATCATAACAATTGCATCCAAACCTGGTGGGTGCGCGCCAACGGGGAGGCGGAAAATGTCGAAGTTTCTTAAGATTGCCGCCGGATTGGCGTTTTTGGCAAGCCCGGTCATGGCCGATGGTTTCGGCCTGGGGCGCCCGGCGCTGCCCGAGGAAATCGCCGCCTGGGATCTGGATGTCAGCCCCGATGGCACCGGCTTGCCGCAGGGGCAGGGGGATGTGTTGACCGGCGAAGAGGTCTTTGCCGACAAATGCGCCGCATGCCACGGGGATTTCGCCGAAGGTGTGGACAATTGGCCCAAGCTGGCGGGCGGGGCAGGGACCCTGGCCGACCAAGACCCGTTGAAAACCGTCGGAAGCTATTGGCCATATTTGTCAACAACTTGGGACTATGTGAACCGGTCCATGCCCTTTGGAAATGCCCAAAGCCTGACGCCGGACGAAGTCTATGCGATTGTCGCCTATATTCTTTATTCGAATGATCTGGTCGATGATGATTTTATCTTGTCAGATGACACATTCGCCGCGTTTGAGATGCCCAATCAAGATGGGTTTTTTCTGGATGACCGGCTTGAAACCGAGCACGCGATATGGCGTGGGGCGCCCTGTATGGAAGACTGCAAGCCGCAGGTTCAGGTGACCATGCGGGCACGGGTTCTGGATGTCACCCCCACGCAGGCCGGTGCCGATGCCGATACCGCTGATACGTCCGAGGCGCCCGCCGCCGCCGACACATCAGCGCCGGATCCGGCCCTGGTCGCGGCAGGCGAAAAGCTGTTCAAGAAATGCAAGGCGTGCCATCAAATCGGGGCAGGGGCCAAGAACCGCTCTGGTCCGCAGCTGACCGGGATCGTCGGCCGCGCCGCGGGATCGGTTGATGGGTTCAAGTATTCCAAACCCCTTCAGGCGATGGCCGCAGAGGGTTTGATCTGGGATCAGACCGCCCTGAGCGCGTTCCTGCACAAGCCCAAATCCTTTATGAAAGGCACCAAGATGAGCTTTAGCGGCCTGAAAGACCAAGAGGATCTGGACGCGATTATTGCCTATCTTGCCAGCGTCCCCAATTAGGGGCGCAAGCGGGCGGGCCATCGGTTCGCCCTAATATTTTAACAAGTAAATAACAGGAGAAACCCAATGAAACCCCCAAGCCTTGCCCTTGCGATGATCCTTGCTGCCGCCCCGGTGTTCGCCGGGGATCAGGCCGTGACCTATCCCTTTGACGGCAGCTTCGAAGATGCCACTTTTGCGCTTGAAAATGCCATTATCGGCCGTGGTTTGGTGATTGATTACGTCAGCCATACCGGCGAAATGCTGGCCCGCACCGCCGCCGATGTCGGCAGCACCAAAGAGCTGTTTGCCGCCGCCGATGTGTTCTTGTTTTGCTCGGCCCAGCTCTCGCGCGAGGTGATGGAGGCCGACCCAATGAACATCGCCCATTGCCCTTATGGCATTTTTGTCGCGGATCAAGGCGGCAAGGTGATCATTGGATACCGCAAATACCCCCAAGGCGAGATGCAAAAAGTCGAAGCCCTGCTTGGGCAGATCACACAAGAAGCGCTGGAATAACCGTATCTTTCGGCCAGCGGCTTTGGCGTTAAGGAATTCCAGTGGATTTTCTGACAATGGAGAGGCGGTAATTTGTCATATCTAGATCCGCAAAGTGAGACGGCTTTAGATGCAGATTGGGCGATGAGACAGCGCCAAAGCTGTTTGGGATATTCATATAATATGTATTATGAATTAAAGAAATTGAAAGTTAGTCATGCCACGCATGGAAAGCGGCAATTTCTAGCGCGCCTTTTCGACAAGGCGCGCTATGTCGGGCAAAACTGATTGTTTAATTCGTGCCCAAGAAATCTTTTTTTATCGCTTCAGAGAGCAGCTTGTTTCCAAGCAGGCTGAGGTGCACCGCGTCGGCAAAAATCGGCATATCACCTTCGGCATACGGGCAAAGATTGAGCGTGCAGAAAGTATCGGTGGGATCGACGAATACCGCGCCCTCGGCCTCTGCCGCGTCGGCGATCCGATCACGCGTTACGCCGCTGATCCGGTCAAACTCGGCCCTGGTCAGCGTTTCGGGCGCGCTGCCAAACCGGATCGCACGCACCATCACATCTGGAATTGATCCACGATATTCAGGCACTGGTCCGACTACGATCACTCGATGACGTTTAGGTATCGCGGCCAGTGTCGCGCGCAGTGCCCGCTCTGCAAGATCGCGTGGCGCACCTTCGACCGCTATAACACCTGGTCCGAAGTACTTTGCTGAGCCAATCGGGTCCAGATCAGTGTGGTAATAGCCTTCGAAATACATAGGCCAACGCGCGAACAGAAAAACATCTGACGCTGGTTGCGCGTCAATCCAACCGAGCACAGCATCGTTTGCCGCAAGGCAATCGGCCTCATTTGCGTTTTCATGGGCCAGTCCGATAAGCGGTGCACAGGAAGGCATGACAAATGCTGTACCCTTGGCCTGACGGTCCCGCGTCAGCACGTCAAAGGCCGAAACCGCACTGCTGGCCATGCTGTCACCCCAGAGCACTACGGGCCGCCCAGGACCGCCAATCTCCCCTAGCCCGCAGGCCTCTGGGGCGGCTGGGTCGTACCAACAACTTTCCCATCGATCATTGCCAATCTTGCCAGCCTTGAGAATACCCGCGATCCGCGAACCAGCAGCACCATCAATATCTTGTCGCTCTCATGCAGCACGATGTATTTGCTGATCATCTTGCTGACGTGGCACTTTTCCAGAAACGGGTCGGCAAAGGCATCCAGCTGCGTGACCAGCGTGTTGTCTTCCTCGGCCCAGAAAAACGTCTGTTTGAAATCCTGATTGCGGTTGTTGACGTAATACTTGGTGTTCACCCCGTTCGAGATCACGAAGAGCTGAACATATTGGAACAAACCATTCTCGGCCCAGTAGCTATGACGTTGATAGCGGTTGATCTGGTTGAACGCTTCTTTCAGCTCCATCCCGCGCCGTTTCAGCTCGATCTGCACAAGCGGCAAACCATTGACCAAAAGCGTCACGTCAAAGCGCGTTTTGTGATGGCCCGTCCTTGATGATATATTCGCGGATATGCCCCTCTGCCGCGCCGCGAAACAGCACACCGTGGGGCAGAATCATCGCCATGGTGCCGTTTTCGTCCAGCTGGTGCAGCATGTGTTGGACAAAAGCAAAGTCGGCCTTGGAGGACGGAGCAAGCCGCCCATATTGGCTATAGCGGTCATCGTTCAGAAGTAACGGATTGGCGGACCACTTGGCACTGAACGGCGGGTTGGCCACAACCGCCTCGAACCGCTTGTTCGCGTGTTGCGGATGTTCCAGCGTGTCTTCCTGTTTCAGGTCAAAATTGCGGTAATGAACCCCGTGCAGGATCATGTTCATCCGCGCAAGGTTGTAGGTCGTGCGGTTCATTTCCTGCCCGTTGAAATCGCCCACCTCGACCTCTTTGGCGACGCGCAGCAACAGCGACCCCGACCCGCATGTCGGATCATAGACATTCTTGATCCGCGTTTTGCCCGTGGTGACGATGCGCGCCAGAATGGTGGACACTTCTTGCGGGGTATAAAAATCCCCCGCCTTTTTGCCCGCCCCGCTGGCAAACTGCCCGATCAGATATTCATAGGCATCGCCCAGAACGTCGCTTTCCGCCTTTTCCAGCTCAAAGTCGATCTCGTCCAGATGGGTCAGAACCTTCGCGATCAGGGTATTTGTCCGTCGTCAGATAATTTGGGCCAACAGAGCGTTTTCGTTATTGGAGGCTCTGGCTCATCCTTGATTGAGTTTAT
>CAKZPD010000026.1 GCA_937138475.1 uncultured Sulfitobacter sp. | reverse complement strand
CAGAGCCAGAGCCAGAGCCAGAGCCAGAGCCAGAGCCAGAGCCAGAGCCAGAGCCAGAGCCAGAGCCAGAGCCAGAGGGCGCGCGGCCGGGCCTGTTGGGGCGCTTGCTGGGCCGTGCAGCCACGCCCAGCGCGCCGCGCCGGGCGCTTGATGATGATATGCTTGAGCAGCTCGAAGAGCTGTTGATTTCTGCGGATATGGGCGTTGAAACGGCGCTGCGTGTGGTGGCGAATGTGGCCGAAGGCCGCATGGGGCGTCGCCTTAGCGTCCCTGAGATCAAGACGCTTTTGGCTGACGAAATCGCCACGATCATGGAGCCGGTGGCCAAGCCGCTGCCGCTGTATCCGAATTGCCCACAGGTGGTGCTGGTCGTGGGGGTTAATGGGTCGGGCAAAACCACCACGATCGGCAAATTGGCCAGCCAGTTTCGGGCGGCAGGCAAAAAAGTGGTGATTGCCGCCGGCGATACATTCCGTGCGGCAGCGGTTGAGCAGCTTCAGGTTTGGGGGGATCGCGCCGGCGTGCCGGTCTTGACCGCGCCCGAAGGGTCAGACCCGGCCAGCCTGGCGTTTGACGCCATGGGGCAGGCGCAGGCCGACGGTGCCGATCTGTTGCTGATCGACACCGCAGGCCGGTTGCAAAACCGCAGCGACCTGATGGAAGAACTGGCCAAGATCGTGCGCGTCATCCGCAAAAAAGACCCCAGCGCGCCGCATAACACCCTGTTGGTGCTGGACGCGACGACGGGGCAGAATGCGCTTAATCAGGTCAAGGTGTTCCGCGATATTTCCGATGTTTCGGGGCTGGTGATGACCAAGCTGGACGGCACGGCCAAGGGCGGCGTGCTGGTGGCGCTGGCCGATCGGTTCGGCCTGCCCATTCACGCCATTGGCGTGGGTGAACAAATCGACGATCTGGATGCCTTTGACCCGCGCGATTTTGCCGATGCGTTGATGGGGCTGGATCGCTAGATGGGGCTGACCGAATGGTTGGTGTCGATTGAAGGCACCCAGACCGGGCACCACATGGCGCTGGGTCTGGCGATTATGGCGGCGTTCTTGCATGCGGTCTTTGGTGCGCTGCAAAAAGGGCGGCACGATCCCTGGCTGACGCGCGGGGCGATTGATGTGTCTTACATGGTGATGGCGGCGCCTTTTGCGCTTTTTGTTGTGCCATGGCCGCAGGCGCATATGTGGCCGATCTTTGCGGTCGTTTGGGTTATTCATATTGTTTACAAGCTGTTGCAGGCTTGGGCCTATAGCAAGGGCGCCTATACGGTTGTCTATCCGGTGGTGCGCGGCACCGGGCCGTTGTTCACCGTCATCGCGGCCTATTTCCTGTTCGCAGAAGTGTTCACAGCGGTGCAATGGCTGGGGGTTCTGGTGCTTTTGCTGGGGATTTTCGGGCTGGCGGTTTACAATATGATGTTTTTGGAAACGGCCCGCGACACGCTGGGGATGGCGTTGGGATTGGCATTTATGACCGGGTTGTTTGTGGCGCTCTATACGACTTATGACGCCTATGGCATTCGGGCCGCCCAAGACCCCTTTACCTTTTTGGCGTGGTTTTTCATGATCGACGGGGTGGTGATGCCGGTTCTGGCCGGGCGGCGATGGTGGCGCATGGCGGAACGTCCGGCCCTGGGGCCGCTGATGGTGCGCGGGGCCATTGGCGGGGTTGTGGCCTTTTTCAGCTTTGGTGCCGTCATGTTGGCGACGCGGCTTGATAAAGTAGGCGAGGCAGCCGTCTTGCGCGAAACCTCGACCGTGTTTGCGGCGTTGATCGGTTGGTTGGTGCTAAAGGAAACCGTAGGGCCGCGCCGTATTGCGCTGATGGCGTTGATCGCCTTGGGCGCGGTCATTGTTGAGTTCGGAGGATAAATGACACAGCAAAGCAACATTCGACCTTGGGTAAAGACGGCGCTGGAGTTTGGGCCTATTGCCTTGTTTTTCCTGTCCTATCTGCGCCTGAAAGACCAAAGTTTCGATATATTCGGGGCCTCTTATGATGGGTTTCTTGTGGCAACGGCAGGGTTTGTGCCGGTTCTGGCGCTGAGCTATGGGGCGCTGTGGTGGCTGACCGGGCGCTTGTCGCGGATGCAGGTGGTGACCTTGGTGTTGGTAGTGGTTTTTGCGGGCCTGTCGCTTTGGCTGAACGATCCGCGTTATTTCAAGGTAAAGCCGACAGTTATCTATTTGATTTTTGGGGGTATTTTGGCGGTGGGGCTGTTGCGCGGACAGAGCTATCTTCGGGTGGTGATGGAAGATGCCATGCCCTTGCAGCCCGAGGGGTGGATGCTTTTGACCCGGCGCTTGATGTGGTGCTTTTTCGGGCTGGCCGCGCTGAATGAAGTGGTGTGGCGCCTGTTTAGCACCCAGGTTTGGGTGTATTTCAAGACCTTTGGGCTGACCGCGGCGATTTTCCTGTTTTTTGTCAGCCAGTATCGCTTGTTTCAGACCTTTGGCCGGGATGACTGAAGGCTGCGCCTGGGGTGGCGGCGGCGCAGTGGATATTTAAGAACAAAAGAAAAGGTTTAGCGCTGGGGCGCGGCGGTCTTGAACAGCGTCGCCTGGGCGTTGGTGGATTGGCCAAGGCCGGCGCGTTTTTCGGCGTGCAGGGCGCGGCCGCGTTGCACGGCGGGGCGCGCCGCCATTTGATCGAGCCAGCGCGCCAGGTGGGGTTTGTCCGCAAGGGTTTGTTCTTGGCCTTGCCAGAGAGAGGCCCAGGGCCAGATGGCCATATCCGCGATGGAGTAATCTGAGCCAGCGACGAATTCATTTTGGGCCAGTTGCCGGTCCAGGACACCATAGAGTCTGGCTGTTTCGGCGCGGTAGCGGTTCTTGGCGTAGGGGATATCTTGCGGCGGGGTCAGTGCGGGTGCGTATTTCAAGAAGTGATGGGTTTGGCCGGCCATGGGGCCGACCCCGCCCATTTGCCACATCAGCCATTGCACGATGCTGTGGCGTTGCCTTGCGCTTTGGCCAAGAAAATCCCCGGTTTTTTCAGCCAGGTAGAGCAAGATAGCGCCGGATTCAAACAGCGATATGGGGGCGCCGTCCGGGCCGTTTGGGTCGTGGATGGCGGGCATTTTGCCATTCGGAGACAGGCGCAGGAAGGTATCGGTGAACTGCGCCCCGGCGCCAATGTCGATCAGATGGGTTCGATAGGGCAGGGCCATCTCTTCCAGCGCGATGGAGATTTTCCAACCGTTGGGGGTCGGCCAGTAGTACAGATCGATTTGCTGTGTCATCGGAGCCGTCCCTGAAGGGTTTCTTCAGGCCATCATGCGGTTTTTTATCTGCGCGGCAAGGGCAAAGCGCCGGGTTAGCCAGCGGGCAGAGGGTAGGGTGCTCCAACGGGCGCGGGGGCGCGTGGGTAACGCGGCATGCAGGTGCGCAGGTTTGCAGCGCCTTGGGTGGGTCATCAGCCGGGCATAAAAACGCATGGCGCCGGGGCACCGATAGACCGAGCGGTGGCTGACGCCGATCTGGGACGCTTTGATCCGGGCGCCAAAGCGCTCCAATGCTTGCAAGCTGGCGTGGCAGTCCAGCTCAACCGTGGCGATGTTGGGGCCATAAAGCCCGCAGCCAAGCGCATGATCACCGGGATGATCTGGCGGAATGAGGCGCTCAAACAAATGATCGAAAAGATCGTTTTCGCGGGCGACAATATTCAACACATCCGCCGCTTGGCCGGCGGGAAATCGCAGCATTTGTTGGGCGCGGCTGACATAGCTTGCCCCGGCGAGCAAAATCATCCGGTCAAGGTCATATGCGCGCAACGATGGCAGGCAAGATAGGGTCATTTCTGTGCCCAGAGAATGGGCGATGATGTGCACCGGACGGTTTGGCATTCGGGTCTTCAGTGTGCGGATCAAATCCGCCAGAACCGGCCCCATGCGCCGGGCGCGGCGATAAGCGTTGCCCAACCCACCGCGCGCGGGCCAACCAAAGGCGATGCACAGACCGTCAAACGGGTCATCATTGCAAAACCCAAGCGCAGCAGGCCAACTGCCTGGCGCGGTTCCATGAAAGATGCGCCGGTGCGGGCATTTTGATGGGCGGGCGGGGTCGTATTTATAGCCATGAACCATAATCACGATTGGGGCGGTGCTGCGCAGGCAGGGGGATAGAAGGTGATCTTGGGCTGCGCCATGAAATCCCAGCCCGTCGGGGGTGGCATTGATCCGAAGCAGCGGCATATCCTTTATCCTTCCATATGTATGTTCTTCTTTTGTGCCATGTTTTCGTGAAAGAACTGTTACAATGGGGCAAGGTTTATTGACCCTTGGCGATGCTTGGCGTAGCGAAGCGGCGCGTGGCGATTTGTACCAGATTGCGGGCCACGGTAATCACACCGCTAAAAGGTCATCGACCGGGCCACCCGGTGCGTCTGACCGCGACGGGGTTTTATGTCCGAGATAGGACGGAAAGGTCTAAGACGATGAACAGCGATCAGCTTCGCACTGCCAAACCACGCACCCGTGCCGTTCATGCCGGAACCCGGCGTAGCCAATATGGGGAAGTCAGCGAAGCCATCTTTATGACGCAAGGCTTTGTATATGACAGCGCCGAAGCCGCCGAGGCGCGCTTTTTGGAAGCGGGCCCGGATGAATTTATCTATGCGCGTTATGGCAATCCAACGGTTGCCATGTTCGAAGAACGTATCGCGGCCCTGGAGGGGGCCGAAGACGCCTTTGCCACCGCATCCGGGATGGCGGCGGTCAATGGGGCGCTTGTGTCCATGCTGCGGGCCGGCGATCACGTCGTTTCGGCGCGGGCGCTGTTTGGATCGTGTCTGTATATCCTCGAAGAGGTGTTGGCCCGCTATGGGGTCGAGGTGACCTTTGTCGATGGGACCGACCTAGAGCAATGGCAGCAGGCCATTGGGCCGGGCACCAAGGCGGTGTTCTTTGAATCGGTTTCCAACCCGACCTTGCAGGTGGTCGATATTGCTGCGGTCAGCGCGTTGGCCCATGAGGTGGGCGCCCTGGTCGTGGTGGATAATGTCTTTGCAACGCCGGTCTTTTCCAATGCAATCGCCCAGGGCGCCGATGTGGTGGTGTATTCGGCGACCAAGCATATTGATGGACAGGGCCGGGCGCTGGGTGGTGTGGTGCTGGGGCGGCGCGAGTTTATCCGCAAAACGCTTGAGCCATATATGAAACACACGGGTGGCTCGATGAGCCCGTTCACCGCCTGGGTGATGCTCAAGGGGCTTGAGACGCTGGACCTGCGGGTGCGGGCGCAGGCCCAGAGCGCCGCAGCGCTGGCGCAGGCCCTGGTCGGGCATGACAAACTGGCGCGGGTGATCTATCCCGGTCATGAAAGCCATCCGCAGCATAAATTGGTCGCAGACCAGATGGGGCAGGGCGGCACCGTGCTGAGCATCGACGTGCGGGGCGGCAAGGACGCGGCGTTTCGGGTGCTGAATGCCATCACAGTCGGGGTGATTTCGAACAACCTTGGTGATGCAAAGACCATTTTGACCCATCCGGCGACCACAACCCACCAGCGCTTGCCGCAAGAGCAAAAAGACCGCCTTGGCATCAGTGACGGGTTGATCCGTATCAGCGTTGGCCTTGAGGATGAGCGCGACCTGATCGCTGATCTGTTGGGGGCGCTTGATCAGGCCTGAGACGGCCTGAATGTCGCAGTGAAAGGCGCAGCTGTCTGAAAAGAGTGATCTGATTTGGACTGGGCGGCGTATTAGGGTATGCACAGGCGGGGATGTGCCCGCTTTGGACTGCCGCAAAGGATAAGCTGATGAATATCCAACGACCGCTTTTTGATGCTGTGCCCGATACCGATCAGGCGCAGGCGGCGCTTGAGGTGCTGCGGGCCTGGGCCAAGACCGCGACATCGACGCAGATCGCCGAGCTTGATCCCGCTGTGGCGCGCCTGTTGCCCGGCGCCGACCCGGTTGGGGGCTATCCCGATCTGTCGCGCGACTATCCACAGGATTTCACGGTCGATGCGGCCTATCGCGGCAGCCTGCCGGATCTGCAAAACGGCCCGTCCAGCCTGATCAAAGGGGCGCGGCAGCAGATTCAGCATGTGGGGATTTCAAATTTCCGCCTGCCGCTGCGGTTTCGCAGCCGCGATGCGGGGGATCTTGTGCTTGAGACTTCGGTCACGGGGTCGGTCAGCCTTGATGCCGATAAAAAAGGCATCAACATGTCGCGGATCATGCGCAGTTTTTACAAACATGCCAGCAGCACCTTCAGTTTTGACGTGATCGAAGCGGCGCTTGAGGATTACAAGGCGGATCTGGGGGCCTTTGATGCGCGGATTCAGATGCGGTTCAGCTTTCCCATGCAGGTGCAAAGCCTGCGGTCGGGCTTGATCGGATTTCAGTATTATGACATCGCGCTTGAGCTGGTTGAGCAAGCCGGGGTGCGCAAGAAAATCATTCACCTTGATTATGTGTATTCTTCGACCTGCCCCTGTTCGCTGGAGCTGTCGGAACATGCGCGCGCCACGCGCGGCCAATTGGCAACGCCGCATTCACAGCGATCGGTTGCGCGGTTGTCGGTTGAGCTGGACCAAGACGCCGGCTGTCTGTGGTTCGAGGATCTGATCGAGGCCTGTCGCCGCGCTGTGCCCACCGAAACCCAGGTGATGGTCAAGCGCGAGGATGAGCAGGCCTTTGCAGAGCTGAATGCCGCCAATCCGATCTTTGTCGAGGACGCAGCGCGGCTGTTTTGTGCGCAGCTTCAGGCCGAGGCGCGGATTGGGGATTTCCGGGTGATTGCCAGCCATCAAGAAAGCCTGCACAGCCATGATGCCGTCAGTATTCTGATCGAAGGGGAGACCTTTGCGGCGCAAAGTCTGGACCCCCGCCTGTTTGCCAGCTTGTTCCATACCGGATAGGCGGCAGAGGCGGTCAGGGGCGGAGCCTCCGGCGGGGATATTTAAGAACAAAAGAAGGGCGCGGCGTTCCTTGGGGCCGAGGCGTTGCCGCGGTGCGGCGAAAACCGGCAGGCGGCTATGCAATAGTGTTGGTGGTCGTGGTGGTGGGATCAATTTATAGTCTTTATCAACATGAACTTGAAGATAAGTGAGGCTATTGTGGCTATTCAACACACTGATGCACCTGCAGCATTTTCCCTGGGATTTCACGGGCTGGGCGCCCGGCTTCTGGCGCGGATCGAGCGCGGTTTGGAGTGGATGATGGAGCATGGATCAGGTGCGGCGCGGGTGCGCAGCGCCCAGGCTTTGCAGGCGCTGAGCGATGCGGAGCTGGCCAAGCGCGGGCTCAAGCGCGATGAGATCGTGATGCATGTGTTTCGGGATGTTTTCTATCTTTGAGGCCGGGCCGGCGCGTGTTGCCGCGCGGCGGGGGCTGGCGCTCTCTTGACAGGGGGGGCATTGCGCGCCAACGGTGGCGCGCATGATAGACGTTCGGCCAGTTGGATATGTAATCGGGTTGCTTGTCGCCGTTCTTGGGGCGGCGATGGTGCTGCCGATGCTGGTCGATATCGCCGAGGGCAATGGCCATTGGCCGGTGTTCGCCGAATCGGCGTTGATCACGGCCTTGTCCGGCGGATTGATTGCCTTGGCCTGCGCCAATGGGGTGCGCGAGGGGTTGTCGATTCAGCAGACCTTTTTGTTGACCACAGTGGTTTGGGTGGCGTTGCCGATTTTCGGGGCGCTGCCCTTTGTGTTTGGCGGCACCGAGGCGCGGTTTGTCGATGCGTTCTTTGAAGCGATGTCGGGCCTGACCACCACCGGGTCGACGGTGTTTTCAGGGCTTGAGACATTGCCGCGCGGCTTGCTGTTGTGGCGCGGCATTCTGCAATGGCTTGGCGGGATCGGGATTATCGTGGTTGCGATGGTTTTCCTGCCTGAGCTGCGGGTTGGGGGGATGCAGATATTCAAGACAGAGGCCTTTGACACCCTTGGGAAGATCCTGCCGCGTGCCACCCAGATCGCCGGGCAGATTTCGGCCATATATCTGGGGCTTACCGTTATTTGCATGTCCAGCTATGCCGTGTTGGGGATGCCGATGTTCGAGGCGGTGGTTCATGCGCTGACCACTGTGTCGACCGGGGGGTTTTCGACCTCGGATGCGTCGTTCGGGGCGTATTCGGGGGTTATGGAATATGCGGCAAGCCTGTTTATGATCTTGGCGGCGCTGCCGTTTGTGCGTTTTGTCCAGCTTGTGAATGGCAATCCGCTGGCGCTGTGGCAAGACAGCCAGGTGCGGGCGTTTCTGGCCACCGTTGTGGTCTTGGTCGGGGTGACGGGTGTGACCTTGACCCATGTCTTTCCCCATCATTGGGAACAGGCCCTGCGCGAGGCATTGTTCAACATTACCTCGATCATCAGCGGCACGGGTTATGCCAGTGTCGATTATATGTCCTGGGGGCCGTTCCTGATTTCGATTTTCTTCTTTATCGGTCTGATTGGCGGCTGTGCTGGATCAACCGCGTGTTCGGTCAAGATTTTTCGCTATCAGCTGTTGTTTGCCTCGGTGCGGATGCAGGTTCAGAAAATCCGCGCGCCCAGCGGGGTGTTTGTGCCCCGCTATAACAAGCGGGCGGTGACGGATGATGTGCTGAGCTCGGTCATGGCGTTTTTCATGTTTTTTATCGTGTCTTTGGGGCTGTTTGCCGTCGCGCTTAGCCTGACGGGGCTGGATTTCATCACCTCGGTGTCGGGGGCGGCGACGGCGCTGGCCAATGTGGGGCCGGGGTTGGGCGATCAGATCGGCCCGGCGGGGCATTTCGGTGGGCTGAATGATACGGCCAAGTGGCTTCTGGCTTTTGCGATGTTGATTGGCCGGCTTGAGATCTTGTCGGTTTATGTGATGTTTACCCTCAATTTCTGGAGAGCCTGATGTCTGATCAGATCCGCCCATTGGGCGCGCAGTTGTCCCATATGCTGAAAGCGCGGGGTGTCGATGTGATTTTCGGGATTCCGGGGGTGCACAATCAAGAGATGTATCGCGGTATCGAAGAGGCGGGGTTGATCCATGTTTTGGCCCGTCACGAACAGGGCGCAGGCTTTATGGCCGATGGGTATGCACGGGCGACGGGGCGGCCGGGGGTGGCCTATGTGATCACCGGGCCGGGGCTGTGCAATGCGCTGACGCCGATGGGGCAGGCCTATTCCGATTCGGTGCCGCTGCTGGTCATTTCCAGTTGTCTGGACGATGTGGCGGCCCAGCGTGGGCAATTGCATCAGATGAAGGACCAAGCCGGGGCGGGGGCATCGGTTTGTGATTGGTCATATCAGGCGCAGGGCGCCGCTGCTGCTTATGCTTTGGTGGATCGGGCGTTGACGGAATTTGCCGTGGCCCGCCCGCGCAGCAAACATATCCAGGTGCCCATCGCCGCGCTTGAGGCGGCGGCCGATGCGCCGCCGGCCGCCTTGCCAGCGGCAAAACGTGCCGGTGCGGCGGGGGCGGCGGCGGCTGCGGCGCAGGTGGCCCAGGCGCGCCGGCCATTGTTTGTCTTTGGCTGCGGCGCGGCAGGGGCGGCCGATCAGGCCCGCGCCGCGGTGCGGGCGCTGGGGGCTGCGTCCTTTACCACCTATGCCGGGCGTGGGATTTGTGCACAGGACGATCCGTTGCATTTTGGCGCCGCGCTGGCCCGGCCCAGCAGCGCCGATGTGATCGCCACCGCTGATGCGGTGATTTTGGTTGGCACCGATTTGGCCCAGGTCGATTTGTGGCGCGACCATCTGGGCCATCGTGTGCCGGCGATTCATGTCAACATAGACCCCGAGGTTCTGGCCCGTGCGGCGCCGGGCGATCAGCTGTGTCTGGCCGATGCCGCAGAATGGCTGAGCGCCTTTCGCGCCGCGCTGCCGGATGATCGGCCTGCCCACACCGGCGGATGGCAGCCTGAAAAAGTCGCCCGCCAGCGCGCGCAATGGGCGGCCGAGGTCGATGCCGAACGGCCCGGCATTTCCTCTATCTGTGCCGCCTTGCAAGGTGTGGTTCCGCCTGAGACGATGATCTTTTCCGACATGACCCAATTTGCCTATGTGGCGAAAGAAGTATGGCCGATGGATCGTCCGGGGCATTGGCATCACCCCTTTGGATTTGGGACGCTTGGCTATGCGGTGCCTGCGGCCATCGGTGGGGCCGTGGCGCGGCGCGGGCTGCCGACGCTGGCGATCATTGGCGATTATGGCTTTCACTATACCATGGCCGAGCTGGGCGTCGCGGTTGAACTGGGGCTGAGCTTGCCAATCTTGCTGTGGGACAATGGTAAATTGGGCGAGATCGAAGACAGCATGGTGCGCGGGCAAATTGCGCCCAACGCCGTGATCGCGCGCAATCCCGATTTTGGCCTTTTGGCACAGGCCTTTGGGGCGCATAGTGCGGCGCCAAAGACGCTGGCGGAATTGCAGCGCGCCGTGACAACCGCCTTTGACCAAGACGGGCCGACGCTGATACGCGTCACGCCAGAGATCGTCGCCTAGCGGCTGTGCCGCAGCCTGCGTTGCAATCGCGGCCTGCCGGGGTGGTTTACCCGATCAGCCGATCAATCCCAACATTGCACCAGGGCGGTGATCTGCGCGGCGCGGCGGGTGATGTCCTCGGGGGGGAGGGGGGCGGCGGCGGACGCGCCGGTGGTTTGCGCCGCAACGCCTGACAGGGCCAGGCTGCTGATCAGGCGATCGGCGGGGCGGGCGAACTGGACCTGGGGCGGCAATTGCGCGCCGCCGACCGGGCGCGGCAGCAGCATGGCGATCACCTGTCCGGCGGGATCAAGCACCGGCCCGCCAACGTCTTGCGGCGTTGCCTGCGCGCCCAGGCGCAACTGGCCTGGGGTGCCATCCAGGTCTTTGACGTCCTCAAGGGTGCCAAAGGTGACGGACGGGCCGTCAAGGGCGCCCCCATAGGAAAAGCCGCCATAGGCGATGGGCGCGCGTATTCCGGGCAACACTTTGGAAAACCGGGCATGGTCCAAAGGCGCCAGATCATCCTGCGGGACCAGAACCGCGATGTCATCCCGGCGATCTTGCCACAGTATTCGGGCTTGGGCGTTGTCGTCCAATGTGATGCGGGTGCAGCCTTCGACCCCCGAAGCCAGCGTCAACGCCGTGCCGCGCCCATCGACATAAAAGCCCGACAGGCTGCGCTTGGGACGGCGGATATCCAACCCTGAAATCAAGTCGATATTGGGCGCGGACCCTGCCGCCAGGGCGGGGTCAAGCGCTGGCCCGATACTGCGAAAGCTGCGCTGCATCTCGGACCAAAGCCGCGCGCGGCGCGTGGGATCATTTGTCGGCCAGATCAGGGCAAACCCCTTGATCTGGCCGTCTGTCAGCGTGGCCTGAATCTGTGTGGTGATCCGGCTGTTTTGCCCGGTAATGCGAAAGCTTGTCCCGTCGATGGCCCGCGCGCCATCCAGCGGAACAACCGCAAGGGTTTGCAGGGTCTCATAAAGGCTGGTCAGGGATGCGCGATCACCCGATTGGCTGATCAGAAAGGCCATCCGGTCGGGGGTGTCGCCATTGTAATGGGCCAGCGGCGGCGCATAGCGGTCAAACTTCAACACGGCCGTGGGCAGGGCAAGCTCAATCCCGGCGGCGGTGTCACGCACCACGGCCACATCCAGCCCCGACAACACCGCATTGTAATCTTGCATCAGCAAGGCGCGCTGGTGGGTTGTCAAAATGCCGGTGACGTCAAACCCCTGTGCGGCCTGCCAATCGGCCATGGCGGCGCGGGTGCCGCGCCCAAAGGCGCCATCAATGGCGGACGCATAGACCCCGGCCCATTGCAGCGCCCGTTGCAAGGCCATTTTCTGGGCGGCGCTCAGGGCTGCTTCGCTGTTGCGGGCCATGGCGGGGGTTTCGCGGTCTTCCTGGGCCGGGTCGTGCTCGGTTGTGGCCGGCTGGGGGTTTTGCGTTTCGGGCGCGGGCTGCGGTGCAAGGGTGGGGGCCGCCGCCTGCGCGGCGTCGGAAGGGGCTTGGGGCGCGGCAGCGGCGGGCGGTGCCGGCAGATCCAGCGTGCCAATGTCAAACAGGTCAACGCCTTGGGGCCAGAACTGGCGTTCAAAGGCCGCGCCAAACACGATATAGCTGTCGCGCGGGATGTCCCCCTGCCGGCGATAACTTTGCAGAACGGTTTCGGCATCCGCCGCCGAATAGGGCCCCAGAGCAATACCAAACCAGCCATTGCCCAGCGAAAACCCCGCCACATCCGGCAGGGTCTGTGCGTAATCCGCAGCACGGCCCACCGCGGTTTTCAAATCGGGCTGGGCTTCGATCTGAACCCATACCCCGCGCAGCGATTGGGCCTGTGCGCTGCGTGGTCCGGCCCAAGGCCCCGCCATCGTCATAAGGAAAACAATTGCCACAAACAAAAACAAGCGCGTCATTCAAACCAAGCCTTTTGAAATAAACCTTGCCCCAAATAAGCATTGTTTTTGGCCCGGCGCCATCCTGCAAACTGTTAAATTAACCAAGCAGATGCAATTGACCCTGCACCGCGCGGCGCATAGGAAAGGCGCACCCGCATTCCCACAGGTATCTGGCATGGCTGACACAGTGACAACACCGCGTTCCTTTCAGGAAATTATTTTGCGTTTGCAAGCCTATTGGGCCAAGCACGGCTGTGCCATCTTGCAACCTTATGACATGGAAGTCGGCGCGGGCACCTTTCACCCGGCGACCACGCTGCGCAGCCTTGGCAGCCAGCCCTGGGCGGCGGCCTATGTGCAGCCATCGCGGCGGCCCACCGATGGGCGCTATGGCGAAAACCCGAACCGCTTGCAGCATTATTATCAGTACCAAGTGTTGATCAAACCCAGCCCCCCTGATTTGCAGGCGCTTTATCTGGGGTCGCTTGAGGCGATCGGCGTCGATATGGCGCTGCATGACATCCGGTTCGTCGAAGACGATTGGGAAAGCCCGACCCTGGGCGCCTGGGGCCTGGGCTGGGAGGTCTGGTGCGACGGAATGGAGGTCAGCCAGTTCACCTATTTTCAGCAGGTCGGCGGCCATGATTGCACCCCTGTATCAGGCGAGCTGACCTATGGGCTTGAGCGTTTGGCGATGTATGTGCTGGGTGTGGATCATGTGATGGATATGCCGTTCAACGATCCGTCTGCGCCGATCCCGCTGCGCTATGGCGATGTGTTCAAACAAACCGAAGAAGAATACGCGCGCTGGAATTTCGATGTGGCCAATACCGATGTGCTGCTGCGCCACTTTGAAGAGGCCGAGGCCGAATGCCTTGCGATCCTGGCGGTCGATCATGACGACCCCAAGACCGGGAAACGCATCGTCATGGCGCATCCGGCCTATGATCAATGTATCAAAGCCAGCCATATCTTTAACCTTTTGGACGCGCGCGGGGTGATTTCCGTGACCGAGCGTCAGGCCTATATCGGCCGCGTGCGGGCCTTGGCCAAACAATGCGCCGATGCCTTTGTGCAAACCCGCGCCGCAGGCTGGCAACCGGATGCTGTCGCATGATGGGGCGGATCGCAGGCCTTGGAATTTTGCTCTGTGCGGTGATTGCGGGGGGCGGGCTTTATTATCTTCAGGTCTATGGGTATTACCGCGCGGTCCCGGCAGAGCAGGTGGTGATCCGCTTGACCCCGCTGGATGGGGGTGCCCCGCAGGTCTTGGCCGTCACCGAGGTGCAGGCCATTGATGCGCACAGCTCGCCGATCCGGTTCCGGGCCTGTTTCACCCTGGCCCAAGCGGCGACGGATCTGGCCGGACGCTTTGAAACCCGTGCCGAGGCGTTGCCACGGTTGGCGCCAAAATGGTTCGATTGCTTTGATGCGCCGGCCCTGACACAGGCCCTGCAAAGCGGCGCGGCAACGGCGTATCTGGGGGAAAAGAACATTGCCTTTGGTGTTGATCGCATTGTCGCCATCGACGCACAGGGGCGCGGCTTTGTGTGGCATGACCTGAACGATTGTGGCGACAAAGCCTATGACGGGACCATTGTGGGCGAAGAATGCCCCAGACTGCCGGAGACCAAATGATGCCTGACCTGCTGATAGAGCTTTTTTCCGAAGAAATTCCGGCACGGATGCAGGCGCGTGCGGCGCAGGATTTGAAAAAACTGGTCACTGATGGGCTGGTCGACGCTGGCTTGACCTATGGATCGGCGGCGGCCTTTTCGACGCCGCGGCGCCTGACGTTGGCGATTGGCGATTTGCTGGCGGCCAGCCCCACCACCAAAGAAGAACGCAAGGGCCCGCGCGCCGATGCGCCGCAAAAGGCCATCGACGGGTTTCTGCGCGGGGCCGGATTGCAGTTCGATCAGCTTGAGCGCCGCGAGACCCCCAAGGGCGATGTTTTCTTTGCGGTGATCGAAAAGCCCGGACAGCCTGCGGCGGATATCGTCGCCAAGGTGCTTGAGGACGCGATCCGGAATTTCCCATGGCCCAAGTCCATGCGCTGGGGCAGCGGCAGCTTGCGGTGGGTGCGCCCGCTGCACAGCATCCTGTGTGTGCTGTCAGACGAGGCCGGCCTTGCGTCGGTTGTGCCGCTTGAGGTGGATGGGATCGTCGCCGGGGATGTGACCTTTGGCCATCGCTTTCACGCGCCTGCGCCGCTGCGGGTCACGGGGTTTGAGGATTACGCCGCGAAATTGCGCCGCGCTTTTGTGTGTCTGGATGCGGCTGAACGGGCCGATGCGATCTGGAACGACGCGTGTAACCAGGCGTTCGCCAGCGGGCTTGAGGTGATCGAGGACAAGGCGCTTTTGACCGAGGTTGCCGGATTGGTGGAATGGCCTGTGGTCTTGATGGGCCGTATCGACGCGGCCTTTTTGGACCTGCCGGCCGAGGTGTTGCAGACCTCGATGAAAGAACATCAGAAGTTTTTTTCGGTGCGCAATGTGACAACTGGGCGGATTGAACGGTTTATCACCGTGGCAAACCGTGAAACCGCCGATCAGGGCGCAACCATTTTGGCCGGCAATCAAAAGGTGCTGGCGGCACGGTTGGCTGATGCCAAGTTCTTTTGGGAAAACGACCTGCGCGTGGCAAGCGGCGCGGCGGGGATGCAGACCTGGGTTGATACGCTCAAGGCGGTTACCTTTCACAACAAGCTGGGCACCCAGGCCGATCTGATCGACCGAATGGCCCAGATGGCGGCGGTTCTGGCGCCGCAGCTGGGGGCCGACGCTGCGTTGTCGGAACAGGCCGCGCGGTTGGCCAAGGCCGATTTGTCGTCCGAGATGGTCTATGAATTCCCCGAGCTGCAAGGGATCATGGGGGGGTATTATGCCCGTGCCGCCGGGTTGCCCGAGGCGGTGGCCCAAGCCGCACCAGAGCATTATGCCCCGCTTGGTCCGTCGGATGCTGTGCCGCACGCGCCGATCTCGGTTGTGGTGGCGCTGGCGGAAAAGATCGACAAGTTGACCGGGTTCTGGGCGATTGATGAAAAGCCCACCGGATCAAAAGACCCCTTTGCGCTGCGCCGGGCCGCCTTGGGGGTGATCCGGTTGCTGATCGAGAACGATCTGTCGCTTGATCTGGACGCAGCGCTGAGCGCGGCGGCGGCGATTGTCGGGCCGCGCGGCGATGCCGGCACGTTGGCCCAGCCCAGCGATATCCTGGGGTTTATTCATGACCGCCTGAAGGTCTATTTGCGCGATCAGGGTTTGCGTCATGACATCATTGATGCCTGCCTGGGATCGGGCGGGCAGGGCGATCTGGCGGTGCTGGTCAAGCGGGCGCGCGCCCTTGAGGCGGTTTTGCGCACCGAGGATGGTGAAAACCTGATCCAGGGCTTTCGGCGCGCCAATAATATTCTGGCGCAGGCCGAGCAAAAGGACGGGGTGGAATATTCCTTTGGCGCAGATCCAAAGTTTGCCGAAACCGAGGCCGAGCGGGCGCTTTTTGCCGCGCTTGAGCAGGCGGGTGCAGAGATCAAGCCGGCGATTGCGGCGCAGGACTTTGGCCGTGCGGTGGCGGCAATGGCGGCGTTGCGGGCGCCAGTGGATGGGTTTTTCGACGCGGTGCAGGTCAATGCCGAGAATGCGGCGGTGCGGCGCAACCGCTTGAACCTGCTGAGCCAGATCCGCAGCACCTGTGGCCTGGTGGCGGATTTGTCCCGGATTGAAGGGTAGCGCCCCACCGCCTGCGAAGGGGCGGTGCGGTGCGGTTCGGGAGCCTCCGGCGGGGATATTTAAGAACAAAAGAAGCCGGCGGGCTTTGGTTTGCGGCCCCTTGCCAGATGCGGCGCAGGCCCTATGCTGCCTTGATAACTGAGAGGTGCCGCAGTGCAGAATGACCCGCATACCACCCTTGTGACGGCCACGGCGCCGATTGCCAATGAAACCCATGGGGGCCGGGCCAAATGTTTGCAGCGTTTGGTGCGGCTGGATTTGCCGGTGCCGGCGACGGTGGCCTTGTCTTTTCCGACGGTGAACAAGATCGCCAATGGCGAGTTGCCGGATGTGGAGGCGATTATTTCGCAATTCCCTGCCGGGGTTCTATTGTGTGTGCGGCCGTCTTCGGAGGACCCTGATTGGGGGGGGCCGGGGGCGGTTTTGAATATTGGCATGAATGAAGTGCTGTGTGCAGCCTTGGCGGAGCGATTGGGGCGTGCGGCGGCCGAGGCGCTGTATACGCGGTTTATCCAGTCTTATGCGGTGAATGTGGCGCGGCTGGACCCTGATATTTTCGATGACATTGATGCCATGGGCGGTGATGCCCTGTCGGCGTCGCTGCGGGTTTATGAGGCCGAAATGGAGGAGCCGTTCCCGCGAGAGATCGGCGCGCAGTTGGGCGGGGTGTTGCAGTCGATGGCGCGGGCCTGGGGGGGCACATCGGCGCGGCTTTTGCGGCAGGCGAAGGGGGCGCCGGCGGATGCCGGGCTGGGGCTGGTGGTGCAGCAGATGGCCCTGGGGCTTGGGCGCGGGGAATGCGGGTCAGGGGTGTTGCAGTTGGTTGACAGCGACAGCGGGCTTGCGCAGATCACCGGGCGGTATCTGAGCCAGAGTCAGGGCAGGGACGCCTTGGCGGATGATGCGGCGTCGCTGTATTTGACGCGCGATCCACGCGGCCAATCGTTGGAAGAGCTGGCGCCCGAGGCCTTTGCGGACCTGAAGGCGCATGGGGCGTTGATGCGGCGCAAACTGCGCGAAGAGATGCAGATAGAATTTGTCCTTGAGGACAGCGCCTTGTTTATTCTGGATGGCATGCGGGTGGCGCGATCCAGCCGGGCGGCTGTGCGCATCGCGGTTGGCTTGGCCGAGGATCAGATCATTCCGCGTGCCGAGGCGTTGATGCGGGTGCAGCCACGGACCTTGACCGAATTGTTGCACCGGCAGGTCGATGCCCAGGCCAAGCGCGACATCATCGGGCGCGGCATTGCCGCCAGCCCAGGCGCCGCAACGGGGCGGATCGTCTTTTCGGCCGCCGATGCGCAGGCGGCTGCGGCGCGCAGCGAGGCCTGTATTCTGGTGCGCCGGGAAACCAGCCCCGAGGATATTCGCGGTATGCATGTGGCCAAGGCGGTGTTGACCGAGCGGGGCGGAATCACCAGCCATGCGGCGGTGATCGGGCGCGGGATCGGGTTGCCTTGTGTGGTTGGGGCCTCGAATATGAAGTTCAACCTTTTGGATCGCCAGATCATCGCGGCGGATGGCCGTGTGCTGGGCGAGGGGGATGTGATCACCGTCGATGGATCAAGCGGACAGGTGTTGCTTGGGGCGCCGAAAATGCAAGAAGCGGCGCAAGACGATGCATTTCAGAAGTTGATGGAATGGGCCGATGCTGAGCGCGATATCGGCATCCGGGCCAATGCTGACACACCTTTGGATGCGCAGACGGCCCGCAATTTCAACGCGCAGGGCATCGGATTGTGCCGCACGGAACATATGTTTTTTGAAGCGGGCCGCCTGACTGTCATGCGCGAGATGATCTTTGCCGAAAGCGCCGAAGACCGGCGCGCGGTGCTTGAGCGGCTTTTGCCGATGCAGCGGGCTGACTTCATACAGTTGTTCAAGATTATGCAAGGTCAGCCGGTTTGTATTCGTCTGTTCGACCCGCCCCTGCACGAGTTCCTGCCAAGCGATCGCGCCGGACAGCGCCATCTGGCCGAGGCCTTGGGCCTGCCCCTGTCAGATGTCACGCGCCGCATTGCCGCGATGAGCGAATACAACCCGATGTTGGGGCTGCGCGGGGTGCGTTTGGGTGTGACCTTGCCGGAAATCTATGAGATGCAGGCGCAGGCGATCTTTGAGGCCACGATTGAGGCCAGCCGCGATGGCGCGCCTGTGGTGCCGGAAATCATGATCCCGCTGGTCAGCGCCAAGCGCGAGGTGGAATTGGTCAAAACCTCGATTGATGGGGTGGCGGCCGCGGTGCGCAATGCGCGGGAAACGGAATTTACCTATCGGCTTGGTGTGATGGTCGAAACCCCGCGGGCGGCCTTAAGGGCGGGGGATATCGCGCCTTATTGCAGCTTTTTGAGCTTTGGCACCAATGACTTGACGCAGATGACCTATGGGTTGTCGCGTGATGATGCCGGGCGCTTTATGTCGGATTATGTGCAGCAGGGCGTCTTTCCCGAAGACCCGTTCCATACGCTTGATACCGATGGGGTGGGCGAGCTGCTTAAACTGGGGGCCGAACGCGGGCGACAGGCGCAGCCGGGTGTGACCTTGTCCATTTGCGGCGAACATGGCGGCAACCCCGAATCAATCGCGTTTTGCCGGGCGGCGGGTTTTGACTATGTTTCTTGCTCTCCGTTCCGTGTGCCTGTGGCGCGGCTGGCCGCCGCACAGTTAGCGATAGCCCACAACATAGGGTATGATCCGGGAAAGATGCGTCTATATACAGCTTGATCTTTGGCAATTTGTTGCCGAAGAAACACAGGTATTAACGATCAATTAACCCTTGACCTTTACGTCCTGCGTTTTCGCGCCTATGGCCATGCCACCGAAACGATGAGTGGGGGGCCTTATGGGCATTTGCAAGAATGCACTTGGGGCGTTTGTGATCTTTTTGGCGGCCCTTGCCACGGGGCCTGCTGCGACGAATGCGAACCAAGTAGAAGACCTGATCAAGGAAGAACCGCGCGCCTTTGGGGCCGTGTCCTTCAAGCGCCTCAAGACGCTGCTGACCGAACCACGCGGGAAATCCCTGACGGATGAGGATCTGTCGCGGGATTGGGTGGATGCCCAGCCGGCCGCCTCTGGAGGAGCAGAGCTGAAGTGCCTTGCCGAGGCGCTTTATTTCGAGGCCCGCGGCGAGACCGTCAAAGGCCAGTTCGCGGTTGCCGAAGTGATCATGAACCGGGTGAAATCCGCGCGCTTTCCGTCGACCGCCTGTGATGTGATCAATCAGGGCACCGGGCGCAAGTATCGCTGTCAGTTCAGTTACACCTGCGACGGGCTGGCGGAAACGATTTCCGAACCTGTCGCCTATGAACGTGTGGCCAAGGTGGCGCGCGCGGTGCTTGATGGCAAGGTGCCCGATCTGACGCGCGGCGCAACACATTACCACACCACAGCCGTGCGCCCCAACTGGAGCAAAGTCTATGTCAAGACGGCGGCCATCGGGGATCACATTTTCTATCGTCATACCTGGAAAACCGCCAGCAATTGACGCAATTCGCCCTTGGCCTTGGCCGGGGGCGGCTGTTAAGGGAAGGGCCTTCGCGGGCGCGTTTTCCCCGTGACCCATTTGCTGTGACAAGGTCTTGCCATGACGTCTGATATTCGCCTCGCCTTCGAGCACCCCTCGGAGCGCGCCGCCGCCACCGCCCAGGGCGCGCCGCTGGATCGCATTTCGGTGCGCAATCACACGGTCGAGGTCGAGATCGGCGCCTTTCAGGCCGAACGCGGCGTTGTGCAGCGGATCTCCTTCAATATCGTGGTCGAGGTCAAGCCCTTGCGCGGGCCGGTCGATGATGATGTCGACCGGATCTTGTCCTATGACAAAGTGACCGAGGCCATTGCCCTGGCGCTGGGCGAAGAGCGCCTGAACCTGCTAGAGACCTTGGCCGAACGGGTTGCTGATATCATTTTGGCCGAACCACAGGCGGCGCGGGTCTTTGTGCGGATCGAAAAGCTGGACCGTGGCCCGGCGGCCCTGGGGGTCGAGATCGTGCGGGCCAAAGGGCAGGGCGCCACAGCTGTCGCCAGCGAAGTGCCCCACCCCGAGCTGGTCTACCTCAGCAATGCGGCGATTGCTTCGGCGCATTTGCCCGGTTGGATTGATCAGCTTGAGCAATCAGGCCGTCCGTTGATATTTTGCGTCGGCGCCCCCGATACCGCCGCGCCGCAGCCCGGTCACAAAATGGCGCAGCGGCGCATTGACCTTTTGGCGATTGAGCAAAACGCTTGGGTTCTGGCGGCGCGCGATGACCGGTGCGTCGTGGTTTCAACACGCACCGAACTGGATTGGGCGATGAAGAATGGCCAGACCTGCGTCTGGGCTCCGTCCAAGATTGTCCTTGATGCGGTGGATGGCCCCTCGGCGCAGCCCAGCGACGCGGTGGCGCTTGCGGCGTGGTTTGCCGCCAGCTTTGCCGCACAAGAGCTGCTGGTCATCGGCGAAGGCCTGCCTGTGACGGCCGACGTGCCGTTGCGGGCCGCTTCTGCCGATATGGCAAAGCTCTAGCGTGCGCGCGCGTTATTTTCGCCCCTTGGTGCAGGTGGGGCCGGGACGCCCGGAAAATGCGTTGGTCTTGGCGGGGGGCTGGGGGTGGTTCACCCAGCTCGAGGTCCTGTCCCGCGCGGTCGCGCCGGTGGTAATTGCCCATCACGATGCCCCGCAGGATGTCATCGCCACTTTGACCGCGCCGCGCCCTGATATCGCCGGGTTGGATTGGACACGCCCACGCATTATGGGGATATTGAACGCCACGCCGGACAGTTTCTCGGATGGGGGCCGCCATGCAGGGGTTGATGCGGCGCGCATGGGGGCCCGGGCCATGGCAGCGGCGGATGTGTTGGATGTGGGCGGCGAATCGACCCGGCCAGGGGCGGATTTTATCCCGGCGCCGGATGAAATCGCGCGGGTCGTGCCGGTGATCCGCGCCCTGCGCCAAGATGATGCGGGTCGCCGTATTTCCATCGACACGCGCAAAGCCGCGGTCGCCGAGGCGGCGATTTCAGCCGGGGCGAATCTGGTCAACGATGTGTCAGGCTTTACCTTTGATCCCGCGCTGGCGCCCTTGTGCGCAGCTGCCGGCGCCCCGGTCTGTGTGATGCACGCCCAGGGCGACCCGGCCACCATGCAAGATGCCCCCCAGTATGAAAACGTGCTGCTGGATGTATATGATTTTCTGCGCAACCGCATCGAGGATCTTCAGGCACAAGGTATCCCCAAGGGGCGGATCATTGCAGATCCGGGGATCGGATTTGGCAAGACCCAGGCGCATAATCTGGCGCTGTTGTCACGGCTGAGCCTGTTTCATGGCTTGGGCGTGCCGGTCCTTTTGGGGGCTTCGCGTAAACGGTTTATTGGCACGATTGGCGGCGCCGCCAATGCCCAGGATCGCGGTCCTGGTTCGGTTGCGGTGGCGCTGGCGGCGCTGGCGCAGGGTGTTCAGATTGTCCGCGTGCATGATGTTGCCGAAACCGCGCAGGCCATTGCGCTTTGGCGGGCGGCAACATTGGGCAGCCCATAGAAGCGGTATATATAGCATTAAAGCAATAAGGCATGATTGTATGAAAAAGCTCTTTGGCACTGACGGGGTGCGTGGCACCGCCAACCTTTATCCGATGACCGCCGAGATGGCGCTGCGTATCGGCGCGGCGGTTGGCCGTTATTTCCGCCGCGATGATATGGCGACGCACCGGGTGGTGATTGGCAAGGACACGCGGTTGTCGGGCTATATGTTCGAAAGCGCCTTGACGGCGGGGTTGACCTCGACCGGGATGAATGTGCTGTTGCTGGGGCCGGTGCCGACCCCGGCCGTGGGGTTGCTGACGCGGTCGATGCGGGCGGATCTGGGGGTGATGATTTCTGCCTCGCACAATCCGGCGCAGGACAATGGCATCAAGTTTTTTGGCCCTGATGGCTTTAAGCTGTCGGACGAGGCCGAGCGCGAAATCGAAGCCTTGGTCGCCGCGGGTGTGACGCCGACCGGCGCTGCCGCGATTGGCCGCGCCAAGCGGATTGATGATGGCCGGTTCCGCTATGTTGAGCGGGTGAAATCAACGTTTCCGCGCCACATGCGGCTGGACGGGCTTAAGGTTGTGGTCGATTGTGCCAATGGCGCGGCCCACCGCGTCGCCCCGGAAGCGTTGTGGGAACTGGGGGCAACGGTTGTGCCGGTCGGGGTGGCCCCGGATGGGCATAATATCAATCAAGGTTGCGGATCGACCCACCCAGAGCGCGCCGCAGAGCTGGTGCGATCGACGGGCGCCGATGTCGGGATATGTCTGGATGGCGATGCGGACCGGGTGATATTGTTGGATGAAAACGGCAAAGTTGGCGATGGCGATCAATTCATGGCATTGATGGCGGCACGCTGGGCCGATGAGGGGCGTTTGAACGGTGGCGCCCTGGTGGCGACGGTCATGTCCAATCTGGGGCTTGAGCAATTTCTGGCCGCGCGTGATCTGCGCCTTGAGCGGACCGCTGTTGGTGATCGCTATGTGGTGGAACGGATGCGCGCCGGTGGGTTTAATCTGGGCGGCGAGCAGTCAGGGCATATCGTGATGACCGATCATGCCACGACCGGAGACGGATTGATGGCGGGCTTGCAGTTCTTGGCCGAGATGGTGCGATCGGAAAAACCTGCCAGCGCGTTGCTGCATAATTTCGACCCGGTGCCACAGGTGTTGAAAAATGTGCGTTTTGGCGCCGGGCAGACGCCGTTGGCGGACCGCAGGGTCCGGGCGGCAATTGCCCAGGCGGAAGCCGATTTGGCAGGCCAGGGGCGGCTGTTGATCCGCACCTCGGGGACGGAGCCATTGGTGCGGGTGATGGCCGAACATCAGGATGCGTCGTTGATGGTCGGCGCGGTTGACAGCGTGGTGGAGGCGATCAGCCAAGCCGTGGCGATCGGGGCGGATTAGGGATTAGCTGCGGGGGCGGCGCTTGGATTTTGACCGGCGGGATGCGGGGCGCCGGCCGGGGCCTCCGGCGGGGATATTTAAGAACAAAAGAAGCCCGTAGGGGTTATTTTGCGCCGCCAAACAGCCGCGAGAGCGCGCCGTATTGGCTGAGGCCGACGCCGCTGAGGATCAGGGCCATGGCCCAGATCAGCGAGGCGGGCAGGGGTTCGTTCAGCAGCCATGCGCCCAGCAAGACGGACCATAGGGGCACCTGGTAATTGGTCAGGGACATGAAGACCGGGCCAGCGCTGCGCACAACCAGGACGCGGAGCAGATTTGCCGCCGCCGTGGGGACGACGCCGAGAAAGACGATGACCCATGCGGTTTTGCCCGAAAGCGGTGGGGGCGGGCCTTCGGCCCAGAGTGCGGCGGGCAGCACAACAGCGGCGCCGATCAGCAGCAGCAGGGTCGACAGGCCGATGCTGTTGACCGGTGGCAACCGGCGCATCAAGATTGAGCTGACCGCATAGCAGGCGGCGGCGGCGAGGCAAGCCAGTCGTCCCGGCGTTTCCAGCGTGGTTCCGGCGCTTTCGAAGGCCTGGGCGCCGATCAGGATGCACACCCCTGCGAAGCCAATCGCAAAACCCAGCGATTTGCGCAGGGTCATGGTTTCGCCCGGCACAAGCAGGTGCGCCAAGGGCAGGACGATCAGGGCAACGGCGGCCATGGACACGCCGGCGAAACCGCCGGTGACATATTGTTGCCCCCAGGCCAGCAGCATGAACGGCACCGCCGAGCTGAGCGCGCCCGAGACCAGCATGGTGATCCAATCGCGGCGGCTGGGCGGGCGGTCAAAGAGTTTAAAGCCCAAGGCGCCCCAGACCAGCAACATCAACAGTGTGGCAAAGCTGATGCGCCCAGCGGCGAGCCAGAACGGGGTCAGCCCTTCGAGGGCGATTTCGGTGACAAGGAAGGTGCCGCCCCAGGTGAGGCCAAGCACAGCGACCATGAGCCAGCTTGCAAGGGTAATCTGCGGCGCGGTGCTCATTTGTGGGCCTGAACTAAGGGGAGGGGGCTGTCCGGACTTTGGCCCGGACAGCCAGCTGTTTAGTTTTTGGATTTATCGACCATTTTGCCGGCAGAAATCCACGGCATCATGCTGCGCAGGGTTTCGCCTGTGCGTTCGATCTGGTGTTCGTCATTGAGGCGGCGTGTGCCTTTGAAGAACGGCTGACCTGCTTGGTTTTCCTGCATAAAGTCACGCACGAAAGCACCGGTTTGGATGTCGCGCAGAACCGCTTTCATCCGGGCCTTTGTTTCATCATAGGGCAGGATGCGCGGGCCGGAAACATATTCGCCGTATTCGGCCGTGTTCGAGATCGAATAGTTCATGTTGGCGATGCCGCCTTCATAGATCAGATCGACGATCAATTTCACTTCGTGGAGGCATTCGAAATAGGCCATCTCAGGCGCGTAGCCGGCCTCGACCAGGGTTTCAAAGCCCATGCGGATCAGCTCAACCAGGCCGCCGCACAGAACGGCTTGTTCACCAAAGAGATCGGTCTCGCATTCTTCGCGGAAGTTGGTTTCGATGATGCCCGAACGGCCGCCACCGATGGCGCTGCAATAGCTGAGGCCGATTTCCAGCGCCCGGCCGGAGGCATCGTTATGCACGGCCACAAGGCATGGCACGCCGCCACCTTTGGTGTATTCGCCGCGCACGGTGTGGCCGGGGCCTTTGGGGGCCATCATGATCACGTCGACGCCGGGCTTGGGTTCGATCAGGCCGAAATGCACGTTAAGACCGTGGGCAAAGGCGATGGCGGCGCCGTCACGCAGGTTGTCGTGGACGTATTTCTTATAGGTTTCGGCCTGCAGCTCATCGGGCATGGTGAACATGATGACATCGCACCAGGCGGCGGCCTCGGCGATGCCCATGACCTGAAGGCCTTCGCCTTGGGCTTTGGCGGCGGATGGCGATCCGTCGCGCAGGGCGATGACGACATTCTTGGCGCCGCTGTCGCGCAGGTTCAGCGCATGGGCATGGCCTTGGCTGCCGTAACCGAGAATGGCGACTTTCATGTCTTTGATCAAATTCACATCGCAATCGCGATCGTAATAAACGCGCATCTGGGCGTCCTTTCTTGTGGGTCAGAGGTGGGGCCACCTTAGGGGGTGTTGCGTTTGAGGTCATTGTTGTTTTATGGATATTTTTGAACAAAAGAAAAAAGTCATGCGCAAATTTTATAAATTGTGGGGAAATCATGCTTGATGATTTGGATCGGCGGTTGTTGCGGCATTGGCAGGCCGAGGTTTCGCTTAATCCCGGAGAGCTGGCGGAGCGGTGCGGGGTCAGCGCCGGCAAAGCGGCGCGGCGGATTGCGCGGATGCAGGAGGCCGGGGTGATCGAGGGGGTCGAGGCGGTGATCGACTGGCGGGCCTTGGGCTTTACCGTCGAGGTCAGTTTGCGGGTGACCTTGGACAAGACCGCCGCGCAGGCGTTTGATGGGTTTTTGGCCGCCGCGCGCGAGGTGCCCGAGGTGACGGAGATTCAGACCTTTTTGGGTCGGGTGGATGTGCGGTTGAACATCATTGCCCGCGATATGGCGCATTACCAGCAGATCTATCGAAGCCGAATTTTGACCTTGCCGCATATCGCTGACATCGAGGCATTGATGCAGATTGCCAAAATTCATGATGTGGGGAGTTTGCCGGTATGATTGAGCTGGATGAGATTGATCGCCGGTTGCTGCGCGCCTTGGTGCGTGATGCGGCGCAAAGTGCCGGGGCGCTGGGCAGGCGGTTTGGGTTGTCGCAGCCTGCCTGTTGGCGGCGCATCAAGCGGTTGGAACAGGCCGGGGTCATTCGTGGGCGGCGGCTGAGGCTGAATGCCGAGGCGCTGGGCTTTGGCGTGACGGTGTTTTTGGGGGTCAAACTGGCAACCAAGGGCCGGGTCAGCCTTGAGGATTTCGAGCGCGCGGTCAAGGCGATCCCCGAGGTGCAGAGCGTTGAGCATGTCTTGGGTCTGTATGATTATCGGTTGCGGGTGGTGGCGCGCGACATTCCGGATTTTGAGCGCGTGCTGCGGCGGCGGATCATGACATTGCCGGGGGCAGGCGACGTTGAGGCGAACGTCTTGCTGAGCGAGGAGCGCCGCGCAGGGCCAATCGGGTGACGCATCTGGCTTTGCCATTGCAGTGGCAAGCCGCTAAGGCAGGGGGGCAGATACAAGGAGGGCGAGATGCCGGCATTGCTTGATACAGTTGACCCGCAGGGGCTTGAGGAATTTTCGGTGGTGTTCACCGACCGGTCGTTGAATTCGATGAGCGCCGCGTTTCAGACGGTGATGCGCGATATTTCGGGGTTGCTCAAAGAGGTTTATAACGCCGATGGCGTTGCGGTTGTGCCGGGGGGCGGCAGCTATGGGATGGAAGCGGTCGCCCGGCAATTTGCCCGCGGCGCCGATGTTTTGGTCGTGCGCAACGGTTGGTTTTCTTATCGGTGGTCGCAAATTCTTGAGGCGGGCGGTCTGGCGCGCAACCTGCGGGTGATGAAGGCGCGGCAAGCGGGGAATGACCCCTTGTCGGGTTTTGCACCGGCCCCCATTGACGAGGTCGTGGCCGCGATCCGCAATGACAAGCCGGCTGTGGTTTTTGCCCCGCATGTCGAAACCAGCGCCGGGGTGATTTTGCCGGATGACTATATTCAACAGATGGCCGCCGCCGCGCATGAGGTCGGCGCGCTGATGGTTCTGGATTGTATTGCCTCAGGCTGTGTCTGGGTGGATATGGGCGCGCTGGGGGTCGATGTGCTGATTTCTGCGCCGCAAAAGGGGTGGTCGGCTGCGCCATGCGCCGGGCTGGTGATGTTGTCCGCGCGGGCCGAGGCGCGTCTGGCACAGACCACCTCGGACAGTTTTGCGCTGGATCTGGCCAAATGGCGGTCCATCATGCAGGCCTATGAAAATGGCGGCCATGCCTATCATGCCACCATGCCCACCGATGCGCTGCGGGCCTTTCGCGACACAATGCAGGAAACGCGGGCCTATGGGTTTGGGGCGCTGCGCGATGCACAGTGGCAGCTTGGCGATGGGGTGCGGGCGATGCTGGCGGCCAAGGGGGTGCGGTCGGTTGCCGCCGATGGCTTTGGCGCGCCCGGCGTTGTGGTCAGCTATACCGATGATCCCGAGATTCAATCGGGCAAGCGGTTCCTGGCCGAAGGAATGCAGATTGCCGCCGGTGTGCCGCTGCAATGCGATGAGCCTGAAGGGTTCCGCACGTTCCGCTTGGGGCTGTTTGGCTTGGACAAGCTTTATGATGTGCCTGCGACCATGGCGCGGCTGGCGCGGGTGCTTGACAAGGTGGTTACCTGACGCCCAAGCCCATCTGCATCAGCGATTTGCGCAGTTGCGGGATGTTGTGCAGCACGCCCAATCCCACGGCCCGCGCGTCGCGCAGGGGTTGGGATTGGGCCTGGCTGGCGCGGTTCAACAGGTCGATACCCTGCACCCGCAGGCGAATGTCCTTTAGGCGCGCGGCGTGGTATTGATCCAGCATCGCCCTGTCGCCCAGACCCTGCGGGTTGGCCTGTGCCAGATCCAGCAGCATGGCCGTATCGGCAAGGCTCATGTTCAGGCCCTGGGCGCCTATGGGGGGCACGACATGGGCGGCCTCGGCGATCAGGGCCAGACGCTGACTGCTCAGGCGCTCGGCGTGTTGGCTGATGATCGGCCAGATGGTGCGTTGCGAGGCCAGCGTCAGCGGACCAAAGAGATGGCAGCTGCGTTCTGAAATCTCATGGTTGAAGGCGGCAGGGTCAAGCGCCATGCGGCGTTGCGAAAGCGGGCCGTCATCCATCCAAACAATCGCGGAACAGGGTGATCCGTCAAAATCCGGCAGGGGCACCAAGGTGAATGGCCCGCCGCTGCGGTGAATTTCAGTCGATACATTTTCATGGGCGATAGGGTGCGTTGCACAAAACGCCAAGGCTTTTTGGCCATAGCGCCGGGTGCTGACGTTGATCCCTGCCGCCTCGCGCATGAAGGAATTGCGCCCATCTGCCGCAATTACCAGCCGGGTGCGGATTTTGCGCCCATCGCTTAGGGTGACGCGCGCTTCGCCGCTGCGGGTGAACAGCGCCTGGCTGCGGGTGCCGGGATGAAAATCGACATTGGGCAAAGCCTTCAACCGTTGTTGCAATTCGCGGCGCAGTAACCAATTGGGAAAGTTCCAGCCAAACGGTTGATCCGACACATCCGAGGCCTTGAAATCATGACTGGCGCGGGGCTCAGCTTTGGCGCCGCCGGCATCGACGATGCGCATGACTTGCAAAGGCGCCGCGTGATCAGCCAACTGCGGCCAAAGACCGGCGCGATCAAGCAGGCGCTGGGCGGGCTGCAAAAACGCGGTGCTGCGCATGTCGGACCCATCGGTATCGCGTTCGGTGATCGGCGGGGCAGGATCAACGCAAATCACGTCAAACCCGGCCGTACCAAAGGCCGCCGCCGCTGTCATACCGGCGATACCGCCACCAGAAATCAGGATGTCACAGCTTGGGGTGGTCATGGGGGGCTTTCCGTGTCTGAAGGGCACCACACCAAGATAGGGCGGCGTGGGGGCGGCGTCCAACGCCGCTTTGTCGCAGTCAGCCCAGCTGGGCCAGAAATCTGCTCAGATCATCAGTGTGAAAATGAATATGCCCCGCTGGTTCGGCCTGGGGCGCCACATGAACGGTGCGCATCCCCATGTCATGCGGAACCCTTAGATTGCGGGGGTCGTCCTCGAACATGGCGGCGCGGCGCGGATCGAACCCATCCGTTTCGAACACGGTCTGAAAGGCGGCCAAATCGGGTTTTGGCAGAAACTGTGCGTGTTCAACGCCATAGACGGCATCAAAGGCGCCCTCAAGCCCGCGGGCGTTGATCACCCGGCGGGCATAGGGGGCGCAGCCGTTGGTATAGACGATCCGCCGCCCCGGCAGCGCCTTGATGCGCGCCGCCAGATCCGGGTCAGGCGACAGCCGGTCCATCGGGATATCATGCACCTCGGTCAGATAGGGGCCAGGATCCACGTCATGTTCCCGCATCAGACCGGCCAATGTTGTGCCATGGGTGCGCCAATAATGTTGGCGCAGGTAATTGGCGCGGGCCTGATCGACGCCAAGCGCCTGCATGACAAAGGCGGTCATGCGGGTCTCGATCAGCTCAAACAGCCGCGCCGAGGGGGGGTAAAGCGTGTGATCCAGATCGAAAACCCAGGTGGTCACATCGGAAAAGGCATCTTTTGTCATAGGGTCTTGGTAGGGGCGCGGGGCCGGTCGTGCAAGGGGGAAGGCCGCCACATAGGGCGCGGCCACAACCGGGTTGCGCGCACAGGCGCCCCTTGGCTAAGGTGGCGCAACATATAACAAAGGCAGGCCGGATGGCAGTTCAAAAGACACAGCAGACAGACGCCTATGCGATGATACTTGAGGCGATTGATGTCGGGGTTTATCGCCCCGGCGACCGTCTGGTCGAAAGCGAACTGGCCGAACGCTTTGGCGTGTCGCGCACCCCGATCCGCGAGGCCCTGCAGCGGCTGGAAACCCAATCCCTGCTGACGCGCGACGGCCGCAGCCTGATCGTATCGTCGCTGGATCACAATCAAATGGCCGAACTTTATGTCCTGCGCTGCGAATTGGAAGGGCTGGCCGCCCGTTTGGCCGCCCGCCATGCCACCGCCGAAGAGATGCGGATTTTGGCCGATATGGTTGAGGCAGACAATGCGTTGATGCATGACCCACAGGCCCTGTCGCGCGCCAATCGGCGGTTTCACAAGCAAATTCATCTGGCGTCGCACAATCGATATTTGGTGCAGCAACTGGATCTGGTGCATCGCACCATGGCGCTGATGGCCACCACCTCACTGGCGGCCGAGGGGCGCGGCGTCATCGCCCAGGCCGAACATGCAGCCATCGTCAAAGCCATCAGCGAACGCGATGAAGAGGGCGCGGATGCGGCCTTGCGTGCGCATATATCGGTCGCGTTCATGACGCGGCTAAAGCAAGACGCCGAACGCCGTCAAGAGGACGGAGAGCCGATCTGAAGGCCGGCGCGCGGGGCCATGTTGTCATTGCCTGCGCTGGGCGGGCGCGCCTGAACTTGCCTTTGGGTTTCCAGATGCGATTTTGATGTGCCGTGTTGGGTCTTGTCCCAATAAAATGGCGCGCAAATCAGCTCCCACAGGGCTTTGTAAGAGGCCAAGGCCCCAAGGGTGAAGTATATAAACAAGGTCAGGACAAAGGGGGTCAGGTGGCGGTGTTCCTTGCCGGAAACGGCGACCACCCCCAGCACGATGTTCAACACCTCGGCCAGCAGGAACATCATCGCCATGCTGTGTAACGTGCCAAGGCCCAGCGTCAGTTCAATCGGGTGCAGCCCGCCGGCAAAGCTGATCCAATAGGACCAAAGAAGCGGCGCACAGGCAAATTGCGAAAAGGTGGCCAGAAAGATCGTTTGAACCCCCAAGAAACGCAGCGGGCCCAGATCACGCAGCAGCGCCAGCGGTGATTTCATATGCACCAGATATGTCACCATGAACCCCTTGAGCCAGCGTGACCGCTGTCGCACCCAGGGCCAGGGGCGGCTTGTCGCTTCTTCATAGGTTACGCTGGATACCAGTTCGGTGACAAAACCGTGGCGGGCCAGACGCACCCCCAGATCGGCGTCTTCGGTGACGTTATGCGCATCCCAGCCGCACAGCTTTTCCAAGATATCGCGGCGGAAAAACAGGGTTGTGCCGCCCAATGGCACCACAAGCCCAAGCTTGGCAATACCGGGCAGAATAACCCGCCACCAGCTGGCGTATTCAATGGCAAAACAACGCGACAACCAGTTTTCCCGCGCGTTATAATAATCAAGGACACCTTGCAGGCAGGCGACGTTTGCCGGGGCGTCGTGAAAGCGCGTTACAATGCGTTCGACCTGATCCGCTTCGGGCCAGTCTTCGGCATCCCAAACACCGATGATGCTGCCTTGGCAAAAGTTCAACGCATAATTCAGCGCCCGTGGCTTGGTGGTCAGCGCGCCGGCCTGCGGCACTTCTATGACGCTCATCCAGCTGGGCAGGGCGGTTTTCGCCAGCGTCGATTTGGTGGTGTCGTCGTTTGCCTCAAGCACCAGAACCACATCCAGCAGCGATTTGGGATAGGTCAGGTTTTCAAGCCGCGCAATCAACGCCGAGGCGATTTCGCGTTCGTTCAGCAACGGCACCAGAACCGATACCTTTGGCAGGCGAAACGGGATCGCTGCGTGGCGGCGCGTTTGGGTGTTGCTGCGCCGCATAGGTGACAGATGCACCCACAGGGCGGCCGCCTTCAGCGCGGTTGTCATGCCCAAAGTGACCGAGGCCCAAAGAAACAGCGCCGTCATTGTCCAAAGCGGCGCCACCAGCAGCGCGCTGGCCAGTATCGCCAGGGTTGCCAAGGCCAGCCGAAACCGGGCAAAGCCCTGGGCACGCGCCGACCGCCAGGTGCGGCAGCTTTCGCTGGCGGGCACGCGGGTCGCGGCGCGCGCGGCCAATTCAACCCCATAAAGCCGGTTCTGATGTCGGCGAATTTGCTCGGGGGCGACCACGACAGGCGTCAGGTTGCTGCCGCGTTGGCCAAGGCTTTGCCGCAGGCGTTTGAAATCGGCCGGGCTGCTGGTTGCAACGAACAGCTTGCGCCCCTCGCGTTTCCACGGCACGGCCTGGTGGCGCATACAGATCGCGGCAGGCAAGGCATAGGCCATCACAGGTTCGGGCGGCAGCAGATCCAAGTCGATACGCGGGGCGTGCCATTGCCGGGCCAGGGCCGCCAGCACGCTGTCCTTGGTGGCCAGCCCCTCCGAGACCATGATATCGCCCAGGGGCGCATCAATGCGTTTTTGCAAGCGCAAGGCGTGGCGCAGATCGGGTTCGGCAATTTCCCCGGCATTTATTAGATGCTCGCCTATTCGGCCATTGGGGCGGTCCGTCTGCGAAAGGGGTAAAGGCGGGGTGTCATTCATTGAGTTGCCTTGCAACGATAAGTTGCGAGGCAAGCTGTCAGAACAGAGTTAACGATCCGCTAATTTCGCAGCCGTGCGCGGGCGTTGCCGCCGGCCAAGGCAGGTCATGGCAGGTCAGGGCCGGGTCAGGGGGGCTTAGGCCGCCTGCTCCGCCATCGCGGCGGCAAAGCGTTCAAACAGGTAATAGCTGTCTTGCGGCCCCGGGCTGGCCTCGGGGTGGTGTTGCACCGACCAAACCGGGCGGCCATCCATGCGAATACCACAGTTGGAGCCATCAAAAAGCGATGTATGCGTTTCGATCACCCCGTCGGGCAGGGTCTGTGCATCGACGGCAAACCCATGGTTCATCGAGGTGATTTCCACCTTGCCGGTGTCGTGATCCTTGACCGGATGGTTGGCGCCATGGTGGCCGTGGTTCATCTTGATCGTCTGAGCGCCCAGCGCCAGCGCCAGCATCTGGTGGCCCAGGCAAATGCCAAAGACCGGCAAGTTGGTTTTGGCCAGAACATCCTTGATCATTGGCACAGCATAAACGCCTGTCGCCGCCGGATCACCCGGCCCATTGGACAGAAACACGCCGTCGGGGTTGTGGGCCATCACATCGTCAAAGGTGGCACTGGCGGGCAGGACGGTGACATCGCAACCGGCGCTGGCCAGACAACGCAGGATATTGCGTTTGGCACCGTAATCAACGGCAACGACCTTGTGCTTGGCCTGTGTCTGGGGGGCAAATCCATCGGGCCAGGCCCAGCGCATTTCATTCCAGCGATAAGATTGGGCACAGGTGACGGTCTTGGCCAGGTCCATCCCCTCAAGCCCGGCAAAACCGCGCGCTTTTGCGACCAGGGCCTGTGTGTCGAAATTGCCGTCTGGATTATGGGCCAGGGCCACATGCGGCGCACCTGCCTGGCGGATGGCGCGGGTCAGGCGCCGGGTATCGACCCCGCCCATGGCGATACGGCCGCGGCTGATCAGCCAGGCATCCAAGTCCTGCGCAGCGCGCCAGTTGGATGGCGTCGTTGGCATCCATTTCACGATCATGCCTGCGGCCACCGGCTCTGCGGCTTCGTCGTCCTGGGGGGTTACGCCGACATTGCCGATGTGTGGAAAGGTAAAGGTGACGACCTGACCGGCATAGGATGGATCGGTCATGATCTCCTGATAGCCGGTCATGGCGGTGTTAAAGCACAGCTCGGCCACAGTTTCGCCTGCGGCGCCAAACCCATGGCCATAAAACAGCGTCCCATCGGCAAGCGCAAGGCAGGCGGTTGGGCGGTCGGGCGTTGGGATCGACATGGGTGTGTCCTTTCAACTGGGGTCTGGTCAACATGGGTCTGGTCAACAGGCGTCGAAGATGCAGCGCGGGCGCAAAATCTGGCGATAACTAGACGCGCACCCCCTTCGGGTCAAGGGCCGACACCGCCATAGAAGCGGCGGATATGCGGATTGATTGGGCGGTTGCTGCGCCGGCGCGACTTGGGTATGGTGCGCGCCTTGAACCTGCCCGGTTGTCTGGGCCTGATCCAAAGGAATATGTCATGGAATTGCGTGCCTCAATTCAAGCGGCGCTGAAGCAAGCGATGAAAGACAAGGCTGCCGGACGGCTTTCGACACTGCGCCTTATCAATGCGGCGATCAAAGACAAAGACATCGCCGCCCGCGCCGAGGGCAATGACGATGGCGTCGCCGAGGCGGACGTCTTGGCGATTCTGGGCAAGATGGCCAAGCAACGGATGGAAAGCGCCCGCGCCTATGAGGAAGGCGGGCGTCTGGACCTGGCCGAACGCGAACGGGATGAAATTGTCATCATCGAGGAATTTCTGCCTGCGCAGCTTTCGCCGGACGAATCGGTTCAGGCGATCGAGGCCGCCATCACCGAGGTCGGCGCCCAAAGCATTCGCGACATGGGCAAGGTTATGGCTGTGCTCAAGGGGAAATACACCGGCCAGATGGATTTCGGCAGCGTCGGACCGATGATCAAGGATCGGCTAAGCGCGGGCTAGGGCCTGCCGCAGCTCTTCATAGAGCGCGACCCGCTCATCCTCGCTCAGGAATGCGCCGATCTCGACCTCGCGGCCGTTGCCTTTCAAGGTGATATAAAACGGCACCGGCCCGCCCTGATCATATTTGAGAACCTGCGCCCAATAACTGTTGCAGTCCCATTCGGCGTCCGGCTGTCCCGGTGCCCGCCGGATCAGGTGCACCCGATCGCCGCCCACTGTTAGAACCTCCTGGATCATGCGGGCGCGGTAATTGGCATTGATCGCCCGATACATCCCCCAAAGCGCCAGCATCAAGAACGGCAACAGGGCCCACAGGATCACCGATCCCAAAAAGGCCAGCGCCGGGATCAGCAAAAACCCGAAAGTTACCAAAATAAATCCGGCCATGCCGCGGCGGGGCAGCGACTGATGCGGCCACAGTTGCAGGATTTGGGTGTGTTCAGGCGCATCGTTGCGCCACTGGTAAGGCATATCGGGGCCTTTCATCTTTATGTTGGCGCTGCCCATGGCGCCCGGAACCCATCAGGCCGGCCCGGTGTTGCCACCGAACGGGGGCGGCACGCAGGTTTGCGCTGGGCCAAAAGAAAACGCCTGCCCGGTGGAAAACCGGACAGGCGCGTGTTTCGTTCAGACCATCAGCGGCCTTAGTGGCTTGGCGCCTTGTCCCAGTCTTCCTGTTTTGGAAGCTGCTCGAACGTGTGCTCGGGCGGGGGGGATGGCAGGGTCCATTCCAGCGTGTCGGCGTATTCGTTCCAGGGGTTCGCCGCGCGCGATTCCCGGCCCCATACCAGCGTCCATACAATGACGCCGATGAAGAAGATGAAGGACGCAAAAGACAGGAACGCACCGATGCTGGACCATTCGTTCCAATAGGCAAAGGCATCAGGATAGTCGATATAGCGACGCGGCATGCCCTGACGGCCCAGGAAGTGCTGCGGGAAGAACGTCAGGTTGGCCCCGATGAACATCGCCCAGAAATGCAGCTTGCCGGCCCATTCGGGATACATGCGTCCGGACATCTTGGGCAGGTAAAAGTAAATACCGGCAAAGATGGCAAAGACAGCGCCGAGGCTCATGACATAGTGGAAGTGCGCCACAACATAGTAGGTGTCGTGGTAATAGCGGTCAACGGCGGCCTGGCTCAGAACGATACCGGTTACACCGCCAACGGTGAACAGGAACAAAAAGCCAAAGGCCCAAAGCATCGGCGTTTTGAATTCGACCGATCCGCCCCACATGGTGGCGATCCAGCTAAAGACCTTGACGCCTGTTGGCACCGCGATGACCATGGTGGCCAGCATGAAATAGGACTGCTGGCTTAGGGACATGCCGACGGTATACATGTGGTGCGCCCAGACCACAAAGCCCAGCGCGCCGATTGCGATGATCGCCCAGACCATGGGCAGATATCCAAAGACCGGCTTGCGGGCAAAGGTGGCGATGACGTGGCTGATGATGCCAAAGCCGGGCAGGATGATGATATACACCTCTGGGTGGCCAAAGAACCACAAGATGTGCTGATACAGGATCGGGTCGCCGCCGCCTGCCGCATCAAAGAAGGTAAAGCCAAAGTTGCGGTCCATCAGCAGCATGGTGATCGCGCCCGCCAGAACCGGCAGGGACAGCAGGATCAGCCAGCTTGTGACAAAGATCGACCAAGAGAACAGCGGCACTTTGAAAAGGGTCATGCCAGGGGCGCGCATGTTCAGGAAGGTGGTGATCATGTTGATCGCGCCCAGGATCGACGATGCGCCTGAGACGTGCACAGCAAAGATCGCCAGATCCATCGAGAACCCGCCTTCGTTGGTCGAGAGAGGCGGATACAGAACCCAGCCCACGCCCGACCCAAGCTGATCATTGCCGCCCGGTGCCAGAACCGAACACACCGCCAGCGTCGTGCCGGCCACATAGAGCCAGAACGACAGGTTGTTCATCCGTGGAAACGCCATATCGGGCGCGCCGATTTGCAGCGGCATGAAATAGTTGCCAAACCCGCCGAACAGGGCCGGAATGACCACAAAGAACATCATCAGGATGCCGTGGGCGGTGATCAACACGTTCCAAAGGTGGCCGTTGGGGGTGCAGGTGGCCGACGCATCCGCAACAAAGCGCGCCCCTTCCATACACATGTATTGAACACCGGGGTCCATCAGCTCAAGGCGCATGTAAACGGTGAATGCGACCGACACGAAACCCACAAGGGCCGAGACGATCAGGTAAAGAATACCAATGTCTTTGTGGTTGGTCGACATGAACCAGCGCGTGAAAAAGCTGCGCTCATCGTGATGGTCGTGCCCGTGGATGGCTGCGTCTGCCATGCGGTGCCTCCTGATTTAAAAGTTGCACAGCCCAAAGGATGACCCTTTGCGCCGCTTCGTCTGTCCGGGGTTTTAGTGCGACTTGCCCTGCGGGGCAATGATCGTATTTGCCGCAGAGGCAGATATTTTGACGCATCCCCTTGATTTGGGCGCTCTATCCGCTGTTTGGTTGGGGGGCGATGCGCGTCGGGCTGTCAAAAACCTGTTCAAAGCTATGGCGCAGGGCGATATCAACATCGGCCAAGGTGACCGGCAGGCCCAGATCGACAAGGCTGGTGACGCCGTGCTGGGTGATTCCGCAAGGAACAATCCCGGAAAAATGCTCCAACTCAGGCTCAACGTTGATGGACAGCCCGTGAAAGCTGATCCATTTGCGCAGGCGGATGCCGATGGCGGCGATCTTGTCCTCGGCGTGCTGGTGGCCGGTGGGGGCGGGCTTGTCGGGGCGCTCGACCCAGACACCGACGCGCCCTTCGCGGATGTGGCCGGTGACGTTGAACTGCGCCAATGCGGCAATGACCCAGGTTTCCAGCTGTTGAACAAAGGCGCGCACGTCGCGTCCGCGCGCCCCGACATCCAGCAAAACATAAGCGACGCGCTGCCCCGGCCCGTGGTAAGTATATTGCCCGCCGCGCCGCGTCTCAAAGACCTCAAAGCGGTCTGGATCGGTCAGATCACTGGGGCGGGCGCTGGTGCCGGCGGTATAAAGCGGCGGATGCTCGACCAGCCAAATGCACTCGGGTGCCTGGCCAAGGGCGATTTGGCCGGCGCGGATTTCCATCCATTCTTCTGCTTGCCGATAGTCAGTCAGCCCATCCGAAGTGATCCAGTCAACCATTGGCCCTTGCATCTGTGTTCCCCGTCTTGATGTGGTCCCCGTCTTGTGGCGGCCGGCCCGGCGCGGCCGAATTGATCGGCGGCCCGCCGCCTTGCTTGTGGGGCCGGGCGCCCGGCAGGTCAAGCCTGCGCCCAGCCCTGCGGCCCCCGGCGCGAGAATTTCATGTCGCGCGCGCATTTTGGCAAAATGGCTCTTCACAAGCCGATACCCCCGCGTTAAGAGACCGATACATCACGGCGTGCGGTCGTGGCGGAATGGTAGACGCGCAGCGTTGAGGTCGCTGTGGGGTAACACCCGTGAGAGTTCGAGTCTCTCCGACCGCACCATCTCACTTTTTTGACTGTCAAATCCTGCTAACACCTTGAAGGGAAAGGCAGTTTCGATAGTTCGATAACCGCTTTTTCGGGAGTATCGCAGGGGCTCAGTAAAGGCCAATCTCACCACTGTTTGCTTTAGTGCAAGGTTGCCATTTTCGTATATATTCCAAGGCCTTGACAGGAATTCCAAGGATAGTTCGATAAACTCTTCGAACCTACCCTTTGGCGGCACGATTTGACCTGCCCGCTCACTCAGAACAATCTTCTCGCGCTCCAGCTTGGCGATACGACCTTCGTAGGCCGCAACGACCGACGGGCTCGAAGCGTCGAGGATATGGTCGAGCAGATTCTCAATCTGCTTCTCAACATCTTTCATCTGCCGCGTAATCGAATCTTTTGTGTGGTGCGCTTCTTCCAGTCGCATGTCCCAGGCATCCTTGAACATGGCCTTTACCAGTCCAAAGAGCTGCCGCGTTGGTTGGAGGCTTCTCAATATTTCTCCGAAGCCGTCCTCAATCTTCGCGCGCGGGATCGATCGTCTGGCGGACTCGCAGCCGCGCGTGTCGCACAGATAATAAGGGTAGTGCTTGCGGCAGCCCTTCGACCAACAGGCCGTCATGGGCTTTCCGCAGTCGTCGCACACAACAAAGCCACGCAACGGGAAATCCTCGTTTACGTCCTTGCGGGCGGCAGGACGCGCCCCTTGCTCCAGATTCTCCAGAACACGATTATGCGTTTCGAAGCTGACAAGTGGCTCATGATGCCCCTTGCGCAGAGATATTCCCCATTTGGGTGCTTCCACATAGCCCGCGTACGTTGGACGCGTCAGCAGCTTCGTCACTTTCCAGAAGCGAATTTCGCCATTGGGTAAATCCTTCGGGAAGTCAGGTTTGGATTCCAAGAACCGCTTCACCTCACCCTGAGAGCGAAATCGCCCGTTGGCGAAGCCCTCCAGGGCTTCTGCCACGACGGATGCGACGGGTTCATCCCGAACAAGCAGTTTCCCATGAATACGATCCGACGCGTATTTGTAGCCGACAGGTGCATGGAAAACCCAATAGCCCTTCTCTACGCGGGCTTGCATCTTTTGAACGGTCTGACGGCGGTTCTGCTCGCGTTCGAGTTCGCCTTGGGCGGCGAAGATCGTTTCGACAAACTTGCCCTCGGGCGTGTCGTCGAGCTTGAAGTTCAGGCATTCGATCCGCGCGCCTCGTGTTTGAAACTCGCGCCGTATGGACCTGTCGCGGTTTGGTACCGCTCCTTTGATAGCATAATGTGCAGCAAAGGAGACGAACTATGGGCACAGGAAG
>CAKZPD010000025.1 GCA_937138475.1 uncultured Sulfitobacter sp. | reverse complement strand
CAAGGCCTGCGCTTTGCCATCCGCGAAGGCGGCCGCACCGTCGGCGCCGGCGTCGTCTCCAAAATCACCGAATAAGCCATCCTCGGGCTTTGGCCCGGCGATCAAAACACCGGGCCGCATGGGGAAACTCATGCGGCCCTTTTTGTTGGAAATTCGCGCTTTTGCCGCCCGGATATGATTTCTGCTCTTGATCCTTGCCGCCTTTGGGCTTAGGCCAAGCCACGGCATAGGGGTTTAGCTCAGTTGGTAGAGCATCGGTCTCCAAAACCGAGGGTCGTGGGTTCGAGTCCCTCAGCCCCTGCCAGCCTCACCGTAAATGTGAATCGATTGCGCGCGCTGTGGATTGCGCCCTTGAAACTCGGTCGCAGGGCCGCTACATCGCCACAACCGGTTGATTGGGAAGAAACAGATGGCCATTACGAATCCGCTCCAATTCATTCAGCAAGTTCGGGCCGAGGTCGCCAAGGTTGTCTGGCCCACGCGCCGCGAAGTCATGCTGACCACCGTCATGGTTTTCATCCTTGCCGCGCTTACGGCCGTGTTCTTTGCGCTGGTCGATATCTTGATCCGCGGCGGTCTTCAGGCCGTGCTTGGTCTTTTTGGCTAACCAGCCCTTCTTTTGTTCTTAAATATCCCCGCCGGAGGCTCCCCCAGCGTGTTTCCGGGCGGCACGGAAAATGTGCATCCCGGACCGGCCAGGCTTGCGCCCCTCGTGTCTGGGCGCAAATGCGCCGATGACAGGCGCGCCGCCAAAAGACGGCAAGGAATTTCACGCAAGGTCTTGAAACCTCCGCCCCACCGGAGTATCCCGCAGGCCTGACCTGAACATGGGCGTGCGGCGATTCGAGTTGCGCGCCGATTTTTTGTTCAAGGTTGCTGGCCCAGGCGGGCCGGCGTATCGACGGAATTCAAGGCAGGCCGGGCCTGCTGCTTAAGACAGGGACCAAGGATCAAATGGCAAAACGGTGGTATTCGGTCAGTGTCCTGTCAAACTTCGAAAAGAAGATCGCAGAACAAATTCGCACGTCAGTTGCTGAAAACGGGCTTGAGGACCAGATCGACGAAGTTCTGGTGCCCACCGAAGAGGTGATCGAAGTGCGGCGCGGCAAAAAAGTCACGACCGAGCGGCGCTTTATGCCCGGTTATGTTCTGGTCCATATGGAAATGTCCGACGGTGGCTATCACCTGATCAACTCGATCAACCGGGTCACTGGCTTTCTGGGCCCTCAGGGGCGCCCGATGCCCATGCGCGATGCCGAGGTCAATGCGATTCTGAACCGCGTTCAGGAAGGCGAAGAGGCCCCGCGCACCCTGATCCACTTCGAAGTCGGAGAGCGGGTCAAGGTGGCCGATGGGCCATTCGAAGATTTCGATGGGATGGTCGAAGAGGTCGACGAAGACAATCAGCGCCTCAAGGTGACTGTATCAATTTTTGGCCGGGAAACCCCGGTCGAGCTGGAATTCACGCAGGTCAACAAACAGATCTGATCGTGATCAAGACGTGGGAGGCACGGGGGCCGCGGCCCCTTACCCGGACCACGGCAACAAAGGCCAGAGGGGCGCGCCCCGCTGGTGTTGAAAAAGGAGAAGGCCAATGGCCAAGAAACTGGTTGGCAGCATGAAGCTGCAAGTGCCCGCAGGGCAAGCGAACCCATCCCCGCCCGTCGGACCCGCATTGGGTCAGCGCGGCATCAACATCATGGAATTCTGCAAGGCATTCAACGCCAAGACCGCAGACATGGAGCCAGGCGCCCCATGCCCGACCGTGATCACCTATTACCAGGACAAGTCCTTCACGATGGACATCAAGACGCCGCCTGCGTCTTATTACCTGAAGAAGGCCGCCAAGGTTAAGTCCGGTGCGAAAACGCCAAGCCGTGAAACTGTTGGCACCGTGACCAGCAAGCAGGTCCGCGAGATCGCAGAAGCAAAGATGAAAGATCTGAACGCCAATGATATCGACGGCGCGATGAAGATCATCCTGGGCTCGGCCCGGTCTATGGGCATTGAGGTGAAGTAAGATGGCAAAGCTTGGAAAACGCACAGTTGCGGCACGCGCAGCCTTCGCAGGCAAGGAAGACTTGACCGTCGAAGAGGCCGTCACGCTGATCAAATCCGCCTCGAACGTCAAATTTGACGAAACACTTGAAATCGCGATGAACCTGGGTGTTGACCCGCGTCACGCGGACCAGATGGTGCGCGGCGTTGTCGGTTTGCCCAATGGCACCGGTAAGACCGTTCGTGTTGCTGTATTCGCACGCGGCGCCAAAGCCGATGAGGCCCAGGCCGCAGGTGCGGATATCGTGGGCGCCGAAGACCTGATGGAAATCGTTCAGGGCGGCAAGATCGAATTCGATCGTTGCATCGCCACCCCTGACATGATGCCTGTTGTCGGTCGCTTGGGCAAAGTTCTTGGCCCGCGCAACCTGATGCCAAACCCCAAGGTTGGCACCGTGACCATGGACGTTGAGGCAGCCGTCAAGGCAGCCAAAGGCGGCGAAGTCCAGTTCAAAGCCGAAAAGGCGGGTGTTGTGCACGCTGGTGTGGGCAAGCTGTCCTTTGACGATGCCAAGCTGGTCGAAAATGTACGCGCATTTGTGTCGGCCGTTGCCAAGGCAAAGCCAACAGGTGCCAAGGGCGCTTATATGAAGGCGATCTCGCTCAGCTCGACCATGGGTCCGGGCGTCAGCATTTCTGTCGACAACGCCGTCGTAGAGTAATAATCGGGGCAGGCATGTGCCTGCCTCTCCCTCATTTGGCGGGGCGACCTGCCAAATACGCAAGGCCAGACCATCGGCCTTGTTTCTGTCCGAGACGGAGGGTTCAGCGCAAGCTGTATAATTCCTTCCTGAGATGGGAAACGAGAGAATTCCAGCCTTCGGGCGGTTTTGGCTCGGTCCCTGAATTGGACCCGAAACGGATGCAATCTGCATCCTGAACTGAGCCGGAAGGTTTATACCTTCCAAATTTGGAGTGAAACTGTGGATAGAGCCCAGAAAGAACAGCTGGTCGAGGAACTCGGCCAGATCTTTGAAAGCTCTGGCGTCGTTGTGGTAAGCCACTACGTCGGTCTGACAGTTGCTGAAATGCAAGACCTTCGCGCGCGTGCTCGTAACGCTGGCGGGGCCGTGCGTGTTGCCAAAAACAGGCTCGCCAAGATCGCCCTTGAGGGTAAGCCATGCGAAAGCATTGCCTCGCTCTTGACGGGTATGACCGTTCTGACCTTTTCCGAAGACCCCGTGGCAGCAGCCAAGGTGGCCCAGGAATTCGCCAAAGAGAATCCCAAATTTGAGATTCTCGGTGGTGCAATGGGTGAGAACGCTCTGGACCAGGCCGGTGTCGAAGCCGTGTCCAAAATGCCTTCGCGCGAAGAACTTATCGCGACAATCGCTGGCATGCTGGGCGCACCTGCTTCGAACATCGCCGGGGCCATTGGCGCTCCTGCAAGCAATATCGCATCCATCTTGTCCACAATCGAGGACAAGGCGGCTGCGTAAGCAACGTCAAACTGGCGTCTGGTTAACACAGATGTTGGAACACACATATCGTAAACGGAAAGAGCTAAAACATGGCTGATCTGAAAAAACTGGCAGAAGAGATCGTTGGTCTGACCCTGCTTGAAGCACAAGAACTGAAAACCATCCTCAAGGACGAATACGGCATCGAGCCCGCTGCTGGCGGCGCTGTTATGATGGCTGGTCCTGCTGACGCCGGTGCGGCCGAAGAGGAAAAAACAGAATTCGACGTCGTCCTGAAGAACGCAGGCGCATCGAAAATCAACGTGATCAAAGAAGTTCGCGGCATCACCGGTCTGGGCCTGAAAGAAGCCAAAGACCTGGTCGAAGCCGGTGGCAAGATCAAAGAAGGCATCGACAAAGCCGAAGCAGAAGACATCAAAGCCAAGCTGGAAGCAGCTGGCGCCGAAGTCGAGCTGGCCTAATTGCGCCATCTGGGGGCGCCGTCATGGCGCAAAGGCCGCTGAGGTCTTGTGCCCCGCTGAAAACAATGAGCTGGACCCGAAGGTTTTGGGTCCGGCTTCGCCTGTCTTAGAAAAGCCCTAACCGGGTTTAGGGTTTTTCTAAGATGCGCTTCACTGGTCGGGAGGCATTCGGTGGGACGAATGCCATGAATGGACCGAAACGTATCGTCTCGTATGGGCAAGGCGCCGTGGCCCCGGCGGCGTTCTTGTCCGGTGAGAACTCTGAAAGGTGACACCTGACATGGCGCAATCGTTCCTTGGCCAGAAACGTCTTCGTAAATACTATGGCAAAATCCGCGAAGTGCTGGAAATGCCGAACCTTATCGAGGTGCAGAAATCCTCGTATGATCTGTTCCTGAACTCGGGTGATGCCGATGTTCCGACAGACGGCGAGGGCATCGCCGGTGTGTTCCAGTCGGTTTTCCCGATCAAGGATTTCACCGAGACTTCGGTGCTGGAATACGTCAAATACGAGCTGGAAAAGCCAAAATATGACGTCGAGGAATGTCAGCAGCGCGACATGACCTATAGCGCGCCCTTGAAGGTCACGCTGCGTTTGATCGTGTTTGATGTTGACGAGGACACAGGCGCCAAATCCGTCAAGGATATCAAGGAACAAGACGTGTTCATGGGTGATATGCCCCTGATGACGCCCAACGGCACCTTTGTGGTCAACGGCACCGAGCGCGTGATCGTCAGCCAGATGCACCGTTCCCCCGGTGTGTTCTTTGATCACGACAAGGGCAAGACGCATTCTTCGGGCAAGCTGTTGTTTGCTTGCCGCATTATCCCATACCGCGGCAGCTGGCTTGATTTCGAATTTGACGCCAAAGACATCGTTTATGCACGCATCGACCGGCGCCGCAAACTGCCTGTGACCACTTTGCTGTATGCGCTGGGGTTGGATCAGGAAGGCATCATGAATGCCTATTACAATACGGTTGTTTACAAGCTGAAGAAGAACAAGGGCTGGGTGGCGCCGTTCTTCCCGGATCGTGTGCGCGGAACCCGTCCGACCTATGATCTGGTGGATGCGAAAACCGGTGAAGTTCTGTTCGAAAAAGGCAAAAAGGTCACGCCACGCGCGGTCAAGCAGTTGATCGACGAAGGCAAAGTGAGCGAGCTGCTTTTGCCGTTCGAGCATATTGTCGGCAAGTTCGCCGCGCGCGACATCATCAACGAAGAAACCGGCGCGATCTATGTCGAGGCGGGCGATGAGCTGACACTGGAATATGACAAGGACGGCACGCTGATCGGTGGCACCGCGAAAGAGCTGATCGACGCAGGCATCGCCGATATTCCGGTCTTGGATATCGACAACGTGAATGTCGGCCCCTACATGCGCAACACCATGGCGCAGGATAAAAACATGAACCGCGATACCGCGCTCATGGATATTTATCGCGTTATGCGTCCGGGCGAGCCACCGACCGTTGAGGCGGCCTCGAACCTGTTTGACACGTTGTTCTTTGACAGCGAACGTTATGATCTGTCCGCTGTGGGCCGGGTCAAGATGAATATGCGTCTGGATCTGGATGCAGAAGACACCCAGCGCACCCTGCGCCGCGAAGACATCGTTGCCTGTGTCAAGGCGCTGGTGGATCTGCGCGACGGGCGCGGCGATATCGACGATATCGACCATCTGGGCAACCGCCGGGTGCGCTCGGTCGGGGAGCTGATGGAGAACCAGTATCGCGTTGGCCTGCTGCGCATGGAGCGCGCGATCAAAGAGCGCATGTCATCGGTTGAGATCGACACCGTCATGCCGCAAGACTTGATCAATGCCAAACCCGCCGCAGCCGCTGTGCGCGAGTTCTTTGGCTCAAGCCAGTTGTCGCAGTTCATGGACCAGACCAACCCGCTGTCCGAAGTGACGCACAAGCGGCGTCTGTCGGCGCTTGGGCCAGGCGGTCTGACCCGCGAACGCGCAGGTTTCGAAGTGCGCGACGTCCATCCAACCCATTATGGCCGCATGTGTCCGATTGAAACGCCCGAAGGGCCGAACATTGGTCTGATCAACAGCCTTGCGACCTTTGCACGGGTGAACAAATACGGCTTTATCGAAACGCCATATCGCAAGGTCGAAGGCGGCAAGGTCACGGACGAAGTACACTATATGTCCGCAACCGAGGAAATGCGCCACACCGTGGCGCAGGCGAACGCCAACCTTGATGACGACATGAAATTCGTGAACGAACTGGTTTCGACACGAAAGTCCGGGGATTACACCCTGTCGCCAGCCGAAAGCGTTGACCTGATCGACGTGTCGCCCAAGCAGTTGGTATCGGTCGCGGCGTCGCTTATTCCGTTCCTGGAAAACGATGACGCCAACCGCGCCCTGATGGGATCGAACATGCAACGTCAGGCCGTGCCGTTGTTGCAAGCCGAGGCGCCGCTGGTCGGCACCGGTATCGAAGAGGTCGTGGCGCGCGATTCAGGTGCGGCCATCATGGCCAAGCGTGCCGGGATCATTGACCAAGTGGACGCGCAGCGGATCGTTATCCGTGCGACCGAAGACCTTGAGCTGGGCGATGCGGGCGTAGACATTTACCGCATGCGCAAATTCCAGCGGTCGAACCAGAACACCTGTATCAACCAGCGTCCGCTGGTGAAGGTGGGCGATACGGTTCAAAAAGGCCAAGTGGTTGCCGATGGTCCGTCCACCGACATGGGCGAGCTGGCCCTGGGTAAAAACGTGGTCGTCGCGTTCATGCCCTGGAACGGTTACAACTATGAGGATTCGATCCTGATTTCCGAGCGTATTGCGCGCGACGACGTGTTTACGTCGATTCACATCGAAGAATTCGAAGTGTCGGCCCGTGATACCAAGCTTGGGCCAGAGGAAATCACCCGCGATATCCCGAACGTTGGCGAAGAAGCGCTGCGCAATCTTGATGAGGCCGGCATCGTTTATATCGGTGCCGACGTTGAGCCAGGCGACATTCTGGTCGGTAAGATCACCCCCAAGGGCGAAAGCCCGATGACGCCAGAAGAAAAACTGCTGCGCGCCATCTTTGGGGAAAAAGCATCGGATGTGCGCGACACGTCACTGCGGGTCAAGCCGGGCGATTTCGGCACCGTTGTCGAAGTGCGGGTGTTCAATCGCCACGGCGTTGAAAAAGACGAACGTGCCCTTCAGATCGAACGCGAAGAGGTCGAACGTCTGGCCCGTGACCGTGATGACGAATTGGCGATCCTGGATCGCAACATCTATGCGCGCCTGCGGTCGATGATCCTTGGCAAAGTGGCTGTCAAAGGCCCCAAGGGTGTCAAAGCCAATTCCGAAATCACCGAAGACCTGCTGCAAACCCTGACCCGCGGTCAGTGGTGGCAGCTTGCCCTTAAGGATGAGGCGGACGCCCAAGTGGTCGAGGCCCTGAACGAGCAATACGAGATCCAGAAACGGACCTTGGATGCCCGGTTCGAGGACAAGGTGGAAAAAGTGCGCCGCGGCGACGATCTGCCCCCCGGCGTGATGAAGATGGTCAAGGTGTTCGTGGCGGTAAAGCGCAAGCTGCAACCGGGCGACAAAATGGCCGGACGTCACGGCAACAAGGGTGTTATTTCCAAGGTTGTGCCAATGGAAGACATGCCGTTCCTTCAGGACGGAACCCCGGTTGATTTCTGTTTGAACCCGCTGGGCGTGCCATCGCGTATGAACGTCGGTCAGATTTTGGAAACCCACATGGGCTGGGCTGCGCGCGGTCTGGGCATCAATGTAGATGAGGCGCTTCAGGAATACCGTCGGTCGGGCGATCTGACCCCGGTTCGCGAAGCGATGCACCATGCCTATGGCGATGATGTCTATGACGAAGGCATTGCCGGAATGGATGAGACAACCCTGATCGAAGCGGCGTCCAGCGTGACGCGCGGTGTTCCGATCGCAACGCCGGTCTTTGACGGCGCGAAAGAGGCTGATGTAAACGATTCGCTCAAGCGGGCGGGTTTTGATACCTCGGGGCAGTCGGTGCTTTATGATGGCCGCACAGGCGAACAATTCGCCCGTCCGGTGACCGTTGGTGTCAAATACCTGCTCAAGCTGCATCACTTGGTGGATGACAAGATCCACGCCCGGTCGACGGGGCCATACTCGCTTGTTACGCAGCAGCCGCTGGGTGGTAAGGCGCAGTTCGGCGGACAGCGTTTCGGTGAGATGGAGGTCTGGGCGCTGGAAGCTTATGGCGCCGCCTACACCTTGCAAGAGATGCTGACCGTCAAGTCGGATGACGTTGCCGGACGGACCAAGGTCTATGAAAGCATCGTCAAAGGCGAGGACAACTTTGAGGCCGGTATTCCGGAATCCTTCAACGTTCTCGTTAAAGAAGTCCGCGGCCTCGGCCTGAACATGGAACTCCTGGACGCTGAGGAAGACGAATAACGGATTGATGGTCGGGTGGCCGCGCGCCACCCGTCATTGCCCGCTTCTTCCAATGCTCCCCTTTCAAGGATTTTGAAAATGAACCAGGAACTGACAAACAACCCGTTCAACCCGCTCACGCCGCCCAAGGTGTTTGATGAAATCAAGGTCTCGCTGGCTTCGCCAGAGCGTATCCTGAGCTGGTCTTTCGGGGAAATCAAAAAGCCCGAAACCATTAACTATCGCACGTTCAAGCCCGAGCGCGACGGATTGTTCTGCGCGCGGATCTTTGGCCCGATCAAAGATTATGAATGCCTGTGCGGCAAATATAAGCGCATGAAATATCGCGGCGTTGTCTGCGAAAAATGCGGCGTAGAAGTCACCCTGCAAAAGGTTCGCCGCGAGCGGATGGGCCATATCGAGCTGGCCTCGCCCGTGGCGCACATCTGGTTCCTCAAGTCGCTGCCAAGCCGCATTGGCCTGATGCTGGACATGACGCTGCGCGATCTTGAGCGGGTTCTTTACTTTGAGAACTATGTGGTGATCGAACCCGGTCTGACCGATCTGAGCTATGGCCAGATGATGACCGAAGAAGAATATATGGACGCGCAAGACCATTACGGGATGGATGCGTTCACCGCCAATATCGGTGCCGAAGCCATCCGCGAGATGCTGGCCGCGATTGATCTTGAGCAAGAGGCCGAGACCCTGCGCGCCGATCTGAAAGAGGCCACGGGCGAGCTGAAGCCAAAGAAGATCATCAAGCGTTTGAAAGTGGTCGAAAGCTTCTTGGAATCCGGAAACCGTCCCGAATGGATGGTTCTGACCGTGATCCCAGTGATCCCACCAGAACTGCGCCCGCTGGTGCCGCTGGATGGTGGCCGGTTTGCGACGTCTGACCTTAATGACCTGTATCGCCGGGTTATTAACCGGAACAACCGTCTGAAGCGTCTGATCGAATTGCGCGCCCCGGACATTATTGTTCGGAACGAAAAGCGGATGTTGCAGGAATCTGTGGATGCGCTGTTTGACAATGGTCGCCGTGGCCGTGTGATCACCGGCGCCAACAAACGCCCGCTGAAATCGCTGTCGGACATGCTGAAAGGCAAACAGGGCCGCTTCCGCCAGAACCTTTTGGGTAAGCGGGTCGATTTCTCGGGCCGTTCAGTCATCGTGACCGGCCCCGAGCTGAAACTGCATCAATGTGGCCTGCCCAAGAAGATGGCGCTTGAGCTGTTCAAGCCGTTTATCTATTCGCGGCTTGAGGCCAAGGGCCTGTCCAGCACCGTCAAGCAGGCGAAAAAGCTGGTCGAAAAAGAACGCCCCGAGGTTTGGGATATCCTGGACGAGGTGATCCGCGAACATCCCGTCATGCTCAACCGGGCGCCAACGCTGCACCGTTTGGGGATTCAGGCGTTTGAGCCGGTCCTGATCGAAGGTAAGGCGATCCAGCTGCATCCGCTGGTATGTTCGGCCTTTAACGCCGACTTTGACGGCGACCAGATGGCCGTTCACGTACCGCTGAGCCTTGAGGCACAGCTTGAGGCCCGCGTTCTGATGATGTCGACCAACAACGTTCTGTCGCCTGCGAACGGTGCGCCGATTATCGTGCCATCGCAGGATATGGTTTTGGGCCTGTATTATACCACGCTGGCGCGCGAAGGCATGCCGGGCGAAGGTATGGTCTTTGGGAATGTGGACGAGGTTCATCACGCATTGGCATCCGGGCAGGTTCACCTGCATTCGATGGTCAAGGCGCGGATCAAACAGATCGACGACGAAGGCAACGAAGTTTTCAAGCGGTATGACACGACCCCCGGCCGTGTTCTGCTGGGCGCATTGCTGCCGATGAACGCCAAGGCGCCGTTTGATCTGGTTAACCGTTTGTTGCGCAAGAAAGAAGTGCAGCAGATCATTGACACGGTCTATCGTTATTGTGGTCAAAAAGAGTCGGTTATCTTCTGTGACCAGATCATGACCATGGGCTTCCGCGAGGCATTCAAAGCCGGGATTTCATTCGGCAAGGACGACATGCTGATCCCCGACACCAAATGGCCGATCGTTGAAGAAACCCG
>CAKZPD010000024.1 GCA_937138475.1 uncultured Sulfitobacter sp. | reverse complement strand
CGGCACTGCGTTTTTATAGGAATCGCCCCAGCCACCAATGGCCAGCACCTTGGCCTTGATGCTGTCATAGGTTTCACAGACCGACCCATGCCGCCAATAGGCATCGCGGCGTTGGTGGCGCAGCCAGATTGATGGCAGAAATGGTTCGGCTTGCAGGCGCTCAAGCCATTGGGCGCGCCAATCAGGGCGCAGGGCCGGATCGGGCGCGCGCGAAGAATAAGACCACATCGTCGCGCCCCAGCCCAGGTTTTCGTTCAGCAGGGCGCCGCCCTTGTAATGGATGTCATCGGCAAAACGGTCGACGGTGGAACACAGGGTGATAACCGCCCTGAGCGGTTCAGGCGCCAGCGCCGCCACCTGAAGGCTGTTGAAGCCGCCCCAGCTTATTCCCATCATGCCAACCGCGCCGCTGCACCACGGCTGATCGGCCAGCCAATGAATGACCTCGACCGCATCGGCCAGCTCTTGCGGCGTGTATTCGTCTTCCATCAGGCCTTCGCTGTCGCCATTGCCGCGGATGTCGACACGGACACAAGCATAGCCATGGCGCGCGAACCACGGATGGGTCAGCGCATCGCGGGCGGCGGTGCCGTCGCGCTTGCGATAGGGCAGATATTCCAAGATCACCGGCACCGGTTGGTCGGTGTCGGGGCGCCAAATTCGGGCGCTGAGGCGGCAACCATCGCTGAGATGGATGCCCAGATCGGGGTCTTCAATCAGCGCCGGTGCATTATTTTCTGTGCTCATGCCGTGACGCTGGGTCAAGCGGCGCATTGTGTCAAGCGGGATTAGCCGCGGCCTGAAACCTGTCGCACGGCAATGACCAGATCCATGACATTTGTCCCGGTGGGACCGCATTCAAACAGGGCCTTGCGGGCGGTCAACCAGGGCAGGGCATCGGCGCGGGTCAGCGCCCTGTCGCCGCTTGGGGTCCATGTGCTGCCGGAAATCCGCGCGCCAGCTGCCGTTGTCGGCCCGTCGGTTCCATCGGTCCCGGCCACCAGAACATCCACACCGTCAACCCCGGCAAGTTCGCGTGCCATCAGGGTGCCCAGCGCTTGGTTCCGTCCGCCTTTGCCGGGGTTGGATGGCAAGACGACGGTTGGCTCTCCTCCCCAGATAAAGACGCCGGGGCCACCGCGGCGCAATGTCTGGGCAAGGCGCGGGGCAAGGTCGGTGATGTCACCATAAAGGCTTTCTTCGTTGACGATGATCTGGGCGCCGGCCGCCTGGGCGGCTTGGGCCGCAGCGGCACGGGCGATGGCGTTGCTGGCGATAATATCGGCGGAAAAGTCAAAGGAAGGGCGGGGCGGCGCGGCCCCAAGGCCCGATCCAATAACGCCCAGATCGTCGCCCTCGACGTCGGAAATGGCCAGGGTCCGCACGCTTGCGCCGCCAAAATGCGAGAGCAGCTTGCCGCCTTTGATCTGGCTTTGGGCTGTGCGCGCGGCATTGATCGCGTGGATATCGGCACCAGATCTGAGCATATCGCCCGCCAAGGCCTGCAACCCGGTCAGGGTGATCCCCGCGACCGGCACTTCGGCCAGGGCCGAGGCCCCGCCCGAAACCAACAGCAGCAAGCGGCTGCCCTGGGGCATGGTTGCGATGCGTTCCAGCAGCTGCGCCCCGGCCCACAGGCTTTGGGTGTCCAGCACCGGGTGGGCGGCTTGGATCAGCTGCGCGCCGCTGGGCGGGCTGTCTGCATGGCCATATTTGGTGATGATCAGGCAGGGCCGCGCCCCAAAATGCGCCAAGGCCGCGTGGGCCATGGCATTGGCGGCCTTGCCGACCGCGATAATCTGATCGGGTGGCGGCATGGCATTTTGCTGCAAAAAAGCAGCGACAGCCCGGTCGCCGCGCACGGCATTGATGGCGGCGTTGAACAAATGCCTTGGGTCTGGGGCGGCTAGGGACATCATGCGCTTTGCTCGGTATCCATACAGATCGTCACGGGCCCGTCATTGCACAGTGACACTTGCATATCGGCGCCGAACTTTCCGGTTTGGGTGGGCACGCCGGCCTTGGCCATGGCCGACGCAAACCCAAGATAAAGCCGCTGTGCCAATTCGGGCGTGGCCGCCCCGGAAAAGCCTGGGCGATTGCCGCGCGCCGTGTCCGCCGCCAGGGTGAACTGGCTGACCACCAGGGCCGCGCCGCCGGTTTGCAGCAACGACAGGTTCATCTTGCCCTGGTCATCGCGAAACAGCCGCATCTTGGCGATCTTGTGGGCCAAAGCACGGGCGGTGTTTTCATCGTCGCCCGGCATGGCGCAAACCAAAACCAATGCCCCATGATCAATGGCTGCGATCTGGGCCCCATCCACATGAACCGCGGCGCGGCTCACCCGTTGAATGACCGCACGCATCAGTCTTTCCAGTCGATCAGCTCGGCCAGGGGCGCGCGTTCGGTGCGAAAGCTGTTGGCGGGGTGGTCGGGGTCGGCATAGCCAAAGGAAATCGCACAAAGGATCAACCGATCCTGCGGGATGTCAAAATGCTGGCGCACGAAATCGGCGTATGAGGCCACAGCCGCCTGGGCGATGCTGTCAACACCCAGAGATTTGGCCGCCAAGGTAAAGCCGGTGACAAAGCCGCCGCAATCCATCGCGCCATAGGCGGCCAGCTCTCTCGGAGAGGTGATGATCGCGGTGTGTGGCGCATCAAAAAGCGCAAAATTGCGCTGCATTTGCTTGGCCGAACCAACGCGGTCGCCTTTGGTGACGCCCACCGCATCATAAAGCTGCCAACCGCAGCGGCGCCGCCGATCGGCATAGGGGCCGGAATACCCGCTGGGCCCTGCGATATCGAACCCTGGCGTGCCGGTGGCAATATGGTCTTGCAATGCGGCGGCAAAACGCCGGGTCGCCTTGGGCCGGGTGATGGTCACTTGCCATGGCTGGGCGTTGCACCACGACGGCACGCGCCCGGCCGCCGCAACGATCTGTTCGATCACCGCCTGATCTACGGGATCGGATTTGAATGCACGACATGAAAACCTGGCATTCAGCGTTTCGGACAGGGCAGAAAAGTGGGACATAAAGCAGGGCCTAAACGGTCAACATTGCCCTACCTTATCAGGGCGCGGCGCAGGCACAATCGCCATTGGGCGCCCGCACCCCGGCGCCCGGTGCTAGCTGCGCCGCTCAAGCCCGCGCAGGCGGGCGGCCGTGGTGGCTTGGGCTTGGCTCAGCACGCGAATAATCTCGCCGATGCTGACCAGCGCGGCGCGGCGCAAATCCCGCACCTGATCGGCGGTGTCCAGCGCGTGTTGCAAGGCCCGGTCCAGTTGCGCGTTGGCATTGATGATGGCACGGATGTCGATCTGGTCCTGGTCGCGCCGCGCATCATGGGTGCCCAGTGCGCGGGTGACATGCTGTTCCCAAAGCGGCAAGTCCTTGACCAGAACCTTGTGAACGGCGCGCACCAGCGCCATGTCCTGGTCTTGTTCGGGCAGCAGCGCCGGCAGGCAATGCTGTGCCACCTGTTTACACAGCCCCAAATCACGCACCCGCCAATCCAGCGCCGCGCGGGTCGCATGATCACGCCCGATCAGCGCCAATTGCGCGCCGCCGCTGGCATGGGTTTTCGACAGGGACTTGGCGCAGCTGTCGGCCTGTTTCTGAAGCGACAGCAAGGCGCCGATTTCGCGGCGCATCTGGGTTTCGGCCCGCAGCAGATCGTCGCTGAACCGGTCGATGTGGGTCTGAATCGAATGATAGCGGTCAATCAGGCGCTGTTTGGGGCTGCCGGTACGCCACAGGCGTCCCCACCAATTGGCCCGCCCGCGCAAATCGCGGGTCCGCGGCGCAAACCCTTGCAGCAAAGCCTTGATCTGAAGCAAGCTGTCACAGGCCGGCCCTTCGTCTTTGCGATGCAGCGCGTCGCGAATGCCATGACATAAATACAGCAGTTTATCCTGTGCCTGCGTGCCAAATTTGGCGATGGACACCAAATCGCCCCCTTCGGGGGTTTTGTCCAGATCCGGCGGGCGCGGCGTCATGATCCGGGCCCGGCGACCGTGCCGCCGGCTGTGCATATGTCAATCTGGCCGCAGAGGCGGTGCGATAAAATACTCATAGAAATCAAACTCGTTACAAAAACAACTTGGAGTATAGGCGCAAAGGCGCCATCGCGCCATGGGGCAAAACATGGGCGGCTATCAAAATTAGGTTAAACGGGGTGGGGTGCTAGCGCGGCTTGCTGCTGCGGCGCTGTGGCCCGGTGGTGCCTGGCTTGGGCGGGCGTTTGGCCCCGGCCCGCTGAACGGTTTGGGGCTTGCTGGGCGCGGGCGTTTCAAGGCCCAGCTGGTCGCGGACAACCTTGCGGCGCAGCTCTTCTACGGCGCCGGGCTTAAGATCGCCAAGCTGAAAGGGGCCGTAACTGATGCGAATCAATCGGTTAACGGTCAATCCAATCGCCCCCATGGCGCGGCGGATTTCGCGATTCTTGCCCTCGCGAAGGCCCAGGGTCAGCCAGGCATTGGCGCCCTTTTGCCGGTCAAGGGTCACGGTCATCGGTTGAAATTGTTCCCCTTCGACGTCAATGCCGTTGCGCAATGGCTCAAGCTGTTCGTCGGTCGGGCGGCCGTTGACGCGCACGCGATACCGCCGCAGCCAGCCCGTTGACGGCAGCTCAAGCCGGCGCTTGACCGCGCCGTCATTGGTCAACAGCAACAGCCCTTCCGAGTTGATATCAAGGCGGCCGATGCTCATCACGCGGGGCATGTCCTCGGGCAGGGCGCTATAGATGGTGTCGCGGCCTTTTTCATCGCGGTCGGTGCTGACCAACCCCAAGGGCTTGTGATACAGCCAAATGCGCGGCGGCTCTGGGTCTGACAGGGGCTTGCCATCGACGCTGATTTGGTCGCGCGGCGTCACGTTCAGCGCGGGGCTGCTGATTTGTTTCCCGTTCACGCTGACGCGTCCGGCTTCGATCATGCGCTCTGCCTCGCGGCGGCTGGCAACACCGGCACGGCTTAGGACTTTGGCGATTCGATCGCCCTGTGGCGATGATGGCGGAGTGTTTTGTGTCATGCCCCTCGCTTAGACTGTTTGCACGCCTTGCGAAAGAGACCCGATTGCGGGCATGAACAGGAACATGGTTTTTATTTCTCATATGGATGCGGCCCTGGCCCAAGCCGAAGCTGCCGCCGCGCGCGGCGAGGTGCCGGTTGGCGCGGTGATCGTCGATGCTGCGGGCCAGGTGGTGGCGCAGGCCGGCAACCGCACGCGCGAGCTTTGCGACCCAAGCGCCCATGCCGAAATACTGGCGATCCGCCAAGCCTGCGCGCGCATCGGCTCCGAGCGGCTGTTGGGGCACGCGCTTTATGTAACCTTGGAACCTTGCGCCATGTGTGCCGGGGCCATTGCTGCCGCCCGGCTGGCGCGGCTGTATTACGGGGCAGGTGATCCCAAATCTGGCGGTGTGGCGAATGGCGCGCGGGTTTTTGCCCATCCGCAGTGCCACCACCGCCCCGAGGTCTATGACGGGATCAGCGCCGACCGCGCCGAGGCGCAGCTGCGTCGGTTTTTCAAAGGCCGCAGGCCCTAGGCGTTTGATCACGCGTTGTTATGGTGCGGCCTGTTCCCTGGAATGGCGGTTCGCGCATGGGGCTGGCAAAGTTTCGCATGCCGCAAGGCTTGCGAGCCGCGCAGCAGAGCGGTAAACGGCGCCTAAGCAGATGAGGAACGCGCAATGTCGATTGACGAAAGCACCGCCGCCCGCGTGGCGAAACTGGCCCGGATCAAGGTCGAACCCGAGGCCCTGCCCGCGCTGGCCGGGGAATTCAACACCATCCTTGGTTTCATCGAACAGTTGAACGAGGTGAACGTGGATGGAGTTGAGCCAATGACATCCGTCACCCCTCAGGTTTTGAAACGACGCGCCGATGTGGTCGCAGATGGCGACCAGCAAGCCAAGGTTTTGGCCAATGCCCCCGACGCGCGCGAGGGGTTTTTTGCGGTTCCAAAGGTGGTTGAATAATGGCTGATCTGAATACACTGACCCTGGCACAGGCCCGCGATGCGCTTCGCAAAGGGGAAACCACCGCGCAAGAGCTGACCCAAAGCTGTCTGACCGCCATCGAAGGGGCGGCGGCGTTGAACGCCTTTGTGCACCACACCCCTGAACGGGCGCTTGAGGCGGCGGCGGCTGCCGATGCGCGGCTGGCCAAGGGCGATGCGCCCGCCATGTGCGGCTTGCCGATTGGGATCAAGGATCTGTTTTGCACCAAAGGCGTGCCGTCGCAGGCGGGATCGCGCATTCTTGAGGGGTTCTTGCCGCAATACGAAAGCACCGTCAGCCAGAATTTGTTGGACAGCGGCGCGGTGATGCTGGGCAAGCTGAACATGGACGAATTCGCCATGGGGTCGTCGAATGAAACATCGGTTTATGGCGATGCGGTGAACCCCTGGCGTCGCAAGGACGACAGTGCGGCGTTGACACCGGGCGGATCCTCGGGTGGGTCGGCGGCGGCGGTTGCGGCGGATCTGTGCCTGGCGGCCACGGGAACTGATACAGGCGGTTCCATCCGGCAGCCTGCGGCCTTTACCGGCACCGTTGGGATCAAACCCACTTATGGGCGCTGTTCGCGTTGGGGGATCGTGGCCTTTGCGTCCTCGTTGGATCAGGCAGGACCGATGACCAAAACCGTGCGTGATGCGGCGATCATGCTGGGCGCTATGGCCGGTCATGACCCAAAAGACAGCACCTCGGCGGATCTGCCAGTGCCCGATTTCGAAGCGGCGCTGACCGGCGACATTCGCGGCAAGAAAATCGGTATCCCCAAGGAATATCGGATGGAGGGCATGCCCGCCGAAATCGAAAAGCTTTGGGCCGATGGTGTGGCCATGCTCAAGGATGCCGGCGCGCAGATCGTCGATATTTCTTTGCCGCACACGAAATACGCATTGCCGGCCTATTATGTGATCGCCCCGGCCGAGGCGTCATCCAATCTGGCGCGTTATGATGGGGTGCGCTATGGCCACCGCGCGGCGCTTGACCAAGGCGATGGCATCACCGAGATGTATGAAAAGACCCGCGCCGAAGGCTTTGGTCCCGAGGTTCAGCGCCGCGTGATGGTGGGAACCTATGTGCTGTCGGCGGGATTTTATGACGCCTATTACAATCGGGCGCGCCGGGTGCGGACCTTGATCAAGAAAGACTTTGAAGATGTCTTTGCCGATGGCGTCGATGCCATTTTGACCCCGGCCACGCCGTCATCCGCCTTTGCGCTGGGCCAGATGAAAGACGCCGATCCGGTGGCGATGTATCTGAACGATGTCTTTACGGTGACAGTCAACCTGGCCGGTTTGCCAGGGGTTGCGGTGCCGGCCGGGCTTGATGCCAATGGGCTGCCGCTGGGTTTGCAACTGATTGGCCGGCCATGGGCCGAGGCCGATCTGCTGTCCACCGCCTATGCGCTGGAGCAGGCCGCCGGATTTGTAGCCAAACCAGACAAATGGTGGTAAGCGGGGCGCCGTAACACTGTTTCGGGGCGAAAAGATGCGTATTCATCGGCTATTGGGTGTGGCTGTCATAGGCCTGTTGGCGGGCTGTAGCTTTCCGCTGTCGCAAGACGATGCCGGCTCTGGTCTGCCGGCGCCGCAGCCGGTTTCTCAGACGCCGCTGGCGCCTGTCACCAGCGACGATCTGGCCGCCGCAACGGCGCAAGAGGCGGCGCGCCTGCTGGGGCAAGATCAGCCCACAGGCGATGCGATCTCGGACGAGAACGACTTTGACGCCGTCGCTGAACGCGAAACCATCGCCAGCGATGCGGCGCGTTTGGCGCAGATGCGCGCGCAGTATCAACAGATTGAACCGCGCAGCCTGCCGACGCGCAGCGGTGCAGCGCAGCCCAACATTGTCGCCTATGCCTTGGCGACCACGACCCCGGTCGGAGAGCGGGTCTATCCAAGGATTGGGTTGAATATCCTGTCGCGGCACGAACGCAACTGTCGAAGCTATGCTTCGGCGGATCAGGCCCAGATTGATTTCCTGTCGCGCGGGGGGCCGAAATCTGACCGGCGCGGGCTGGACCCGGATGGGGACGGATATGCCTGCGACTGGGATCCGGCGCGCTATCGCAAGGTGCGCCAGGACTAGGCCGCGCCGCATGAGGTTGCGCCAGCATCCATCGCCGAATTTCGGACCGCGCCGGGGCGGGGCAACGCCGCGCTTTGTTGTGTTGCATTACACCGGCATGATCAGCGCCGCGGCCGCGCTTGCGCGCCTGTGCGACCCCAGCGCCGAGGTCTCGGCGCATTATTTGATCGAGGCGGGCGGCGGGGTGCTGCAACTGGTTGATGAACGTCAGCGGGCCTGGCACGCCGGGGCAGGGCAATGGCGCGGGCAGGGGGATATCAACTCGTGCTCGGTCGGGATTGAACTGGATAACCTGGGCACCCACCCCTTTAGCGATCCTCAGATGCAAGCGCTTGAGGGGCTGTTGCCACAGATCATGGCACGATGGGATATTCCGCCGGAAAATATCATTGGCCATTCGGATATGGCGCCGGGGCGCAAGACGGACCCCGGCCCCAGATTTGACTGGGCGCGGCTTGAACGCCAAGGGTTGGCGGCCCGCCGCGGCAGATTGCGCCGGCCGGCCGGCGCGGCGCCCGATTTCGTGGCCGCAGCGGCGCAGGCGGGCTTTACCTGTCCGTGCCGGTTCGAGGATCTTTTGGCCGCCACGCGGCTGCGTTTTGCCCCCTGGCGGCAGGGGCCATTGCAGCCAGATGATTTCATCTTTTGATCCGTCCTGCGGTGCCCCATTGACCCGGCCGCCGCTTTGCCCCATCACGGGGGCCGCGCGGAAGACTGGATGGCCGCGGTTCTGGTGACAGAATCGAGGAAAGTCCGGACTCCCAAAAGCAACGGTGCCGGGTAACGCCCGGGCAGGGCAACTTGACGGAAAGCGCCACAGAAATGAAACCACCCTTGTGCTGATGGCGTGCCATCGGGTTTGCAAGGGAACGGGTGAAACGGTGGAGTAAAAGACCACCGCGCCTTTGGCAACAAAGGCGGCAAGGCAAGCCCCACCGGGAGCAATGCCAAATAGGGACCGCGCGCGGCGCAAGCCGCAGGGGGGCTTTTCCCCGAGCAGGTCCGGGTTGGCAGCTGTAGCCATGCGGGCAATCGCATGGTCAGATGAATGGTCATCCACCGTCCCTGGCATGCCAAGGGCGGGGACAAAATCCGGCTTATAGGTCTTCCGCGCGCTTTTATGTTGGCCTGTGCAACAAACATGCACCGATCTGGCAAATAGCGGTTGACTCGGGGGCGGACATGGCTAGAACCCGACACTCAGGATTTCACGAGCCGCCGGGGGTCCGGCAGCGCTTGTTCTTAGGAGAGAAGTACCATGGCGAAGCCAACCACGATCAAAATCCGTCTGAACTCTTCTGCGGGGACAGGCCATTTCTATGTGACAAAGAAGAATGCACGCACCATGACAGAAAAGATGGTTGTGCGGAAATATGACCCCGTTGCGCGCAAGCACGTTGAATATAAAGAAGGCAAGATCAAGTAAGATCACCGCCTTTTTGTGATGGTTTGGCCGTGTCCCGATTGGGGCGCGGCTTTTTCTTTTGGGGGATGGCGCGGATGACTGTGGACCCCTGCGCATGGTTGCCATTGGCGGGTGCCTCCGGCGGGGATATATAGCGTTTCGGATTTACCTTACATCGTCATTCATCACCTGTTGCGTAGAAATCTATGATTTCGGGAAGCGATAGGTGATGTCCGACAAGAGCCGAAATGCTTTAAGAACAAAAGAAGTGGGCAAAGAAAAGCCCGCCGATGGATGACCATGGCGGGCTTGGGAGTGGTATGGCGCGGGCTTATTCGCGGTTGCCAAAGATCTGGAGCAGGAACATGAACATGTTGATAAAGTCCAGATAGAGGCTGAGCGCGCCCATGATGGCCGATTTGCCCAGCCATTCGCTGTCGCCGTGGTGGGCGTGTGCCAGGTATTCTGTCTTGATCTTCTGGGTGTCATAGGCGGTCAACCCGGCGAAGATCAGCACACCGATCAGAGAAATCGCATACATCATTGCAGGCGATTGCAGGAACCAGTTGACGATCATTGCGGCAAACATGCCAAGAACGCCCATCATCAAGAAGCTGCCCCAGCCCGAGATGTCGCGCTTGGTGGTGTAGCCCCAAAGCGACAGGCCGGCGAAGGCGATCGAGGTGATCAAGAAGATCTGTGCGATGGAATAGCCGGTAAAGACCAGAAAGATCGAACTGATGGACACGCCCATCACGGCGGCAAAGACGTAAAATACGGTTTGCGCCGTTGCGGCGGACATGCGGTTGATGCCAGCCCCCAGACCAAAAACAAAGGCCAACGGCGCCAGCATCACCAGCCACTTGAGCGGCGACAGATAAAGCGCGGCGCCAAGTGAGGTCAGGTATTTGTTCGCGCCGATTTGCGCAGCGGCCTGGGATGGATCGGTTGTGACCGCAAGGCCCGCGATCGCCCAAGCGGCGGCAAATGTCAGCAACATGCCCACGGACATGGTGCCATAAACTTTGTTCATATGGGCGCGCAGCCCTGCGTCAATCTGGGCGGCGCGGGATCCGGCCGCGCTCCGGATTGTGTTCACGTCAGCCATTCATAGACCTCCAACTCAAATATTCCGGCCCCCGGACCCTCTCCGGTGGGCTCTGATGGGAATATCGGGCGAAGCCCCCCGGTATTCAAGGTTTTTCGGTCCTGTTTTCGCAAAGATGTGACGCTTTTTCAGGGTGATGGGGGCGCTTGGGCGGATTGGGGCCGTTTGCCGGGGCGCTAGCGACAAATCCAGTTTGCCGGCACGTCCCAAATTGGGCGCTGGGCTTCGGCCTGGGCGGCGGCAGGGCTGAGACCGATGTCCCGCAACGCCTGTGCGTCAAGCTGGCCAAGGGCTCTGCGGCTGCGGGCAAGATTTTGCCGGATCGCCCAAGCCTTGCGCAGGTTCCGCGGCAAGGGAAGCAGAATTCTTGTCTCATTCAACATGCTGGTCATTGGTTTTCTCCTTTGCTTGCGGTGCTCAGTAAATACTTTGATCGCGTTTCATCAATTTCCTTGATGCTTATGCCGCAATCGTATCTATTGGTGAAACGAATGTTTGTTGTTCGTTACATCAAGGATGTTGATATGCGGAATTTGGACATTACGACGCTACGCTCGTTTGTGGCGGTTGCCGATGCGGGTGGGGTGACGCGTGCGGCGGGGTTCTTGCATTTGACGCAATCTGCGGTGTCGATGCAGCTGAAGCGGCTTGAGGAAATTCTGGATGTGGCCCTGTTGGATCGCAGTGGCCGGACCATTGCCCTGACCGCAAGCGGCGAGCAGCTTTTGGTATATGCGCGGCGGATGCTGGCATTAAATGACGAGGTGATCGGCAAGCTGACGGATCAGGTTTACGAGGGCGAAATCACCCTTGGTGTCCCCCAGGATATTGTTTATCCGGCGATTCCGCAGGTATTGCGGCAGTTCAACGCCGCCTTTCCACGGGTGCGGGTTCATCTTGTGTCCTCGAACACCAAGGCGCTGAAATCGGCGTTTGCGCGTGGGGCCTGTGATGTGATTTTGACCACGGAAACCACCCGCGACGCCAATGCCGAAACGCTGTGCGTCAAGCCGCTGCGCTGGGTCGGGGCGCACTCTGGCTCAGTTTGGCGGCAATTGCCGCTGCGGTTGGCGTTTGGGCGCAACTGTATCTTCCGCCCCCGCGTCGCCGAGGCGCTGGATCGCGCCGGCATCCCCTGGACGGTCATTGTCGAAACCGAAAGTGACCGCACGATCGAGGCAACGGTTTCGGCCGATCTGGCGGTGCACACCATGATTGAGGGCACCGAACCGCCGCATCTTGAGCGGATTGAACATTGCGGTGCCCTGCCGTCGCTGCCGGAACAGAACATCAACCTGATGGCAGCACATAGTGGTCGGGGCGTTGTGCAAGACGGTATGGTCGATTTGCTGCGCCGGGCGTTCTCGGGGGCGGAAATTTCGCGGTTGCGGGTGGTCTGATGCCCCACCTTTTCAGGTGGGCATTGTTCATAAGTTCGAAACTAAATGTGAATTTATTGTATCATAGGTGTGTGATGGCGATGTGTTCGGGCGCTTTGCGGTCAATTCGGCGAGATTTTGAACCAAATTGGTCTGCGATGGTCGCTGACCTGCAAGGGTTTTGATGAATTCCCGCGCCTTTGGGGGCGCGTCCCTGTCGAAAGCGCGCAAATCCATCAATAAGGATGGGGTTTATGAAACTTTTGGGGGTGAACGGGGCGGCGCCGGCAGACAGGTATCGCGGATTTTATATTGATTGGAATAGTGTTTTCCCTATCCTTCGCGTCAAGCTCGTGATTTCGTTAAGGAAATGATGTTAGCCCAAAGATCCGATTATTCGGGCGGTTTGATAATTGGCTTAATTGGGGGAAAATCATGGTTCATGCAGTTGATGCGCACGTCGGCAAGCGGATCAGGCAGCGGCGCTGGCTTGTTGGAATGACCCAGCAAAAGCTGGCCGAACGGGTTGGAATCAAGTTTCAGCAGATACAAAAGTATGAAACCGGCGCCAACCGTGTCAGCGCATCACGCCTGTGGGATATCGCCGAAAGCTTGCAGGTTGATGTCGCGTTCTTTTTTGATGGTTTGCGCGAAGACGCGGTCGCTGGTGGCCCCGAAAATGCGGTTCCGGCGGATATGATGGGCGACAAAGAGGCGATGGAATTGGTGCGCTCTTATTATTCCATTCCTGAAAATCAGCGCCGCCGCTTGTTCGAGCTGGCCCGCGTGCTAAGCGATGTCGCCTGATCGGGCCTGATCGGGCCAAAGGGGCCTGACGCGCCAATGGCCGGCCACGGGCCTGCAAAAGGCTTGCGCGGCGCCGACCAAGATGGCAGTGCAAGGGCCATGTCAGAATTTGATCCAGATATATTGCGCGTGGCCCATTTGATGGCCGATGCCGCGCGTGCGGCGATCTTGCCGCATTTCCGCGCGCCGGGTTTGATTGCCGACAATAAGGACAACGCCGGGTATGACCCCGTCACCATCGCCGACCGCAAGGCCGAGCGCGCGATGCGCGACGTTTTGGCGGCGCATCGCCCCCGCGATGGCATTCTGGGCGAAGAGCTGGGGCAGATTGACGGCCAATCTGGCCTGACGTGGATCTTGGATCCGATTGATGGAACCCGTGGTTTTGTCAGCGGCACACCCACCTGGGGGGTGTTGATCGCCCTGGCCGATGTTGACGGGCCGTTTTTCGGCATAATCGACCAACCCTATATTGGCGAACGGTTTATCGGCACGCCCAAGGGCGCCTGGCTTGAGGCGCCGCAGGGCAATCACGCTTTGGCCACCCGCAGCGCCCGCGATCTGGGCGAGGCGACGGTGTTCACCACCTTCCCCGAAGTTGGCACCGGCGCAGAGCGCACAGCCTTTGAAGCCGTCGCAACCCAGGCCAAGCTAACGCGGTTTGGGATGGATTGTTATGCCTATGCCCTGCTGGCGGCGGGGCAGGTGGATCTGGTGATCGAGGCCGGCCTTCAGCCCTATGATATTGCGGCGCCGATCGCGGTTGTTCAGGCGGCGGGCGGTATCGTGACGAATTGGGATGGGGCGCCGGCACATGCGGGGGGGCGGGCGTTGGCCGCCGCCAACGCCGACATCCACGCGCAGGCGCTGGCTTTGTTGAAAGGAACGCTGTGATGGCCGCTCAGTTGATCAAAAACGCCGATTACATTTTGACCATGGATGATGACCGCCGAGAATTGCGCGGGCAGGACATCTTGATCAAAGATGGTGCGATCGCCGAAATCGGGCCGCAATTGGTGGCCGACGTGCCGGTGATCAATGCCGCAGGCTGCGTTGTGACGCCGGGTTTGGTCAACACCCATCACCATCTTTACCAATCGTTGACGCGGGCTGTGCCGGCCGGTCAGGATGCGCTCTTGTTTGGTTGGCTTCAGGCGCTTTACCCGATTTGGGCCAAGTTTACGCCGGATCATTTCTTTGTGTCGGCGCAGGTCGGGCTGGCTGAATTGGCGCTGTCTGGCTGTTCGCTTAGCTCGGACCATCTGTATCTTTTTCCAAATGGCGCCCGGCTTGAGGACACGATCCATGCCGCGGCCGAGCTGGGCCTGCGGTTTCAACCGACACGCGGCGCGATGAGCATTGGCCAATCCAAGGGCGGCTTGCCGCCCGATCACCTGACCCAGAATGAAACCGCGATTCTTGAGGACTGCATCCGGGTTATCGACGCCTTTCACGACCCCTCCGAGGCATCGCTGTGCCGGGTGGGGGTTGCGCCGTGCTCGCCGTTTTCGGTCAGCCGTGAATTGATGCGCGACGCGGCGCTTTTGGCGCGGGACAAAGGCGTGATGATGCACACGCACCTTGCTGAAAACGAAGAAGATATCGCCTATTCTTTGGCACAGTTCGGTTGCCGTCCGGGGCAGTATGCCCAGGATTTGGGTTGGACCGGCCCGGATGTGTGGCACGCACATTGTGTCAAGCTTGATCCGTCCGAGATCGCGCTTTTTGCTGAAACGGGGACGGGGGTGGCCCATTGCCCCTGTTCCAATTGCCGCTTGGGCAGCGGCATTGCCCCGCTGCGGGCGATGCGCGACGCCGGCGTTCCAGTGGGCTTGGGCGTCGATGGATCGGCCAGTAATGATGCGGGCAATCTGATCGCCGAGGCCCGCCAAGCGATGTTGTTGCAGCGGGTCGCCAATGGCGCCAACGCCATGAGCGCGCGCGAAGCGCTTGAGATCGCAACGCGCGGCGGCGCCGATGTGTTGGGGCGCCCTGAATGTGGGCGGCTGGCTGTGGGGAAACGCGCCGATATTGCCATCTGGGACGTCAGCGGCATTGCAAGCGCCGGCAGTTGGGATCCCGCCGCGCTGTTGCTGGCAGGGCCGCAAACGGTGCGCGATCTGATCGTTCAGGGGCGGATGATCGTGCAAGATGGTCAGATACAAACCCTGGATATGCCGGCCTTGATTAACCGCCAGAATGGCATGGCGCAGGCCTTGCAGGATCGTCTCTAATCCAAGCCGCCGCGGCGCTGTCCGCCCACAAACACATCGGCAATCGCCCGGTCATCCCCCATCATGATTGTGGCAAAGACGGCCTCCCAGATGTCGCTGGCTTCGGCGCTGCGCTGGGCAATGGCCGGGGTGGATGACAAGTCCAGGACACAGATGTCGGCCTCGTATCCTTTGGACAGGGTGCCGATTTTATCCCCCATATGCAGGGCCCGCGCCGATCCGGCCGTGGCCAGCCACAGCAATTGCGCCGCATGCAGGGCCGTGCCACGCAATTGTCCGATTTCATAAGCCGCCGCCATGGTGCGCAGCATTGAAAACGAAGACCCGCCGCCGGTGTCAGTGGCAAGGCCAAGCGCGATGCCGCGCTGCGCCAGCCCGCTGACATCCATCAGCCCCGATCCGATAAAGCTGTTCGAGGTCGGGCAATGCACCAGCGCCGCGCCGGTTTCGGCAAGGCGATCTGTCTCGCGGGGTTCAAGGTGAATGGCATGCCCATAAAGGCCGCGCGCGCCCAGCAGGCCGTGCGCCTCATAGGTGTCCAGATAATCGCGCGCCTGCGGGAACAATCCGCGCACCCAGTCGATTTCATCCAGTTGCTCGCTCAGGTGGGTTTGCATCAAACACTCAGGGTGTTCGGCCCACAGCGCCCCCAGCGCGTTCAGCTGATCGGGGGTCGACGTTGGTGAAAACCGCGGCGTGATCGCATATTCGGCGCGCCCCTGCCCATGCCAGCGCCCAATCAGCGCCTTGCTGTCGTCATAGGCCGATTGCGCCGTGTCGCGCAGCCCCTCAGGGGCGTTGCGATCCATACAGGTCTTGCCGGCGACAATGCGCTGCCCCCGGTGTTGTGCCGCTGTGAAAATCGCATCGACGCTTTGCGGGTGGATGGTGGCAAAGGAACAGACAGTTGTGGTGCCATGTGCCAAGGTCAGATCCAGATAACGCCCCGCGATTTGCGCCGCATATTCAGGATCGCCAAAGCGCATTTCCTCGGGGAAGGTATAGGTGTTCAGCCAATCAATCAGGCGTTTGCCCCAGCTTGCGATCATCGCGGTCTGGGGGAAATGCACATGCGCGTCGACAAATCCCGGACAGATCAGCCTGCCGCGATGGTCATGCAGCGTTGCGTCGGGGTGATCGGCCAGGATCTTATCGGCGTTGCCCACCTGAGCAATGACGGGGCCGTCGATCAGCACCGCACCCTGGGTGTTGATGTGCACCGCCTCTTGCCAGGGCGCCGTGAACGGGTTGCCGGTGCTGATCAGCGTGGCCCCCACCAATATCTGTTTTTGTGTCATATGCGTTCTTTAGGCCGGTCTTTTCCTTGGGTAAATCTTTTTGCGCACATTGTATCTCGAACAGGCAGTGCTTATCCTGCCGGCGCAGCAGCAGGGGCGCATCATGTCGAACCAGATCGAAGAACCACAGACTGAGCGCGAAGAAGAGGCCTATGCCCTGCGTTCCAGCGATATTGGCGCGATTTTGCAGGCCGTCGAGGACCAGGATCAGGCCCTGTTGACCGCCCTGATGGACCCCCTGCACGCCGCTGACATCGCCGACATGCTTGAGCAAATAGGCAGCGCCGCACGCACTGCGCTGATCCGGCTTTATGACCGCGAATTTGACGGGGAAATCCTGTCCGAACTTGATGAATCGATTCGCGAAGACGTGGTCAATGTCCTGACCCCCCAGGTGTTGGCCGAAGCGGTCCGCGACATGGACAGCGACGATGTGGTCGACCTGCTGGAAGATCTGGACGATCAGCGCCAGACCACAATTCTTGATGCGCTGGAAGATGCCGACCGGGTCGCCGTGCAACAGGCCATGGCCTATCCAGAATATTCCGCCGGTCGCTTGATGCAGCGCGAAGTGGTGATGGCGCCCGAATTCTGGACCGTCGGGCAAACCATTGATTACCTGCGCGCCACCCCCGAAGATGACCTGCCCGATCAGTTTTATCATGTGGTGATCGTCAGCCCGCGCCTGCATCCGGTCGGCAATGTGACGCTGGGCAAGCTGATGCGATCCAAACGTCAGACCCGGCTTGTCGACATCAAGGAAGAAACCTTCCAGATCATCCCCGCCACCCAAGACGAAAGCGACGTGGCCTATGCCTTCAACCAGTATCACCTGATTTCCGCTCCGGTCGTCGATGACGAAGGGCGGCTGATTGGGGTGATCACCATTGATGATGCCATGGCGGTCTTGGACGAAGAACACGAAGAGGACATCCTGCGCTTGGCCGGCGTCGGCGAAGGGTCGCTGTCAGACCGGGTGATTGAAACCACCAAACAGCGCCTGCCATGGCTGGCGGTGAACCTGCTGACGGCGATTCTTGCCTCGGGCGTGATCGCCCAATTCGAAGCGGCAATCGCCCAGCTGGTGGCGCTGGCGGTGCTGATGCCGATCGTTGCCTCGATGGGGGGGAATGCCGGCACCCAATCGCTGACCGTGGCGGTGCGGGCCCTGGCCACCAAAGATCTGACCGCCGCCAACATGTGGCGCTTCATCCGCCGCGAGGTGCTGGTCGGTCTGGCCAATGGCCTGATCTTCGCGCTGATCATCGGCGTGGTGGGGATGCTGTGGTTCGGCTCTGCGCTGCTGGGTTATGTGATCGCCGCGGCGATGATCATCAATATGGTGATGGCCGGGTTCGCCGGAACGGTGGTGCCGGTGCTGCTGGAACGCGCCGGTGTCGATCCGGCTCTGGCATCCGGCGCCTTTGTGACCACGGTGACCGATGTGGTGGGATTCTTCGCTTTTCTTGGATTGGCCGCATGGGTGCTCTTATGACCGACTTGACTGACCTGACCGAACGCAAAGCCCAGGCCCGCAAAGACGCCTTTGCCCGGCGCAAATTGGCCCATGCCGCAGATACTGGCGCCGGCGCCGGGTTCCTTTCTTCGGTCCTGGCCGGATATCGCGGCGTGCCGGTCTCGGGCTATTTGCCGATCCGCACCGAGATCGACCCGCGCCCGGCCATGGCCGAAGCGGCCGCCCACGGCCCGGTTGGCGTGCCGGTCATCACCGGCGCCGGCCAGCCGCTGAAATTCGCCCGGTGGGAACCAGGCTGCCCTCTGCAAGACGGCCCGTTCGGCGCCCAGATCCCCGCTCAGATCAGCTATCTTGAACCACAGATCGTGATCGTCCCCCTGGTGGCCTTTGACCGCAAGGGCGGGCGCTTGGGCTATGGCGGCGGGTTTTATGACCGCACGCTTCAACTCTTGCGTGCCAAAGGCAAAACCCTGGCCATCGGCTTTGCCTTCAGCGGTCAGGAATTGGCCGACCTGCCGCTCGAACCCACGGATCAGCCGCTTGACATGATCATCACTGAAACGGGCATTATTGAACCATAACCTCGGCTTCTTTTGTTCCCAAATATCCCCGCCGGAGGCTCCCCAGCATTGGCCGCCCCGTCCTGCCGGTTGCGGTCGTACCCCAGGAAAGTGCCACGCAAATGCGAAAGCCTGTTGCCGCGCCGGGCGCTGCGCCTTAGGTCAATCTCATGAAGATATTATTCCTTGGTGATGTGATGGGGCGCGCGGGCCGGCGTGCCATAACCGAAAACCTGCCGCGCTTGCGCCGCGACTGGCGGCTTGATTTCGTGGTGGTCAACGGCGAAAATGCGACCTCTGGAATGGGGCTCAGTGGTGCCCATGCCAAAGCGCTGCTCGATGCTGGGGCCGATTGTCTGACGCTTGGCGACCATGCCTTTGATCAAAAGGACATGCTGCAATTCATCGAATCCGAACCGCGCATCATTCGCCCCCTCAACTTTTCGCGTGCGGCGCCGGGCAAGGGCGCGCGCCTGCTCTCGGCACAAAATGGGCGCAAGGTTCTGGTCACACAGGTGCTGGGGCAGGTCTTTATGAAACGGCCCTTTGACGATCCCTTCTCGGCGGTTGATGCGGTGCTCAAGACCCACCCCTTGGGCGGTCAGGCCAGCGCGATCATCGTCGATATCCATTGCGAGGCGACCTCGGAAAAGATGGCCATGGGCCATTGGTGCGACGGGCGCGCCAGCCTGGTGGTGGGCACCCATACCCATGTGCCAACCGCTGATGCCATGGTGCTTAAGGGCGGCACCGGCTATCTGACCGATGCCGGCATGTGCGGCGATTACAATTCCATCATCGGCATGGACAAGGTCGAACCACTGCGCCGCTTTATCACCGGCATGCCAAAAGACCGCTTTACCCCCGCCGCCTCCGAGGCGACGCTTGCCGGGGTCTATGTTGAAACCGACGACCGCAGCGGCAAGGCCACGCGGATCGCCATGGTCCGCGGCGGCGGGCTGCTACAGGCTGCGGCCCCATGACCGCGCGGCAAACGCTGCTTTTTGCGCTGCTGCTGACCTTGCTGGGGGCCGGCTGGGGGTTCACCATTCCAATGACGAAAATTGCGGTGTCCACAGGGTTTCAGCATTTCGGTCTGATCTTTTGGCAAACGTTGATCGGAACCGCCTTGATGGCAGTGATTTGCCGGGTGCGCGGGCTGGGCCTGCCGCTGAAACGCCCGCATTTGGTGGTGTATGGCTATATCGCGGTGATTGGCACTTTGCTGCCCAATTCGGCGTCCTATCAGGCGGCGGCGCAGCTGCCGTCCGGGGTGATGTCCCTGCTGCTGTCCATGGTGCCGATGTTTGCCTTTCCGATTGCCCTTGCCTTGGGGCTGGATCGGTTTGCGATGCGGCGCTTTGCCGGGCTGCTGTTGGGCCTTTTGGGGGTGATGATCATCATCCTGCCTGGCGCGCGTCTCAGCGGTGATATCCCGGCGTTTTGGGTGGGTGTCGCGTTGATTGCCAGCCTTTGCTATGGGATCGAAGGCAATTGTGTGGCCAAATGGGGCACGGCCGGGCTTAGCCCGTTGCAGGTGTTGTTTGGCGCGTCCTTGGTGTCGGCGCTGATCTCGTTGCCGGTGGCGTTGGCCAGCGGGCAGTGGATTGCTCCGGCCCAGTTGGTATCGGTGCAGGGGGCGGCGCATGGCCTTGGGTCGGTGCTGCATGTTCTGGTCTATGCGGGTTATGTCTGGATGGTGGGGCGCACCGGTCCGGTGTTCGCGGTGCAGGTCAGCTATTTGGTGACGGGCTTTGGGATACTCTGGGCCGGGCTGATCTTGTCCGAGGCCCTCGCTCCGGCGCTGTGGGTGGCGATGGTGCTGATGTTTTGCGGCATGTATTTCGTTCAACCCCGGCGGCGTCCAGCGCTTGCCCTTGAGGGGGCAATGGGCGACAGTTAAGCGGTATTGTCGCCAGTAAGATAGGCCAACCCATGACGCTTATTGAGTTCTCGCCACTGGTCAGCGCGTTGCTTGCCCTGGCGATTGTCGCCTTGATGTTCACCTTGTTCCTGCGCGAAACCTATCCAACCGAGGTGGTGGCGCTTTGCGGATCGGCGGTGATGTTGATCAGCGGCATCTTGCCTTATGACAGCGCATTGGCGGTTTTGTCCAATCCGGCGCCCTGGACCATTGCGGCGATGTTTATCGTCATGGGCGCGCTGGTGCGCACCGGGGCGCTGGATGTGTTGACGCGGTTTGCCGAACGCGCGGCGGCGCGCTATCCCAAACGTGCGGTGGTGGGGGTTCTGCTGGCGGTGATGGCCGGATCGGCGGTGATGAACAATACGCCCGTTGTTGTTGTGATGATCCCGGTTCTGGTGCAGCTAAGCCGAAGCCTGGGGACCAAGGCCTCAAAGCTGCTGATCCCGCTTAGCTATGCGGCGATCATGGGCGGATCGCTGACCTTGATTGGAACCTCGACCAACCTGTTGGTGGATGGGGTGGCGCGCGATCAGGGGTTGGCGCCCTTCAGCATTTTTGAAATTCTGCCCATCGGGTTGGTGGTATGCCTGTGGGGGCTGATATACTTGGCGCTGTTCGGGCGCCGGTTGTTGCCGGATCGGGACAGCATGGCCGGGATGCTGACAGATCGCACCCGCAAGAAATTCCTGACCGAGGTGGTAATCCCGCCGCGTTCGACCCTGATCGGGGCGTCGGTGGCCGATGTCGCGGCCTTTCAGCGCGACGGGGTGCGGCTGTTTGATGTGATTCGCGCGGAACGGTCGCTGCGCAAGATGCTGGGCAGTGTGGTGTTGCAAACCGGGGATCGGGTCGTGCTGCGCACCCAAATGAGCGAGCTGCTGGGCCTGCAATCCAACAAGGATCTGCGCAGCGTCGATCAGCTGTCCGAGGTTGAAACCTCGACGGTTGAGGTGCTGATCACCCCCGGTTGCAAGATGGTGGGGCGCACGATCGGGGCGCTGCGATTGCGGCGGCGCTATGGGGTGTATCCGCTGGCGGTGCACCGGCGGAATCAGAACATGGGCCAACAGCTTGAGGACATGGTGGTCAAAGTTGGCGATACCCTGCTGCTTGAGGGGGCCGCCGAAGAGATCCAGCGTTTGGCCGCCGATATGGATCTGGCCGATGTCTCGCATCCGTCGGCGCGGGCGTATCGGCGCAGCCATGCGCCCATTGCCATCACCGCGCTGGGCGCGATTGTGGTCTTGGCGGCGCTGAATGTGGCGCCGATCTTGCTGCTGGCGATTTTGGCGGTGGCCCTGGTGCTGGCCACACGCTGTATCGACGCAGACGAGGCATTTTCGTTTATCGACGGGCGTTTGCTGGCGTTGATCTTTGCCATGCTTGCGGTTGGGGCCGGGTTGCAAAATTCAGGGGCGATCACGTTGTTGGTGGGCCATATCGCGCCGCAGCTGGCGCAATTGCCGCCATTTGCCGTGGTGCTGGTGGTTTTTGTCATGACCAGCACCCTGACGGAAATCGTGTCAAACAATGCGGTGGCGGTGATCATGACGCCTTTGGCGGTTGGCCTTGCGGCGGCGCTGGGGCTTGAGGCGCGGCCCCTGGTGGTTGCGGTGATGGTTGCTGCCTCTTGTGCCTTTGCAACGCCCATCGGGTATCAGACCAACACGTTGATTTACGGACCCGGCGGTTATCGGTTTACCGATTTTATGCGCATCGGCGTGCCGTTGAATGTCAGCATGGCGGTGATCGTGTCGTTGATTATCCCGCTGATCTGGCCGCTGTAGCGTTCCCATTGCGCAGGGCCGGGGATGGCGGCGATGTGTGGGAGCCTCCGGCGGGGATATTTAGGAACAAAAGAAATGCAGGCGGGTCAGAGCGGCCAGGTGATCAGGATCATCGGAATGGAGACGGCGACAATGAGCAGTTCTAGCGGCAGGCCCATGCGCCAGTAATCACCAAAGCGGTAGCCGCCGGGGCCGAGGATCAGCGTGTTGTTTTTATGGCCGATGGGCGTCAGGAAGGCCGCCGAGGCGGCCACGGCGACAGCCATCAAAAAAGGATCTGCGGAAACGCCGAGGCTGTGTGCCATTTGGATGGCGATCGGTGCGGCGACGATGGTGGTGGCGGTGTTGTTGAGCACATCCGAGAGGGTCATGGTAACCACCATCAGCACGGTCAGCACCGCCCAGGCGGGCAGGGCGCTGGTCCAGTTGAGCAGGGCGCCGGCGATCAGCGCCGTGCCGCCCGAGCTTTCCAAAGCGGCGCCGAGCGGGATCATGGAGCCAAGCAGAACCACCACGGGCCAGTTTATGTGATCGTATATGTCGGAAAGCGGCAGGATTTTTGCCAGGACATAGGCGGCAACGACCAGCCCCAGCGCCACCGGTAGATAGAGAAGGCCGGTGCTGGCGGCCAGGACAGCCGCAGCAAACAGCCCGATGGCCAGGGCGGTCTTGTTGTTTTGGGTGACGGTCAGGCCCCGATCGGCCAGGGGCAGGCAGCCCAGCCAATCGGTGACATGGGCGCCGGTTTCGCGCGGCACCAACAGGAGCAGGATGTCTCCGGCTTCGATCTGGGTGGTGCGCAGTTGTTTCATGATCCGCTTGCCGCGCCGGGCCACCCCCAGCAGCACCGTGTTCTGGCGCCAGATCAGCCCGATGGATTGGGCGGTTTTGCCCATGATGCGGGCGGTGTCGGGGACCACGACTTCGATCAGTTCGACGCCTTCGCCGGCGGCGTTCAGGCGGTCTTGGCGGTCTTGGTCTGCCAGGGCCAGGTCGAGGGTGCTGCGAAATTCATCCAGCCCCTCGGGGGTGGCTTCGAGGACGATGATGTCATCGGCGGCAAGTTGCGTGTTGAGCGCCCGCCCATAGCGCCGCTGGCCATCGCGGATCAGCCCAAGGATTGCCGTGTCGGTTTGTTCGGCTGTGGGCAGAAGGTCGCGCAGGCGTTTTCCGATGTGTTTGTTGCCGGCCGGGAGGGTCAGCTCGGCGATATATTCAGACAGATCGCCAAGCGATTGGGCGCTGTCTTGGCCCGGCGGGATAAGGCGCCAGCCGATCAGGGCGACAAAGGCCAGACCCGCCAAGGCCGCCGCCGCGCCGACGGGGGCGAAATCGAACATGCGAAATGGCGTGCCAAGCGCGTCCTGACGGATCGAGGCGATGATGATATTGGGCGGGGTGCCAATCAGCGTCACCATGCCGCCAAGGATCGTGGCAAAAGACAGCGGCATGAGGGAGAGGCCGGGATTGCGCCCGGCCTTGCGAGCGGTTTGGATATCGACCGGCATCAGCAGCGCCAGCGCTGCGACGTTGTTCATGAAGGCCGACAGCAGGCCGCCGACCGCCCCCATCAGGGCGATGTGGCTGCCCAGGCTGCGGCTGGCGTCAACCAAGGTGCGGGTGATCAGGAAGACCGCCCCGGAGCGTACCAGTCCGGCGGAGACGATCAGCACCAGCGCCACCACCAGCGTCGCCGGGTGTCCAAAGCCCGAGAAGACCTGATCGGTGGGGACGACGCCGGTGGCCGCCGCGATCATCAGCGCACAGAATGCCACCATATCATAGCGGTATTTCCCCCAGATCAGCAGGGCGAAGACAGCCGTGAAGAGGCCAAAGAGGATGATTTGGTCGGTGCTCATATGCGCAGGCTAGCGGGTAATCGGGGGCGGTGCGACAGGTTTTTAGTGCCGGGTTCCAGGGGTGATTTTTGGGGCGATTTTGGGGGCGATTGTTGCTGCGGTAGCGGCAGGGCGATGCGCCCCAGCGCGCCGTGGCGGCGGGGGGAGCCTCCGGCGGGGATATTTGGCAACAAAAGAATGGCAGGGGCGGGGGCTGATCTGGCGGGGGCAGTGGGGGCGGGGCTGGCGGGCGGCTTGAAACCCGGTGCGGCGCTGGTCTATATGGGGCGAGCCCTGCGGGGCCTTTGGTACATTCTCGGAGACTCATATGGCTGGCCACTCAAAATGGGCAAATATTCAACATCGCAAGAACCGCCAGGATTCTGTGCGCGCGAAATTGTTCTCGAAGTTGAGCAAGGAGATCACGGTGGCCGCCAAGATGGGCGATCCGGATCCCGACAAGAACCCGCGGCTGCGGTTGGCAGTCAAAGAGGCCAAGTCGCAATCGGTGCCCAAGGATGTGATCGAGCGGGCGATCAAGAAATCCCAGGCCGGTGAGGGCGAGGATTTCGAGGAAATCCGGTATGAGGGGTATGGGCCGGGCGGTGTCGCCGTGATCGTTGAAGCGATGACCGACAACCGCAATCGCACCGCGTCGAATGTGCGGTCGACCTTTACCAAGAACGGCGGCAATCTGGGCGAGACCGGCAGCGTTGGCTTTATGTTCGACCGCAAGGGCGAGGTGACCTATCCGGCTGGGGTTGGCGATGCAGACACGGTGATGATGGCGGCGATTGAGGCGGGCGCCGAGGATGTTGAGACCTCGGAGGAGGCGCATGTGATCTGGTGTGCGGATACCGACCTGAACGAGGTGGCGACCGCGCTTGAGGCGGCGTTGGGGGAAAGCGACAGCACCAAGCTGGTTTGGCGGCCGACCACATCGACCGAGATGGACCTGGAGGCGATGCAAAAGCTGATGAAGCTGGTGGATGCGCTTGAGGATGACGATGATGTGCAGCGCGTTACCACGAATTTTGAGGCCTCGGACGAGGTCATGGCGCAGCTGTAATCCATGAGCACAGCTGTTTTTGCCGGTTTCCTGCTGTCGCTATCACTGATTTTGGCGATCGGGGCGCAGAATGCCTTTGTTTTGCGGCAAGGGCTGGCGCGTCAGCATGTGTTCTGGGTCTGTTTGACCTGTGCCGCGTCGGACGCGCTGTTGATTGCCGCAGGTGTGGCCGGGTTTGGCAGCATTGGCAGCGCTTTGCCGTGGTTTGAGCCGGTGATGCGGTTTGGCGGTGCCGGGTTTTTGCTGTGGTATGGGTGGCGCAATGCCCGGTCGGCCTGGGCGGGGGGGCATGCGCTTGCGGCCGAGGGGCCGGCGCGGGTGTCCTTGCACCGCACGATCCTGACGGTGCTGGCCCTGACCTGGCTGAACCCGCATGTCTATCTGGATACCGTGGTGTTATTGGGGTCTGTTTCGGCGCAATATGACGACCGGCTGAGCTTTGGTGTGGGCGCGGTTCTGGCCAGCTTTTGCTTTTTCTTTGCCCTGGGTTATGGGGCGCGGATGCTGGCGCCGCTGTTTGCCCGGCCGCGCAGTTGGCAAATTCTGGATGGTCTGATTGCCGTGACCATGTGGGCGATTGCTGTCAAGCTTTTGACGATGTGAACCCTTGTGGTTGCCGCAAAATTAGAGTGTCGTCGCCGCCATGAAGTCTGAAAAAGTATCTCGGCCCCTGGTGGGGGTGTTTTGGATGTTGGCGACTGGCGCCTGCTTTATCGCGGTGACGGCGTTGGTGAAATATGTCGGTGACGGTGTGCCTCCGGCCGAAGCAGCCTTTTTGCGGTATTTCATCGGGTTGGTGTTCTTGCTCCCGGCTTTGCCAGCGATGCGGGCGGCCCGGCTGACCCCGCGCCAGTGGCGCCTTTTTGGCACGCGGGGGGTCTTTCACGGGCTGGGAGTGATTTTGTGGTTCTATGCCATGGTGCGCATTCCGATTGCTGATGTGACTGCGATGAATTACCTGGCGCCGGTTTATGTCACCATCGGGGCGGCCCTGTTTTTGGGGGAACGGCTGGCGTTTCGCCGGATTGCTGCGGTGATTGCCGCGTTGATCGGCACCGCGATCATCTTGCGGCCCGGATTTCGTGAAATCAACGCCGGGCACCTGGCGATGCTGGGGGCGGCCTTGGTGTTTTCGGGGTCATACCTGACTGCCAAAGTGCTGGCAGATGAGGCCAAGCCCGCCGTGGTGGTCGCCATGCTGTCGATTTTCGTCACCTTGACCCTGGCGCCGTTTGCTTTGGTCCATTGGGTTACACCCACTTTGACCCAGTTGATGCTGCTGGCGGCGGTGGCATCGGTGGCGACCTTGGGCCATTATACGATGACGTTGGCCTTTGCTGCCGCCCCGATGACCGTGACCCAACCCGTCACATTCACCCAGCTGGTTTGGGCGATATTGCTGGGCTATCTGGTGTTTGACGAAGCCATCGACATGTGGGTGATCCTGGGCGGGGTGGTGATCTTGGCGTCGGTGACCTTTATCACCTGGCGCGAAGCGGTGCTGAACCGGGCGCCGACCACGCCGCCATCCCCGGCCATGAAGATCTGATCGGGTTTTATTGATTGACGGATCAATAAAAAATCCCTTAGGTTTCCGGCAGCCTTGCTGGAAAGTGACCACATGCCAAAACTGGGAATGGAACCAATTCGCCGCAGCGCCTTGGTCGAAGCCACAATCGCCGAGATCGGCGCAAAAGGATCGCTGGACGTGACGGTTGGACAGATCGCGCGCCGCGCCGGGATGTCGACGGCGCTGGCCCATCACTATTTCGGCGGAAAAGACCAGATTTTCATCGCGGCAATGCGGCAAATCCTGCGTGATTTTGGCGCCGAGGTCCGCCGCGCCCTGAAACACAGCCCTTGCGCGCACAGCCGGGCGCGGGCGCTGATCACGGCCAGCTTTGCGCCGTCTTGTTTCGCCCCCGAAACCATCAGCGCCTGGATGACACTTTATGCCAGCGCACAAAACAATGCCGAAACCCGCCGCCTGCTCAGCCTTTACCAGCGGCGTCTGCATTCGAATTTGACCTTTGCCCTGCGCGGCCTCAGCCCAGCGCCCCTGCGCGATGCGGAATTGCTGGGCGCGTTGATTGATGGGCTGTATCTGCGGGCGGCTCTGGCCCGTTCGCTCAGCGCTGATCGGGCGCGTCAAGTCGCCCTTGTGACCCTGGACACTTTAATCGGAACGTCAAAATGACCAAACCAAACATCCTGATCATCATGGTTGACCAATTGAACGGCACCTTGTTTCCCGATGGTCCGGCGCCCTGGCTGCACGCCCCCAACCTCAAGGCGCTGGCGGCGCGCTCAACCCGCTTTAAAAACGCCTATACAGCCAGCCCGCTTTGCGCACCGGGCCGGGCCGCCTTCATGTCCGGCCAATTGCCCTCGGCCACCGGGGTTTATGACAACGCGGCTGAATTCGCCTCGTCGATCCCGACCTATGCCCATCACTTGCGCCGCGCCGGCTATCAAACCTGCCTGTCAGGGAAAATGCACTTTGTCGGCCCAGATCAATTGCATGGGTTCGAAGAACGGTTGACCACAGATATCTATCCGGCTGATTTCGGCTGGACCCCCGATTACCGCAAGCCGGGGGAACGGATCGATTGGTGGTATCACAACATGGGGTCCGTTACCGGGGCAGGTGTGGCGGAAACCTCCAACCAAATGGAATATGACGACGAGGTTGCCTTCAACGCCACGCGCAAGCTTTACGATCTGTCGCGCGGTGGGGATGATCGCCCCTGGTGCCTGACCGTCAGCTTTACCCACCCCCACGATCCCTATGTGGCGCGGCGGAAATATTGGGATCTTTACAACGATTGCGCCCATCTTACCCCCCAAGTGCCAGCCATCCCCTACAAGGACCAAGACAGCCACTCCAAGCGCATCTTCGATGCCAACGACTGGCGCAGCTTTGATATCTCGGATGATGATATCCGCCGTTCGCGCCAGGCCTATTTCGCCAATATCAGCTATCTGGACGACAAGATCGGCGATCTGCTGCAAACCCTCAAAGATACCCGGCAAGAGGCAATAATTCTCTTTGTCTCGGACCACGGCGATATGCTCGGTGAACGGGGCCTGTGGTTCAAAATGTCCTTCTATGAAGGCTCAAGCCGGGTGCCGATGATGATCAGCGCCCCACAAATGCCGGCGGGGCTGATTGAAACCCCGGTCTCGAATATTGATGTCTGCCCAACCCTGTGCGACTTGGCCGGCGTCTCTATGGACGAGGTAATGCCATGGACAACCGGTATGTCGGTCGTGCCGCTGGCCAATGGCATCCCGCGCACCGAACCCGTAGCGATGGAATACGCGGCCGAGGCCTCCTACGCCCCGATGGTCTCACTGCGCTCTGGCCCGTGGAAGCTGAACCTCTGCGCGCTCGATGCCGATCAGCTGTTTCACCTCGAACAAGATCCCCATGAACACACCAACCTCGCAGCAGACCCGGCCCACCAAGACACGCTCAAGACCCTCAAGGATCTGGCCGCCGCCCGCTGGGATCTGGCCGCATTCGACGCCGATGTGCGCAAAAGCCAGGCGCGCCGCTGGGTGGTCTACGAGGCTCTGCGCCAAGGTGGCTACTACCCGTGGGATTACCAACCCCTGCGCCTGGCCTCTGAACAATATATGCGCAATCACATGGATCTGAACCAGCTCGAAGAAAGCAAACGGTTCCCGCGCGGCGAATAACCGTTCTTTTGTTTGTAAATATCCTCGCCGAAGGCAAGAAAGTTCTGTCATGACCTACCCGACCCAACCCATCGCCAGCCATTATATCAATGGGCGCTATGTCGAAGACACCGCAGGGGATCTGATCCAGGTGATCTACCCCGCAACCGGTCAGATCATCGCACAGGTCCATGCCGCCACCCCGGCGGTGATTGAACAGGCAATCGCCTCGGGGCGCGCCGCCCAGGCGGCCTGGGCGGCGCTCAGCGGCACCCAGCGCGGCCGGGTGTTGCGCCGCGCCGCCGATTTGATGCGCGCGGCCAACCATGATCTCAGCGTTTTGGAAACCTATGACACCGGCAAACCCTATCAGGAAACCTCGGTGGTGGATGCCACCAGCGGCGCCGACGCGCTGGAATATTTTGGCGGGCTGGCCGCCAGCCTGACCGGAGAGCACATCCCCCTGGGCGAGGATTGGGTTTATACCCGCCGCGAGCCATTGGGCCTGTGTGTCGGGATTGGCGCATGGAACTATCCGACCCAGATCGCCTGCTGGAAAGGGGCGCCGGCGCTGGCGTGTGGCAATGCGATGATCTTCAAACCCTCCGAGGTCACGCCGCTTTGCGCCCTCAAGGTGGCTGAAATCCTGACCCAGGCCGGGCTTCCGGATGGGCTGTTCAACGTGGTGCAGGGCATGGGCGCGGTGGGGCAGGCGCTGGTCAGCGATACGCGCGTGGCCAAAGTGTCACTGACCGGATCGGTGCCGACCGGGCGCAAGGTCTATGCCGCCGCCGCGCAGGGGCTGAAACATGTCACCTTGGAACTGGGCGGTAAATCGCCGCTGATCATCTTTGACGATGCCGATCTGGAAAACGCGGTCAGCGGCGCGATCCTGGGCAATTTCTATTCAAGCGGGCAGGTGTGCTCGAACGGCACACGGGTGTTCGTTCACAAGGCGATCAAAGACCGCTTTCTGGCGCGGCTGACGGCGCGGCTGCAAGGGGCGGTGCTTGGTGATCCGCAGGATCCGGCCACCAGCTTTGGGCCGATGGTTTCGGCGCGCCAGCTTGAGATCGCCGAAGGCTATATCGCCCAAGGCAAGGCCGAGGGCGCGCGGCTGGTATGCGGCGGCGCGCGGCTGGACCGTGCGGGCTTTTTCCTGCCGCCCACGGTCTTTGCCGATGTGCGCGACGATATGGTCATCGCCCGCGAAGAGATCTTTGGCCCGGTGATGGCCGTGCTGGATTTCGAGGACGAAGCCGAGGTTCTGGCCCGTGCCAATGATACGGAATTTGGCCTGGCCGCAGGGGTGTTCACCCGCGATCTGGCCCGCGCCCACCGCATTGCCGCCGGGTTTGAGGCCGGGACATGCTATATCAACACCTATAACGATGCGCCGGTCGAAGCCCCCTTTGGCGGGGTCAAGGCATCGGGGCTGGGCCGCGAAAACTCAAAAGCCGCCATTGAGCATTATAGCCAGGTCAAATCCGTCTATGTGCGTATGGGAGATCTTGAGGCACCGTTCTAGACGCCTTGGCCGGGTTTGGCGCGGCCCAGGTGATCCAAAGGTGCGCTACCGCGCATTCTAAATTCTCAACCCCGCCGGCGCACCGTGCCAATCGGGCGACGGGCCGGTGGGACAGGCAGTAAGGGCAAAGCCGTGGACGCAGATTTCATCATTGTCGGGGCCGGCAGCGCGGGATGCGCCATGGCCTATCGGTTAAGCGCGGCCGGCGCGCGGGTCTTGATCATAGAACACGGCGGCAGCGATATCGGGCCGTTGATCCAGATGCCGGCGGCGCTGAGCTATCCAATGAATATGCGGCAATACGACTGGGGCTATCAGTCCGAGCCAGAACCGTTTTTGAACAACCGGCGTCTGGCCTGCCCGCGCGGCAAGGTGATCGGCGGGTCGTCTTCGATCAACGGCATGGTGTATGTGCGCGGCCATGCGATGGATTTTGACCATTGGGCCGAGACCGGTGCCCAGGGGTGGGCCTATGCTGATGTGCTGCCGTATTTCAAGCGGATGGAACATTGGCACAGCGGCGGCCACGGCGGCGATCCTGGCTGGCGGGGCACCTCGGGGCCGCTGCATGTCAGCCGCGGGCCACGCCGCAATCCCTTGTTCGCGGCCTTTGTCGAGGCCGGTCGCCAGGCCGGCTATCCGATCACGGGGGATTACAACGGGCACCAGCAAGAGGGCTTTGGCCCGATGGAGCAAACCGTGCATCGCGGACGACGGTGGTCTGCGGCCAATGCCTATCTGCGCCCGGCGCTGCGCCGCGCCAACTGCCGGATTATCCGCGCCCTGGCGCAGCGCGTCGTCTTTGACGGGCGCCGCGCCATCGGGGTTGAGGTGCTGCAAAACGGTCAAAAACGGGTGCTGCGCGCGGGGCGCGAGGTGGTCCTTGCCGCCTCGTCGATCAATTCGCCAAAACTGCTGATGTTGTCGGGGATCGGCCCCGCCGCTGAGCTGCGCCGCCATGGGATAGGCGTCACAGCGGATCGCCCCGGCGTTGGTCAAAACCTGCAAGACCACCTGGAGCTGTATATCCAGATGGCCGCGAGCCAGCCGATAACCCTTTATAAACACTGGAACCTTTTGTCCAAAGCGATGATCGGCGCGCAATGGCTGCTGACCAAGACCGGCATGGGCGCATCGAACCAATTCGAAAGCGCCGCCTTTATTCGCAGCCGCGCCGGGGTGCCCTATCCCGACATCCAGTATCACTTTTTGCCTATTGCGGTGCGGTATGACGGGCAAGCCGCCGCCGAGGGGCATGGCTTTCAAGCGCATGTCGGGCCGATGCGGTCTGCGTCGCGTGGGCATGTGACGCTGCGCTCTGCCGATCCGCTTGAGGCGCCCAAAATCGTCTTTAATTACATGTCCCACCCAGAAGATTGGGAGGATTTTCGCCGCTGTATCCGCCTCACGCGCGAGATTTTCGCGCAAGAGGCCTTTGCCCCCTTTATCAAGCATGAGATCCAGCCCGGCGCAGCCGTGCAAAGCGATGCAGAGCTGGATGGCTTTATCGCCGAACACGCCGAAAGCGCCTATCACCCCTGCGGCACCTGCAAGATGGGCGCGACCAGCGATCCCATGGCGGTGGTGGATGCGCAGGCGCGGGTGATCGGGGTCGAGGGGCTGCGCGTCGCTGACAGCAGCATTTTCCCGCGCATCACCAACGGCAATCTGAACGCCCCCAGCATCATGGTCGGCGAAAAGGTATCGGATCACCTGCTGGGGCTTGCGCCATTGGCGCGGGCCAATGACGTGCCGTGGCAGCACCCGGAATGGCAAAGCAAGCAACGCTGAGACGCTGGCGGCTCATCGAAAATTAACCACAGGTTAACATGATGCTTGTGCCGTTAAGGTTTGCCGGCCATAGCTTGGGCCATGCGGTTAATCTTTATCTTATTGGTGGTGTTTGGGTTGCCCCGGCTGGCCCTGGCGGATGTGACCGGCCCGGCGCAGGTCGTTGATGGTGATACGCTTGACGTGGGCGGGGTGCGGGTGCGCCTTTTTGGTATCGACGCCCCCGAACACGATCAGACCTGTCTGGATGGCGCCGGGGCCGAATGGGCCTGCGGGCGCTGGGTGACGGCGCAATTGCGCAGCATGGTCAAAGGGCGGGCGCTGCGCTGTGCCCCGATCGACACGGACCGTTATGGCCGCACGGTGGCGCGCTGTTTTCTGGGCGATGACGATCTGGCACAGACCCTGGTCGATGGGGGGCTGGCCTTTGCCTATCGGGCCTATTCACTGGATTACGACCTGGCGGAAAAATCCGCGGCGATTGCCGGTCGCGGCCTGCACAGCAGCACATTGCAGCGCCCCTCGGCCTATCGCAAGGCCAAGGCGGTAACGGCGGTGACCCCAAGCGGCGCGGCCCCGGCGGGCTGTGTGATCAAGGGAAATATCTCGGGGCAGGGCGCGCGCATCTTTCACAGCCCCGGTCAACGCGACTATGACCGCACGCGGGTCAATACCGCCAAGGGCGAACGCTGGTTTTGCACCCCGGCCCAAGCGCGCGCCGCCGGATGGCGGGCGGCGCGGCGGTGATCATTCCACCTGATAGGGCAGAACATCACGGGTATTGTGGTTGACGCTTAGGCGCCGTTCGAGCGGTGGCACCGACCGCTGATGACAGCGGGTGCGTTCGCAAATGCGGCAAGAAATTCCAATGGGTTCAAAGGCATCGGCGCGGTTCAGATCCATCCCATCGGCATAAACCAGATCCGCGGCGTGGCGCACCTCGCAGCCCAGGGCAATGGCATAGCGCCGCACCGGCGCGCCAAAACGCCCGGCGGGTTTGGAAATCTCGCGGGCCAGATTGATATAGCGCACACCGTCAGGCGTTTCGGCCAGCTGGCGCAGAAACTGTCCAGGAAGCTCAAAGGCGCGGTGCACATTCCACAGCGGGCAGGCCCCGCCAAAGCGGGCAAATTGCAGCCGCGTTGCCGAATGGCGCTTGGTGATGGTTCCGGCTTGATCGACGCGCACAAAAAAGAACGGCACCCCCTTGGCGCCGCTGCGCTGCAAGGTCGACAACCGATGCGCCACCTGCTCAATCGACGCCCCGAACTGGTTTGAAAGACGTTCCAGATCATGGCGGGTTTCAAAAGCCGCGGCATGAAAAGCGCCATAAGGCATAAGCGCCGCCCCGGCAAAGTAATTGGCCAAGCCGATCTTGGCGATGGCGCGGGCCTCGTCGCTGTGGAACCGGGCCAGATCAAGGGTGGCCTCAAGCAGGGCCCCATGCCCGATAAGGGCCACTTGCAACAAAATTTGGAAGGTCTGGCTTTGCGGGGTGGCACGGCGGGAAATCGACAACCGTTTGCTGTGGCGATCGTAACGGCGCAGCTCGTCGGTGTCGCACAGCTCCAGCGTGGCGCCGTGGCGTTCCAGCGCATCCAATGCGGCGCTGCGGATATCGCGGCTGCCGGCGAACCATTCGGCGGCGCGGTCGACGGCATCAATATAGTTGTCGCAATAATGGAAAAAGTCGCGCACCTCTTCCCAGGGGCTGGGGGTGGCACGGGCATCTTCGCGGCCCAATGCCTCGTCCAGCGAGGCAAGGCGTTCGTGCATTTCGCGATAGCTGCGATGCAGACCAAGAAAGGCGCGGGCAAAGCCGGGGGCATTCGACGCCACCAGACGCAAGTCGGCCAGGGGCGGGGCCTCGGGGCCAAAGACCGGATCGGCGAGTGCCTCGCGCATGTCGCTGATCAGGCGGGCGCCGTCGCCGGCGCTCAGCTCGGTCACATCCAGCCCGAATTCCGATGCCAGCGCCAACACAACAGTTGTGCTGATCGGGCGGTTGTTGTTCTCCATCTGGTTCAGATAGGGCAAAGACACGCCAAGCTTGGCGGCAAATTCCTTTTGCGTGTGCCCCAATCGCGCGCGGACCTCGCGGAGCTTTGATCCGGCATAAAGTTTTTGATGCGCCATCTCATGCCTTTGCAGTTTTGCACAAAGGCAAGTCTAGTTTTGCAAATAAGTTATGACAAGGGGGCACCGCGCAGCTGTTGCTCGCGGAAAATCACCAAAAAGATCGACACAAATCCGCCAAGCGATGTGATGGTCATAATCAACAGCAACGGCATGGCCCCGGTTTGCGGGGTCAAGAGAAGCCCCGCCAAAGCGCTGAGCGCGGCACCGACACCAATCATCAGCGATCCCCCCAAACCCGACGCGGTGCCGGCCAATTGCGGGCGCACCGACAGCATCCCTGCCGTGGCGTTGGGAATGGCCAGCCCGTTGCCGACGCCAACCAGCGTCATGGCGCCAAAGAACCACAGCGGCGTGCCAAGCCCCAGATAGAACACAACAATCAATGCTCCGCATGCGATCAAGGTGGCGCTGCAACCGGCCATGACCATGACATTCACGCCAAAGCGTGTGGCATAGCGCCCGGTCAGGAAATTACCCAGAAAATACCCGATGGCCGGGGCGCCAATATACAGGCCAAGCGTTGCGGGGTTCATGCCAAACACCTCGGTCCCGACAAAGGGCGCGCCGCCCAGATAGGCAAAGAACGACCCCGACGACAGCCCCGATGCCAGCGAATACCCCCAAAAGCGCGGTGATTTGAACAGCAGCGGATACTCGGCAAACTGCGCCCGCATTGGTTTACCGGTTCTTTGCAAAGTTTCGCCCATATCGGCCCAAGTTAGCAAATAGGCCGCGGCCCCCAGCGCAAAAAGCCCCCAAAACGGCGCCTTCCAGCCAAACAGCTGGTCCAGGGCGCCGCCGATGGCCGGGCTGATCATCGGCACCACCGCCATGCCCATCGCCACATAGCCGATCATCGACGCCGCCCGGTCCTGCGATACCATGTCACGCACCACCGCCCGGCTGAGCACCATCGCCACGGCGATCATCCCCTGACACATGCGGAACATCAAGAAAATCTCGACGGTTGGGGCAAAGATACAGCCCAATGTGGCCAGCAAAAAGGCCAGCAATCCGCCCAGCATCACAGGGCGTCGCCCCAAGCTGTCAGAAATCGGGCCGATAAACAGCTGCAAGACCGCGCTGACGGCCAGATAAAGCGCCACGCTCAGCTGCATCACCCGGTATGGGGCGTCGAAATATTCGGCCATGCGGGGCAAGCTGGGCAAAAAGATATTCATCGCCGTCGCGGACAGGCCGGCCAGAACAATCAAGGTAAAAATGTGGGGTGGCGTGGAGCGGTCCAAGAACCGCACCTGTCTTTCCTGTGTCATGCAACTGCCCTATGCCTGTCGTGCAAGCTTGTCCACCTGTGCGGGAAATATTCCCAACTTTGCAGTTTGCATATTATGTCTTTGCATTAGTTTGCAAATTTGCCAGATTGCGCTTCGATTTCCCGCCTCTTGCGCGTATGGTCCGGGCAAATCAACATTAGGGTGCCCCATGAAAGACATTCTCTCGCAATTGGAAGATCGCCGCGAAACCGCGCGCATGGGTGGCGGTCAAAAGCGTATCGACGCCCAGCACGCCCGTGGCAAGCTGACCGCCCGCGAGCGGGTCGACCTATTGCTGGACGAGGGCAGCTTCGAAGAATTCGACATGTTCGTCACCCACCGCTGCACCGATTTCGGCATGGAACAGCAAAAGCCTGCGGGCGATGGGGTTGTGACAGGCTGGGGCACGATCAACGGTCGCCTGGTCTATGTCTTTAGCCAGGATTTCACCGTCTTTGGCGGCTCCCTTTCTGAAACCCACGCGCAAAAAATCTGCAAGATCATGGATATGGCGGTGCAAAACGGTGCGCCCGTCATCGGCATCAACGACAGCGGCGGCGCCCGCATCCAGGAAGGCGTGGCCAGCCTTGCGGGCTATGCCGAGGTGTTTCAGCGCAACATCGAGGCCAGCGGCGTCATCCCCCAAATCAGCGTGATCATGGGGCCTTGCGCGGGCGGGGCGGTCTATTCCCCGGCCATGACTGATTTCATCTTCATGGTCAAAGACAGCTCTTACATGTTCGTCACCGGCCCTGATGTGGTGAAAACCGTGACCAACGAACAGGTCAC
>CAKZPD010000023.1 GCA_937138475.1 uncultured Sulfitobacter sp. | reverse complement strand
CGGGCGCGTGTTGTTTCCGTTTCGACATCTCTGATCTCCTTCTCGTCGAAGATCAGCAGACAACAAATCGTAGCTTACGTCAGTGTCCGAATTTCGGGGGGTAGCTCACTGTTCCGAAGATATTCTCAAGGCATGACTTCAGATACATGGAGCCTTAAATTCGGCTCTCTTTCCGCAATCACCTTTGCGATGCCAAGTTTGGATGAGCAACGAAAAATTGCTGAGGCTCTCGATAACCTCGACGTCAAAATTGACGCCGTGGCCTGCCAAATCGCCGAAATGGAGAGCTTCAAAAGAGGCCTCCTGCAAAAGCTCTTCATCTAAGGTCCACTCATGTCCGTTCAGTCCGAAGCCCAACTTGAAACAGCCCTGATCAAACGACTGGCATGCCTGGGGTGGACGGAGGTCCCCTCCGACGAGCTTGCCAAGCTGTCGGGAGAGTTTGGTCCCATGCGTGAGCCTGACCATCCGTCACCGAAAAGGAGCGGGGTTGTCGATTTGGCCAGCAAGAGAATTCTATAATCAGTGGCTGCGCTGTGCAGCCACTATAACGCGACAACGGCGGCGTTCGAAGCAGTGATCACCAGCCAGGCAAACCGTCCTTTTGAGGAAGGTGTGCTGCTTATTGACCTACCAAAATCGATCTCGGACACCATGTCGCAGATGGCAGCTTTGGCCTCAGCAGAAGCAAATGTCGTGTTCGATCCTGAAATGCGAGGAGGGTTGCCAGTTATGCGGGGAACAAGGGTCGGCGTTTACGAGATAGCAGGCCTTACTAAGCAAGAATCCGTGGAAGAGATTTTTGCAAAATTCCCCAGTCTGACCGTCTCTCATTTGAAGCAGGCCACGCTTTATGCCAATGCTCACCCTTTGAAGCAACGGTAATGCAGTTCATAGTGCGAAGAACGAGAACCTCCGAATTTTTTTGAGGCTTGAGCCTTGGATAGTTCAAAACAGGAAGGGTGGGACAAGTGTCAAAACACTACTGGTTATTCAAGTCTGAGAAATCTACTTGGTCTTGGGAGGATCAAGTCGCGAAGGGTGATGCGGGCGAGGAATGGGATGGTGTTCGCAACTACCAAGCGCGCAATTTTATGCGTGAGATGAAGGTGGGCGACCGAGGCTTCTTTTATCTATCGCAACGAGATAGGGAAATCGTGGGAATAGTCGAGATTATAGCCGAAGCACACCCAGACAGCACGACTGAAGACCAACGCTGGGAATGCGTCAACATTAAAGCGATCCAAAGTCTGCCGACACCTGTTTCGCTTGATCAGATCAAGACTGATCCTCGTCTCTCGGATATGGTTTTGGTCAAAAACTCCCGCCTCTCGGTTCAGCCGGTAAAGGAAGATGAATGGCGTATCCTGTGCGAGATGGGTGGTATTGTATCTGGGCCGCGGCAGTAAACCGGACTGAAGGCAGCGCTAAGAAGGCTCCAAAAACACTTCGGGTTGGCGCTCCTACTGAGCGCGAGCATCTGTTGGTGAATTGTTAATGACTTCGACTGAATGCATCTTCAAGGCGAGATGGAAGTCGAGCAGGTTCCAGATTGCGTTTCCTTAAAAGATGAAAACTGCCCCCAATTTAAGGGCAGTTTTGAAACGGGTCGTTTCGATCTTCGCAAGATATTGATATCAATGCCTTTAGTGTGCGGTGGGTTCACTATGCTTCCGGCATGTAAGAAAACCCCAGATCACCAATCTGCATTTCGCGCATGAAATTGCGGGCCTGATAATTGCGCACCCCGTCCCATTCTTCGCCTGCCGCGCCCTTGGCGGTTAAATCATCCCAGCCAAAGGTGCTGGGTTCGGATTTGAACAGCCAAAAGGCCATCAGCCAATCACCCGGTTCCAATGGACAAGCTGCGCATCGGCAAAAAGCCCGGCCCTGGTATAGGGGTCGTTATCGGCCCAGCGCTGCGCGGCCTCCATCGTGTCCACGTCAAGGATGACCATGGATCCGATCATGGTGCCCGCTGGGTCCAACAATGGCCCGGCTTGCTGCACCACATGGGTGGATTGGATATAGGCCAGATGGTCCCGGCGGTTGTCCATACGAATGGACAGGCTATCGGGTTTGTCATGGGCGATCAGGGCAACAAGCATATTATTCTTCCTTTAACGGGCGTGACAGCAGGGTGGTCATGGCGCTTTTCATATCCAAGCGTTTTTCCAACAGACCTGCAACAACCGATGTGATGGGCAGGTCAAGATCAAGCCGCCCGGCCATGGCATGGATGGCCAGCGCCGTGGCTGCGCCTTCGACCGTGACGGCCGGATCAAACGGCACGCCCTGTCCCATCGACACCCCCAAGCGATAGTTCCGCGATTGCTCGGACGTGCAGGTCAGCGCCAGATCGCCCAGGCCGCACAGCCCGGCCAACGTGCTGGGATCCCCGCCCAGCCGCGCGGCAAGGCGCTGCATTTCGGCATAGCCGCGCGTCATGATCGCGGCCCGCGCGCTTTCGCCCAGGCCGGCGCCCATGACGGCACCACAGGCGATGGCGATGACATTCTTGACCGCGCCGCCCAATTGCGCGCCGACGGTGTCCTGGGTGCGATAAATCCGCAAGCTGGGTGTTGAAAGCCGCTGTTGCAAGCTGTGTCCGGCTGCGGAATCGGCACAGGCCAGCGTCAGCGCCGTCGGCAGGCCTCGGGCGATATCGGCGGCAAAGCTGGGGCCGGTCAGAATCATCGCCTGCGCCTTTGGCAGCACATCGTTGATCACTTCGATCGGGCCAAGGCCGGTGCTTAGCTCGATGCCTTTGCAACAAGCGATCAGCGTCTTGTCGCCCAACGCATCGCGGTGGCTGTGCAGAAAATCGCGCATCTTTTGCATCGGCACCACCACCAGGGCCGGCCCGGCCCGATCCAGATCGGCAATGTCGCCCGAAGCGGTGATCTGTGCCGGCAGGGGGCAACCGGGCAGGCGGGCGCGGTTTTCGCGGCTGTGCTGCATGTCGCGCATCGCCGCCGCGTCGCGGCCCCAAAGACACAGCGGCCCGTTCGCCGACAGGGCAATCGCCAGCCCGGTGCCAAACGCCCCTGCGCCTATGACGGTTAAGGTCATGCCTTGGCCCCCTTTTTGCCGCTGCCCAGCATGGCCGGGCTGGTTTGATCCAACGGCCATCGGGGCCGCGCCGACAGGGTGAAATCATCCGGGGCGTTGAAGGGCATTTGATCAATTGCAGCAAAGGCGATCATCGCGGCATTGTCGGTGCAAAGCCCCAGCGGCGGCGCAACAAAGTCGGCGCCGGCGTCTTGTGCCACCTGCCGCAGGGCGTCGCCGATGCTTTGGTTCGCGGCAACCCCGCCCGCCACACAAAGCGCCGGGTGTTGTGGGGTCAGCGCGTCATAAATCGCCAGCGCCCGGCGGGTCTTTTCGGCCAGAACGTCGCTGACGGCAGATTGAAATGCTGCACAGATATCGGCCTGATCCTGCGGCCACAGCCCACCTTGATCGGCGATCAGCCCATCGCGCAGGCGCAGCACTGCGGTTTTCAGCCCCGAAAACGACAAATCGCAACCGGGTCGATCCAGCAGCGGCCGTGGCAGGGCAAACCGCCGGGCATCGCCGCTGGCCGCCAGCCGTTCGACCGATGGCCCACCCGGTTGCGGCAGCCCCAACAGGCGGGCGACCTTGTCAAAGGCTTCACCAGGGGCGTCGTCGATGGTGCCCCCCAGACGTTCAAACCGGACGGGACTGTGGGCAATCAGAAACTGGCAATGCCCACCGGAAACCAACAACATCAAATAGGGGAAGGCAGTGCCATTGGTCAGCCGCGGGGTCAGCGCATGACCGGCCAGATGGTTGACACCATAAAGCGGCTTGCCCAGCGCCGCCGCCAGCCCCTTGGCGCACATGACCCCGGACACGACCCCGCCAATCAGCCCCGGCCCTGCGGTGACGGCAATCGCATCCAGTTGCCCAAGGGCAATGCCGGCCTGGGCGATCGCGGTCTCGACACAGTGATCCATCTTTTCGGCATGGGCGCGGGCGGCGATCTCGGGGACGACGCCGCCAAAATTCTGATGCAACGCCGTCTGGCCAAAGACCGCAGCGCCCAGAATGACGCAGCCGCCGGGGCCTTGGCGCACAACGGCGGCGGCGGTGTCATCGCAGCTGCTCTCAAGCCCCAAAACTGTGATCGTGTCGGTCAATGGTTCGCCCCGTTGCATCGCTGTCATACCGCAGGTATCACCAAGGACGGATGCAAACAATCCTAAGGCCCTGCAATGACGCGCGCCCCGATCCCGCTGCTTTTGACCCGGCCCGGCGCGCAGAATGACCGGCTGTGGGCGGCGCTGTCTGCTGATTGCCGGGCGCAGCTGACCCCGGTTGCCACTCCGCTCATGCAGATCGTGCCGCTGGATCCACCGGCGGGGCTGGGGGATGTGGGCGATGTGATCTTTACCTCGGCGGCGGCGGTGGATTTGGCCCCGCAGGGTGCGGGCCGGCGGGCCTTTTGCGTTGGCATGGCCACAACGCAGGCCGCGCGTGAGGCCGGGTGGCAGGCCCAGATGGCCGGCGCCACCGCCGAGACATTGATCGCGCGTCTTATCGCCGCACAGCCGCAAGCCCTGACCCATTTGCGGGGCACCCACAGCCGGGGGGATGTGGCGCGTCGCCTGACCGCCGCCGGGCATGTGCTGCGGGAAATGGTGCTGTATGACCAACGGCTGTTGCCGCTCAGCACTGCGGCGCGGGCGGCGCTGGATGGGCCGATACCGGCGATTGTGCCGTTGTTTTCGCCGCGAATGGCGGCGCATTTTGCCGCGCAAACGCCTGCAGGCAGCGGCCAGATCGCCGCCCTAAGCCCGGCGGTCGCGCAGGCGCTGGGGCCTTTGAACAGGGGCGTTATGGTTGCTGCCACGCCTGATTTACCGGCGATGGCGCTGTTGATCGAAAAGATAATGCGCCGCAGCGTCGCGGGTTGAGGGGGCAGCCCCCCGCGCGTAAGGTTGGATTTTATGACGTGCCCTTTGGAATCGAAAAGGTTTGTGAGTTGCCAGAGCAAGATAAGACCGAAACCCCTGATGCAGCACCGATGACCCCGGCCGGGGATACGGCGGAAACGCCCCCGGCAGACAGCCCCCCGGACCCCGCCGAGGATATCATTGCGCCGGCAGACCCCGAACCGACCCCGGTTCAGGGGGGGCGTTCCACTACCGGGGTGTGGGTGATGGGGGCCGTGGGCACAGCGGTGGCGCTGGCGGGTTTTGTTGCGGGCAAATCGGTGGTGTTCGATCGCTATTTGCCCGAGGTCTTGCGGGCGCCCTCGGTTGATCTTGCGGGGGTCGAGGCGCGGCTTGATACATTGGACGGACAGGCGCAAGAATTGCGCGCGGCGCTTGAACAGCGCGACGATGCGCAGCGCCTTGCGGCCCTGATTGCCCTGCTGAATGACCGGATCAGCGCGCTTGAGGCCGCCCCGCCCCCCAGCCCGGCGCCAACCCTTGCCCCCACAACGCCAAGCACCGACCTGACTGACCTGCGTCAACAGCTTGAGGCCCAGCAGGCGGCGCTGCGCGAAATGCAGGATCAGGCCCAGGCCCAGGCGGATGCAGCCCAATCCAAGGCCAAGCAGATTTTGGCCCAGGCCGCCGCCAGCCGCATTTTGGCCGCGCTGGACAGCGGGGCGCCCTTTGCCGATGCGGCAAAGGATCTGACGCAAAGCGGTGTGGCGGCCTTGCCTTTGGTGCTGGCGCAGGCGGCGCCAAGCGGCGTGCCCAGCCTTGCAATGCTGCGGGCAGATTTCCCCGTTGCGGCGCGGCAGGTTCTGGCCGACAGCCGCAGCAACAGCGATGACACCGGGCTTGTGGCCTTTGTCAAACGTCAGCTGGGCGCGCGTTCGGTCACCCCGCGCGAGGGGCCGGGCACCGATGCGGTGCTGTCCCGCGCCGAAGCGGCGCTGGGCGCCGGCGATCTGGACGGCGCATTGAACGAAATATCAGCCCTGTCTGACGCCCCGGCGCTGGCGTCGTGGTTGGCGGCGGCCAAACGCCGGCAACAGGCGGTTCAGGCGGCGGCGGCACTGATGCTTGAATTGCAGGCCAACTAGGGCCGGAACATAAGGCCGGAAAAAGGATCTCACCATGCTTTGGTCATTGTTAAAGATTGTTATTTTCATCGCCGGCGTGGCGCTTTTGGCGCTGGGCGCGGGGGTGTTGCTGGAAAGCGAAGGTGGGGTGCAGGTCACGGCGCTGGGCAGCGAATTCACCTTTGGGCCGCTGCAATCGGTGATCGCGCTGATCGTATTTGCGGCGCTGGTTTGGTTGATGTTGCGGCTTCTGGCGCTGGTGATGGCGGGTTGGCGGTTCCTGAATGGCGATGAAACCGCCCTGTCGCGCTATTTTGATCGCAACCGAGAACGCAAAGGCTTTGATGCCCTGTCGGCGGGGATGATGGCCATGGCCAGCGGCGAAGGGCAGTTGGCCTTGGCCAAGGCCGCCAAAGCCGAAAAATACCTGCGCAAGCCCGAGCTGACAAACCTGCTGACCGCGCAGGCGGCTGAAATGGCCGGCGATCGCAAAAAAGCCGAGGAAACCTATCGCAAGCTGGTGGAAAACGAGGCGACGCGCTTTGTCGGTATTCGCGGGATCATGAAGCAAAAGCTGGCCGATGGGGATACCGACACCGCCTTGGCATTGGCGCAAAAGGCCTTTGCGATCAAGCCACGTCACCCTGAAACCCAGGATGTGCTGCTTGGGCTTCAGGCGCAGGGCGAAGACTGGGCCGGGGCGCGCAAGACCTTGAACGCCAAGCTGAAATACGGCGCCTTGCCGCGCGATATCCACAAACGCCGCGATGCGGTTCTGGCGCTGTCCGAGGCCCGCGATATTTTCGCCGAAGACCACAGCATCGAACAGCGCGAAAAAGCGATCGAGGCCAATCGCCTGTCGCCCGATTTGATCCCGGCGGCGGTGATGGCGGCGCAGGCGCTTCAGGCACAGGGCAAAGGCAAGCAGGCCCTGCGCGTGCTGAAAAAGGCTTGGCAGGTGCAGCCGCACCCCGATTTGGCCGCCGCTTTTGCGGAGCTTGAGCCACAGGAAACCCCACAGGAACGGATCACCCGTTTTGCCGCTTTGACCAAGCTGGATCCAGACCACCCCGAGACCCGGATGCTGCTGACCGAATTGTATATCGCCGCCGAAGATTTTCCCGCAGCGCGCCGGGCGCTGGGCGATCTGGCGGAATATAACGCCACGGCGCGCGCGGTCAGTTTGATGGCAGCGATCGAACGTGGTTCCGGCGCCGAGGATGCGGTGGTGCAGGCGTGGCTGGCCAAGGCGCTTGGCGTGCCGCGCGGCCCGGCCTGGATCTGTGACAACTGTCAGCACATTCATGGCGATTGGGCGCCGGTTTGCGACAATTGCCATGGCTTTGATACCTTGGCGTGGAAGGCGCCGCGGGTGTCTGATGCGGCGATGCCGGGCGGGGCGCAGATGCTGCCGCTGATTGTTGGGTCCACCCGCCCGGCGGCACCGGATGACGCCGACGCGCTATAGGTCTTTGCCGGCCTTTGCCTCGGCCCATTTCAGGCGGACGGTGGCACCCAGCTGCGCGATGGGCGCAGGGGGCAAACGGCGGGGCGGCGGCGCATTCAGCGCCCGCGTCAACGCCGGCGTAACATGGTCGCAAAGCGATTCGGCCGCCAACAGCCCCGCCAATGTGCCCTTGGCCGTGCCCAACCCGTTCTGACAGCAGGCCGCGAACAGGCCGCTGTCCAGGGGCCGCACGACTTGCACGTTGTTAAAGCTAAGGCACAAGCGCCCGCCCCAACGGTATTCCATCGCCGGGTTGAACAGATGCCCGAACCGGGCCTTGAAGGCACGATCATGATCGCGGGCCACACGGTCAATGCGGCTTTGGCTGATCTCCATCGACGGATCAAAGGTAAAGCGGTTGCGAATGACAATGCGATCCCCGCCGATGCCGCTGATCCGGCGCACGGTGGTGCCCATGGGGTCGGCCGGGGTCAGCCCCCAGTTGGCCGCCCCGCCCAAACGCGCGGTTTCCTGCGGCGTCAGCGCGCGGGTCATCGACGCATAGGTAAACACATGCATCAGCCGGCCGGGCAAAAAGCCAAAGCTGTTCAGATGCCCGTTCACCGCCAAAATGACCTGTGGCGCGGTGATCTGACCTTGTGGGGTTTGCGCGATCCAATCCGGCCCGGCGCGTTCAAGCGCGGTGACGGGGCTGTTTTCGAATATCCTGACGCCCTTGCTGCGCAGCCCCTGCGCCACCTCGCGCACAAAAAGCGCCGGCTGAATCATCGCAGCGCCGGGGGTGAACAGACCGCTCTGGTAATAGGAAATGCCCGTCAGATCAGCCATCGCCTGCGCGTCCAGCAGCTCGTGCGGTTCGTTCATCCCTGCAAGATGGCGGGCAAAATCCAGATTATGCCGGTGCCCCTTGTCCGAGGCTGCCCCGTTGATCTTGCCGCATTGGTCGAACGCCTCGGGGGTCAGACCGAATTCGGCGGCCATCTGTGCGGCAAAGGCAATCCCCCGGCGGTTGTCCTGCGTCTGGGCCAAATCGCTGTCCAGCGCGCCGCCATAGTTGTCTGATCCCAGGTCATGGGGCAGATCAATCATAAAGCCCGAGTTGCGCCCGGCCGGGCCATCGGCCACGCGGGTGGCCTCAAGCACCGCAACCTTGGCGCCAGGCCGCAGCTGCATCAGACGCGCAGCGGCCGCCAGCCCGGCAAACCCGGCGCCAATAATCAGCACATCGGCGGTGTCGTGCTGGGTCAGCTGGGTTGCTGGGCCGGGCGCAGGCAACAGCCGGTTCCACCCCGCCGGCCCGGTATCCTTGGGCAGTTTTGTAACAGCGATTCTGGGCATCAGAAATCCTGATTAAGGGCATCGGCAGGCGGGATTTCCCGTTCCCGCCGAGCGATATAATCCAGCAACGCCTCGTTTATGCCCGCATCCAGTTTGGGTTCCTCATAGGCGGCCAACAGCTCTCGGGTGCGGTTCAGGGCGCGCTGGGTGATTTCGACACTGCCCTCGGCCTGCCATTGTTCAATGGAATTATTGTCGAACATCTCGGGCATGAAAAACGCGTCCTGGAATTTTTCCAATGTATGGGGATGGCCCAGGTAATGCCCGCCCGGCCCCACATCGCGCACCGCATCCATGGCCGCGTCAAAATCATCCCAGCGGATACCTTCGGCCATGCGATAGCCCATGGCGCACATTTCGGCGTCCACGACGAATTTCGCCATCGAACAATGCATCCCTGCCTCGTTCCAGCCGGCGGAATGCCAGATATAGTTGGCCCCGGCCATCAGCACCGCGTTCAGGGTCATCGCGCTTTCGTATCCGGCCTGCGCGTCAAAGGTTTTCGCCCCGCCCAATGTGTTCGACGTGCGCCACGGCACACCGTAAAAGCGCGCCATCTGCCCGATCATGAAATTCATCAGGCTGATTTCCGGCGTGCCTGCCATCGGGGCACCGGATTTCATCGACACGGTGGCCAAGTAATGCCCGTAAATCGCTGGCGCACCCCTGCGGATCACCTGCGTATAGGCCAGCGCGCTAAGCGCCTCGGCATTCAGCTGCGCCACCGTCGGCGCAACCGAGGCCGGTGTATTGGCGCCGCCCAGCACAAAAGGAGAGCACAAGACCGGCTGATTGCGCCGCGAAAATGCCCGCAGCGCCCCCAGCATGGTTTCATCCCACACCAGCGGGGAATTGCCGTTACAGTTGCCGGTGACAACGGGGTGGGTGTCCAGAAAATCCTCTCCGAACAGGATGGCGCACATGTCCAGAACGTCCTCGGCGTTCTTGGGGCTGGTGGTCATGCCCATGAACGTCTTGTCCGAATGTTTCATCGACGAATAGGTGATGCGCAGATGCCGCTGGCTGATCGGGTGGTCATAGGGTTCGACGATATGATGCGCCGATGAATGCAGCGCCGGCAACATATGGCTTAGCTTGTGGAAATTGGCCAGATCCTCAAGGGTGGGGTTGCGCCGCACATCATCCAGATCGCGCAGAAACGGCGCGCCGGTCATCGGCACAAAGATCGAATGATCCTTGCCAAAAGGCAGGTTATTGGCCGGATTGCGCGCGTGATAGGTAAAGCTTTCGGGGATGGTTTTGATCAGATCCCGCACCAACTCCCGATCCAGATGCACCCGTTCGCCGCGCACATCGGCCCCGGCGCGTTTCCAATCCTCAAGCGCGATGGGGTCGCGAAAGACCACGCCCACCTCTTCCAGGATCGCCATTGAGGCATTGTCGATCCGGTGGATTTGCTCAAGGTCCATCGGTTCGGTCAGCGGCAGGCGGCGGCGCAGCGCCGGCAGCATCTTGGTATCAATCTGCTGGCGGATGGCCTTGCGGGCGCCGCGTCCGCGGCGGGTGGTTCCGGTTGCGGCAATGGTCATGCGATGTTGTCCCCGTCGCTTGGGTCGGTCAGATCCACCCAGATGGTTTTCAGTTCAGTGTATTGATCATGGGCGTGCAGACCGTTGTCGCGCCCGCCAAATCCCGATTGCTTGAACCCGCCAAAGGGCGTCGCGATATCCCCTTCGCCATAGCAGTTGACGGTGACGGTTCCGGCGCGAATGGCCCGCGCCGCGCGCAGGGCCGTGCGGGTGTTGGCGGTAAAGACGCTGGCGGCCAACCCGTAATCGGTGGCATTGGCCAGGGCGATGGCCTCATCGGTGGATGCAACCTCGATCACGCTTAGGACCGGGCCAAAGATTTCCTCGTGGGCGCGTTTGTCGGCTTTGTCGATGTCATAGATCGTCGGGTGAACATAGGGGCCATCGACCGTGCCGCCAACCAGCGCGTCACCCGTCAGATACGAGGCGACCTTGGCGCAATGATCGGCGTCGATCAGCGCGCCAATATGGTTGGCAGGGTCCAGCGGATCACCGGTTTTCCAATCGCGCAACCGGGCGATGATCCGCTCCAGCAGCGGGGCTTTGACATCCTTGTGTACGATCAACCGGGATGCCGCCGAACAATTTTCACCCATGTTCCAAAAGGCGGCGTTGACCACATGCGCCGCCACGTGATCCAGGTTTTCCGCATCGGCCAGCACCACGGCGGGGTTCTTTCCGCCGCATTCCAGCACCACCTTTTTCAAATTCGAATCCGCCGCATAGCGCAGAAACCGCCGCCCGGTTTCGGTCGATCCGGTAAAGCTGACCATATCCACGCCCGGATGCAGGCCCAAGGGTTCCCCCACCGATGGCCCATCGCCGGGCAACACCTGAAGAACGCCGCGCGGGATGCCCGCCTCATGCGCCAGCTCGGCGATATGCAGGGCGGTCAGGCTGGTTTGCTCGGCCGGTTTGACAATGACGCAGCAGCCCGCCGCCAGCGCCGGTGCGATTTTCCACGCCAGCATCAGCAGCGGGAAATTCCACGGCAGCACGGCGGCAACCACACCGACCGGTTCGCGGACGATCAGGGACAGGGCATCGTCGCCGGTGGGGCTGGTCTGATCGTAAATCTTGTCGATCGCTTCTGCGTGCCATTTGATCGTGTGGATGGTTTCAGGGATGTCGATCAATTCGCAATCGCGGATCGGCTTGCCGCTGTCGATGCTTTCCATCACGGCCAGCGCGCGGCGATTGCGGGTGATCAGCTTGCATAGGCGGATCAGCACATCCTTGCGTTCGGATGGGTGCAGCGTGGCCCAATGACCTTGATCAAAGGCCTCGCGGGCCTTTTGCACGGCAAGATCGACATCGGCGCTGTTGGCGGTGGAAATGGCGGCAATCACCTTGCCGGTCGCCGGGTTCAGCGTGTCCATCATCGGGCCGCCGCCTTTGCGGAACTTGCCATCAATAAAGGGTGCGGCAGGCAGGATCAGATCGGCGGCGATGGCTTGGTATTCGGCTTGGGTCAGCAGATCGGTCATTGCGCGGCTCCCTCGATGGCGGCGATGGTGGTGTTCATGGTGCGGATGACCTCGTCCAATTCGCGGCGGTCGTCCTTGTTCAGCGGTTGCAGCGGTTTGCGCGGCGGCCCGGCGTCAATCCCGCGCAGGGTCAGCCCATGTTTGATGCATTGCACAAACTTGCCGCCCTGTTCGAGAACCCGCATCAGCGGCATCATCGCCGACATAATGGCGCGGCCACGGGTGAAATCGCCGTCCACGGCGCAGGCACGATACAGCGCGATATGGGCCTCGGGGGCGAAATTCGATCCGGCACAGACCCAGCTGCGCGCGCCCCAGGCGAAAAACTCAAGCGCCTGATCGTCCATGCCGCAGGAAAGGGCGATATGCGGATAATCCCGCGCCAGCATATGCAGACGATTGATATCGCCCGAGCTTTCCTTGATGGCGCAAAAGTTCGGGGATCGGCCCAGCCGGTCAAGGCATTCTTCGTCCATGTTCACGCTCATCCGGCCGGGATAATTATACAGCATCACCGGCAGGTTCGCGGCGCGGTCAATCGCAAGGGCGTGCAGCGCGATTTCGCGCCCGGTCGGATAGGCATAGGGCGGCGTGGCCACCAGCAGCGCATCGGCGTTCAGGGCCTTGGCGCGCAGGGCGTATTCAATGCTGTCTTCGGTGCGGATGGCGCCGGTTCCGACAATCATCGGCACGCGGCCGGCGATCAGATCGCGGCAGCGCTCCATCAGCCACATGCGTTCTTCCATCGTCTGGGCGTAATATTCACCGGTCGATCCTGCAACGATGATGCCATGCACCCCGGCGCCGATCAGGTGGTCGATGGTCTGCGCCAGCGCCGCTTCATTCACCGAAAAATCGGCGTGATAGGGGGTGACGACGGGGGTATAGATGCCTTCAAATTGCATGGCGGCGGTCCTTTCGTGAAATCACGTCAACGGGCAGGGGGTCGGGGCGCACAAAGCGTTCGATCTGATCACGCGACAAATCCCAATGCTGCAAGGTCAGGTCGGTGGCCAAAGCAGGTTCCTGGGCGTCGATGGCGCTGATCATGGCGTCATGCTGCTGGGTTGCGGTGTCGATCAGCCCGGCCTGATCCGCGGATTGCGGCCGGTAAAAGGTCTGGCTGAGGCGGGTGTGGTCGATCAACAGCCGTTCAAGCGCGGCAAACAGATAGCTGTTGCAGGCCATCTGGCCAATCACCCGGTGAAAGTGGTGATTGCACAGCGACGCCCCGGCGGTGTCATTGGCCTGAATTGCCTGAACCATGTCGTGCTGAATGTGCCGCAGCTGCTCAAGCTGGGCGGGGCTGCGGTTTTCAGCGGCCAGCGCGGCGATATTGGCATAGACCATCGGTGCGGTCTGGAAAAAAGTTCGCATCGCGCTGACATCCATCGAGGCCACCTTGGCGCCGCGATTGTCTTCGATTTGAATAAACCCCTTGCCGGCCAAACGTTGCAGCACCTCGCGCATGGGGGTGCGCGACATGCCATAGGTGTCGACCAATGTCGCCTCGTCCAGCACCAGTCCGGGCGCAAGATCCATCGACAGAATGCGTTGTTCGATATCGGTCTGGCATTGGTCTTTGGTCAGTTTGGGCATGGGATCCTCCGGAGATGTATACATAGTGTATACCAAATTCATTTGGCAAGCGAATTATGTCCCCCTATTGGCTTTGCCGGTGGCAAAGCGGGATCACGCAGAGGTATGGCAGGGGGGCGGGGGCGCGGGGCGATGCAGCTTTGCTGCATCGCCCCGCGCGCTAATGCTGCGCAGCAGCATTAGCCAGGCGATTGATTTGGGCGTTCAGGCGCCTTGATCAATCAGGTAATTGCCGAACTGTTCGCGCAGCTTGTTTTTCAGCATCTTGCCGGTGCCGTTCAAGGGAATCGCGTCGGTGAACACGACGGCATCGGGGATTTGCCATTTGGCGACTTTGCCTTCGAACAGGGCCAGGATCTCGGACTGGGATGGGTTTGCGCCTTCGGCTTTGACGGCGATGATGATCGGGCGTTCGTCCCATTTGGGGTGAACCGCGCCAATCGCGGCGGCCATGGCAACGCCGGGGTGCGAAACGGCGATGCCTTCAAGATCAACCGAGGAAATCCATTCGCCGCCCGATTTGATGATGTCTTTGGTGCGATCCCGAATCACCATGAACCCGTCGGCGTCAATCGTCGCCACATCGCCGGTGTCGAACCAGCCGTCGGCGGTCAGGGTGTTTTCGGTCTTGCCGTAATAGGTGTCGACCACCCAATACCCGCGGCATTGCAATGCGCCTTCGGCTTGGCCGTCGTGGGGCAGCGGCGCGCCGGTTTCGTCGACGATCCGCAGGTCGATCCCAAAGGGCGGGCGCCCCTGGCCCAACCGCAGCTTGGCCATCGCGTCTGGTTCAAGCCCCAGATGCTTGCCTTTGATCTGATTGGCCGACCCCAGGGGCGAGGTCTCGGTCATGCCCCAGGCGTGCAGGGTTTCGCAGTCAAAATCATCGCGGAAGGTGGCGATCATCGACGGGGCGGCGGCCGAGCCACCGATCACGTTGCGTTTGAGGCTGTCCATCCGCGAGCCGGCCTTTTTCGCCGCCGCGATCAGCATTTGCCAGATGGTTGGCACACCAAGGGCCAGCGTGACCTTTTCGCTTTCGATCAGGTGCAGCAGGCTGTCGCCATCCAATCCCGGCCCCGGCATCACCAGTTTGGCGCCGGTCATGGCAGCGGCATAGGGGATGCCCCAGGCATTGGCGTGAAACATCGGCACCACCGGCAGAATGGTGTCGGTGGACGACAGGTTCAGCGCATCGGGCACGGCGATGGCAAAGGTGTGCAGCATGGTCGAGCGATGATAATAAAGCACGCCCTTTGGGTTGCCCGTGGTGCCCGAGGTATAGCACAGCGAACAGGGGGTGTTTTCGTCAAGCGCGGGCCAGTCTTGCGGCGCCTCTTGCACCAGATCGTCAAAGAACACGGCACCGGGAACCGCCGCCTCTATTTCCGGGTCACGCGGGCCCATAAAGATGAAATGCTCGACGGTCTTAAGGTGCGCGCGGGTGCCGGCGATCAACGGGGCAAAGGTTTTGTCAAAGAACAGCGCCTTGTTGCCGGCATCGTTAACGATAAAGATCAGCTGATCCGGGGCCAGGCGCGGGTTCAGGGTGTGGCAGACCATGCCGCCGCCCGAGATCGCGAACCAGGCCTTAAGGTGGCGATGATTGTTCCAGGCGATGGTGCCGATCCGGTCGCCCTGTTCCAGCCCCAGCTTGCGCAACCCGGCCATCAGGCGGCGCGATTGCTCTTCTATGGCTTGCCACGAGGTGCGGTTCAGCGTGCCGTCTGTTTCACGTGAAACGATTTCGGTGTCGCTGTGGAATCGGGCGGCGTGTTTGATCAACGCGCTGATCAACAGCGGCTGATCCATCATTTTTCCAAGCATCTTGGCTTTCCCCTTTTGGTTGGTTTCCCTTGCCGTCAGTAGGCGCAAAACCCCGCAGGCAATCAAGCAAAACCAACCAAGGCCCCGCAACCTTATGCGGCCCCGCCGTCAGATGGGGCGCAGGCGCGGTTGGCTGGCTGGGGGCGGCGCCAGCGGGTGGCGCGACAAAAAGCGTGCGTGATCATCGGCGCTGGGCTTTTGGCCGGTAAAGACCTCGACATAGTGGGGCATGCGGGCAAAGCGCTCGGCCTCGGGTTCGGTGACCTGCATCGAGAAATAGCCGATCTGGGTATAGATCATCGTCAGGGTGCGGACCTCGGCGTCTTGCTGGTCAAAGCCAAAGCGCAGGAACATCGCCTGGATGGCGGCCTTGCGGCTGGCGTCGGCGCGGGCCAGGCGGGTCTGCAAGGCGCTGTCGTTGCGCGCCCAATTGCGGATGGCCAGATCCAGCCGCGAATCAAACAGCGTGTCATCGACCCAGCAATCGAACAGATTATAGACCGCCTCGCAGATGGTGTCGGCATAGGCGTCACAGCGGGCCACCAGATTGCCGGTGTTCTTTTCCTCCCAGTCGACGACCATTGCCTCAAGCAGCGCATCGCGATCCTTAAAGTGCCAGTAAAAGCTTGGGCGGGTCAGGCCCAAAACCTTGGCCAGCGGCATGATTTTCACCGCATCAACGCCGCTTTCGGTCAACAGGTCATAGGCAGCCCCAAGCCAGTCTTCGGGGGTGGCGCGGGGGCGGGGTGCGGCTGTTTGTTCCATGGGGGCAGTATGGATTTTCTTGACAGGTGTGTCAATTGCGTCAACAGATGTGTAAAGTGCAACCCATTTTTGAAGGATATTGGCCATGGACATCCCGGCCACCCCAGACCTGAAAACCAGACGCCGAGGCCGCAGCGAAAGCCTGCGCACCCGCAGCGGCGCCGCCGGGCAGAACCCCCAGCTTGAGGTGCCCTTTATCACGCGCGGCATCCCCACCTATGATCTGTTGTCCGAAGACAGTCTGGTGCAGATCGAACAAACCGCCGAGCGCATTCTGGCCGAGATCGGCATCGAATTTCGCGACGATCCGCAAACGGTTGCATTGTTTCGTGCCGCCGGCGGGCAGGTAACCCCCCTGACCGCCAACAGCTGGAACATCCGCTTTGCGCCGGGATTGATCCGCAATCTGTTGCGCACGGCCCCGGCGCAATTTGTTCAGCACGCCCGCAACCCGGCCAAATCGGTCCAGATCGGTGGTGACGCGGTGGTGTTCGCGCCGTCTTATGGATCGCCCTTTGTGATGGATCTGGATCGGGGGCGGCGCTATGGCACGCTTGAGGATTTTCAGAACTTTATCAAACTGGGGCAATCCACCCCGTGGCTGCATCATTCCGGCGGCACCATCTGCGAGCCGACGGACATTGCGGTGAACAAGCGCCACTTGGATATGGTCTATGCCCATATTCGCTTTTCCGACAAGGCGTTCCTGGGGTCGATCACCGCCCCCGAGCGCGCCGAGGACAGCATCGAGATGTGCCGCATCCTGTTTGGCGCCGATTTCGTTGACCGCAATTGTGTGATCATGGGCAATTTCAACACAACATCACCGCTGGTGCTGGATGGGGTGACAACCCAAGGCATCCGGGCCTATGCGGCGGCGGGCCAGGGGTCGATCCATCTGCCGTTCCTTCTGGGCGGTGCGGTATCGCCGCTGACCATGGCCGGATCGGTGGCACAATGTCTGGCCGAAAGCATGACCTCTTGCGCGTTGACACAGCTGGTGCGCCCCGGCGCCCCGGCGGTGCTGGCGTCATTCTTGTCGTCGATGTCGCTGCGCTCGGGCTCGCCGACGTTTGGCACCCCGGAACCGGCGCTGGGGTCGTTGGTCATGGGACAGCTGGCGCGGCGCCTGAACATGCCGCTGCGCTGTGCCGGCAATTTCTCGACGTCCAAGCTGCCGGATGCCCAAGCGATGCAGCAATCCATGATGTCGATGATGTCGGCCGTGCAATGCGGTGCCAATTATGTCTTGCATTCGGCCGGGTTTCTGGATGGGCTGCTGTCCATGTCCTATGAGAAATTCATGATGGATGTGGATTTGTGCGGCGCCTTGCATGGCTATCTGGGCGGTGTGACGGTGAACGAAGATACGCTGGCCTTTGAGGCCCTGGCCGAAAAGGGGCCGGGCGCGCATTTGTTCGCAACCGCGCATACGCTGCGCCATTACCAGACCGCCTATTATGACAGCGCGCTGGATGACAACCAGCCATGGGAAACATGGGATGAACAGGGCGGCATTGACGCCGCCAGCCGCGCCAACGCCCGGTGGAAGGCCACCTTGGCCGCCTATGAGGCGCCGGCCCTGGATGCGGGCACCGACGCGGCCCTGCAAGAGTTCATTGCCAAAAGGAAATCGTCCATGGCGGATGCCTGGTATTAAGGAAAGTCACAGATGACCAAAGACCCGTTGCTGCAACCGTTTCAACTGAAACATTTGACGCTTAAGAACCGGATCATGACCACCGCGCATGAACCGGCCTATCCCGAAGGGGGCATGCCCAAGGAACGGTATCGTGCCTATCATGCGGAGCGGGCGCGGGCCGGGGTTGCCCTGGCCATGACGGCAGGATCGGCGGCGGTGTCGCGCGACAGCCCGCCGGTTTTCAACAACATCCTGGCCTATAAGGACGAGGTGGTGCCCTGGATCCGGGAATTGACCGACGCCTGCCATGAACATGATTGCAAGGTGATGATCCAGCTGACGCATCTGGGGCGGCGCACCAACTGGAACAAGGGCGATTGGCTGCCGTCTGTATCGTCGACCAAACACCGAGAGCCGGCGCACCGGGCCTTTCCCAAGCTGTTGGAAGATTGGGATATCGACCGGATTATCAACGATTTTGCCGATGCGGCCGAACGCATGAAGGCAGGCGGTATGGATGGCATCGAATTGCAGGTTTACGGCCATCTTCTGGATCAGCTGTGGTCGCCGCTGACCAATGATCTGACCGGGCCTTACGGCGCCGATACGTTGGAAAACCGGATGCGTTTCCCGATGGATGTGCTGGGGGCGATCCGCAAGCGGGTGGGCGATGAATTCGTCATCGGTTTTCGCTATACAGCGGACGAAGCGCAAAAGGGCGGCATCACCGCCGCCGACGGGATCGAGATATCAAAGCGGCTGGCGGCAAGCGGGCAGGTCGATTTCCTGAATGTGATCCGCGGCCGCATCCATACGGATCCGGCCATGACCGATGTGATCCCGGTGCAGGGCATGAAATCCGCGCCGCATCTGGATTTCGCCGGTGCGGTCAAGCGCGCCACTGGCATGCCGACATTCCACGCGGCGCGCATTCCCGATATTGCCACCGCCCGGCACGCCGTCGCCGAGGGGCTGCTGGATATGGTTGGCATGACCCGCGCCCATATGGCCGATCCGCATGTTGTGCAAAAACTTCGCGAGGGCCGCGAGGACGACATTCGCCCCTGCGTCGGGGCGACCTATTGTCTGGACCGGATTTATCAGGCGGGCGATGCGCTGTGCATCCACAATGCCGCAACGGGGCGCGAGCTGACGATGCCGCATCAGATCACCGCCGCGGCGCAACGCAAAAAGGTGGTGATTGTCGGGGCTGGTCCCGCCGGGCTTGAGGCCGCCCGCGTCGCGGCAGAGCGGGGCCACGAGGTCACCGTGTTTGAGGCCGCCGCCGATCCCGGCGGGCAGGTGCGTCTGACCGCGCAATCGCCGCGCCGCCGGGAAATGATCGGGATCATTGATTGGCGCATGGCCCAATGCGCGGCGCGCGATGTTCAGTTCCACTTTCACACCTGGGCCGAGGCCGGCGACGTGATGGCCCTTGCGCCGGATGTGGTGATTGTCGCCACCGGCGGTCTGCCCAACACCGAGCTGTTTGAACAGCGCGGCGATCAGGCCCATGTGGTGACAAGCTGGGATATCATTTCGGGCGATGTGAAACCGGCGGACAATGTGCTGATCTATGATGAAACCGGGGATCATCCGGGCCTGATGGCCGCCGAGGTCGCGGCAGCAGCCGGATCGCGGGTTGAGGTGATGACCCCCGATCGGGTCTTTGCGCCCGATATCATGGCGATGAACCTTGTGCCCTATATGCGCGCCCTTCAGGACAAGGAGGTGACCTTTACCGTGACGCGGCGTTTGCTGGATGTCACGCAGCAGGGCAACAAGCTGACGGCGTTGATTGGCACTGACTATTCGGACCACACCCATCAGGCGCAATACGATCAGGTGGTGGTGAATTACGGCACCTTGCCGCTGGCGGATCTTTACTTTGACCTCAAACCGCACAGCGTGAATGGCGGCGAAGTCGATTATGACGCGCTGATCGCGGGACAGGCCCAGACAGTGACGCGCAATCCGGCCGGGGGGTTCCAGCTGTTCCGTATTGGCGATGCGGTCTCGGCGCGCAACACCCATGCGGCGATCTATGACGCGCTGCGGCTGGTCAAGGATCTGTAATGATGCGGGGTCCAAGGGACGGGCGGCAGATGGGGACAAGATAATTGGAGGATAAGGCCATGCGGATTGGTGTAATTGGAACCGGAACCATCGCCAGCGCGGTGGTGCAAGGCATTGCTGGGGATGGCCACACCATCACGGTATCACGGCGCAGCGCGGCAAATGCCGCCCGGCTTGAGGCGGCATATGCGTCGGTTGGCGTTGCAGACAATCAGCAGGTGCTGGATCAAAGCGATGTGGTGTTCATCGGGTTGATGCCGGATGTGGCCCCGGCCGTTCTGGGGGCTTTGCGGTTTCGCGCCGACCAACAGGTGATTTCCTTTATGGCCGATGTGCCGCTGGCGGCGCTGGCGCCGATGGTGGCCCCGGCGGCGCAGGTGTCGGTGATGATCCCGTTTCCGGCCATTGCCACAGGCGGGTCGGTGATCATGACCCTGGGCGAGGCCGCGACAATCCACAGCCTGTTTGGCGCGCGCAACGATATCTTTGCATTGGCATCGCAACAAGAGCTGGGCGCCTTTGTCTGTGCGCAGGCGGTGCTGTCGCCGGCGGTCAAGATGGTGCAGGATGCGGCGGGCTGGCTGGGGGCGCGCGTGTCGGACCCACAAGAAGCCGAGCGCTTTTTGCGCCTGCTTGTGGCCTCGGGGTTGATGGGGGGGACGTGTGATCAGACGCTGGCGGCGCTGGACACGCCGGGCGGCTATAACCAGCGTTTGCGCGAACATATGGTCGACAGCGGGTGTTCTGATGCGCTGCGGCGCGGTCTTGATCAGCTTGAGGCACCAAAATGACCGCCTTTCCACATGTGTTCAGCCCGGTCAGGCTGCGGCATAAGGTGTTGAAAAACCGCGTTGTCTTTGGCGCGCATACGACCAATATGGCGCAAGATGGTCTGCCCGGCGCGCAGCATTTGGCCTATTACGAGGAACGCGCGCGCGGCGGGGCGGCGATGATTGTGGTCGAACCGATGCCGGTGCATCCGGCCGCCGTGCTGACGCGGGGCAATTTCCGGGTGGACGACGATGCGGTTATTCCGCATTTCGCCCGTTTGACCAAAGCCTGCAAGGCCCATGGCGCGGTGATGATCCAGCAGCTGTATCATGTGGGCGCCCATGGGGATTCGGATTTGTCCTGGCATGCGCATTGGTCGCCTTCGGGGGGGCCAAGTTATCACGACAGTGATGGCAGCCATGAAATGACCGAGGCTGAGATCGAAGAGACCATTCAGGGGTTCGTGCGGGCGGCGGTGCGTTGCCAAAAGGCCGGGTTTGACGGGGTCGAGGTCTGGGCGGCCTATCACGGGCTGTTGGATCAGTTCTGGACCCCGTTTTCCAATCAGCGGCAAGATCGCTGGGGCGGCAGTCTTGAAAACCGCACGCGGGCCTCGCGCGAGGTTTTGCGGCGTATTCGCGCCGCCTGCGGCGATGATTTCATCATCGGGCTGGCGGTGAATGATGAACCCGATGTGCCGGTGGCGCTGAGCCGCGATGAAACGGCGCAGATCGTGGCGCTGCATGACCGCGAGGGGCTGATGGATTATGTTACCTGCGGTTCGGGCGGGTATTTTGATTTCTACAAGCTGATGCCGACCTTTCTTTATGGTGAAAAGCTGGGGGTTGATCTGGCGGAACAGTTGAAGGGCGTGGTGCGCAACGCCCTGGTCACGGCCGAAAGCCATATCAGGACGCCGGAAAATGCCAATACGGTGCTGGGGGCCGGGCAGGCCGATCTGGTGTCGATCGTGCGCGGGCAGATTGCCGACCCGCATTTGCTGACCAAGGCCCAGGCGGGCCGTCCGCAGGACATTCGCGGCTGTATTTCGTGCAACCAGCAATGCTGGGGGCGGCGGGGGCGCGATTATTACATTTCGTGTTTGATCAATCCGTCGGCGGGTCACGAGCATCTTTGGGGCGGGGATCGTTTTGCGCCGGCTGCGGCGGCGCGGCGGGTGCTGGTGGTTGGCGGCGGCCCGGCCGGGCTTGAGGCGGCGCGGGTGGCGGCGGAACGGGGCCACCAGGTGACGCTGGCTGAGGCGGGCCCCGAAATCGGCGGTCAGTTTCGTCTGGCCGGATTGCAGCCCCGGCGCGGCCAGATCGGCGATTTGCTGGATTGGTATGGGCGTCAATTGGCCCAGCTGGGGGTTGATTTGCGCTGTAACACCTTGCTTGAGGCGGAAGAAATTGCCGCCCTGGGCGCCGATGCGGTGATCCTGGCCACGGGGGCCTGGCCCGGCGCGGATGGGTTTCAAAAGGCCCTGCCGGGGGCGGCGCGGTTGCCGGGGTTGGAGCGGGGGCGGGTTTGGCCCGTCGAAGAGGTGATGGGCCGCGCGGCCCGGCCCGGCAAGCGGGTCATCGTGTTGGAGGAAAGCGGCAATTGGCGCGGATGCGGCACAGCGCTGTGGCTGGCCGAGGCGGGCCATGAGGTGATCGTTGTCACCCCGCATGGGCAGGTGGGCAAAGAGCTGGTGCGGTCGGCCACCGATTGGCCGCTGCGGCAGCGGTTGGCGCAAAAAGGCGCGCGGTTTATCACCGATGCTGCAGTGTCCGAATGGACCGGCGATGGGGCGCAGGTTTTGTGTTTGCTGACGCAAGAGCAGCAGTTTGTTGCTGCTGATGGGTTGGTTTTGGCGCTGACGGGGCGGGCGGATATGGCGCTGCGCGATGGGTTGGCGGCGCTTGGGGTGCCGGCGGGGGTGATTGGCGATGCCAATGCGCCGCGCAATGCCGCCATGGCGATTTTTGAGGGGCGCCGGGCCGGGTTGGCGGTGTAGCGGCGCGGTGCCTGGTGGCGGATGGGCGGCGCGTTTGGTGGGGGCGGGAGCCTCCGGCGGGGATATTTAAGAACAAAAGAAGCGGGGGGGCTTGGGCCAATTGTCCGGCCCAAGCGAGGGGGGTATCAGGCTGCGGCGCCGGCGGGGGCGGCCAGCCCGAGGATGCGCCGGGCCTGTTGCCAGGTGGCGACGGGGCGTTCGTATTTGTCGCACAGCTGGGCGGCGCGCTGCACCAATGCGGCGTTGGAGGGGGCGAGGGTGGTGCGATCCAGGCGGATGTTGTCTTCGAGACCGGTGCGGGTGTGGCCGCCGGCGGCGATGGCCCATTCGTTGACGGCCAGCTGTGCGGCCCCGATGCCGGCGGCGCACCATTGGGCATCGGGGGCCAGTCGTTTCAGGGTTTCGATGTAGAAGTCGAAGATCGGCTTGTCAGCGGGCATGGCGTTTTTCACCCCCATGACGAATTGCACATAGAGCGGGCCGGCCAGGCGACCGTCTTGGGCCATGCGGGTGGCTTGGACGATATGGCTGAGGTCGAAGGCTTCGATTTCGGGTTTGACGTTGTAGCGGCGCATTTCGCCGGCCAGCCAATCCACCAGATCGGGGCTGTTATCATAGACGCGGCTGGGGAAGTTGTTGGACCCAACCGAGAGCGATGCCATGTCGGGCGCCAGGGGCAGCATGCCGCCGCGCGCCCGCCCGGCGCCCGAGCGACCGCCGGTGGACAGCTGGATGATCATGCCGGGGCAGTGGGTTTCCAAGCCTTCTTTCAGGCGGGCAAAGCGGTCCGGGTCCGAGGTGGGCTGACCGGCGTCGTCGCGCACATGACAATGGGCGATGCTGGCGCCGGCCTCGAAGGCGGCCTGGGTGCTGTCGATTTGTTCGGCGATGGTGATGGGCACCGCCGGGTTGTCGGCCTGGCTGGGGACCGATCCGGTGATGGCGACGCAGATGATACAGGGGTCAGACATGGGGGGCCTTTGGGTTAGATGTCGAAGAACACGGTTTCATTGTCGCCTTGCAGGCGGATATCGAACCGATAGTGGCCGTCGCCGGTCAGGGTGGCCACAAGCGTGTCGCGGCGCTGGGTTTGTTCAATCATGGCCAGCACCGGGTCCTGGGCGTTGGCGCCCGGTTCATCGCTGAAATACAGGCGGGTGCTGAGGCCGATGTTGATGCCGCGCGCCACCAGCCACACGTTCAGGTGCGGTGCGCTGTCTGGGGCCGATTGGCCCGGTTTGACGGTGCGAAAGCTGAATGTGCCGCTGTCGAAATCGGGGATGACCCGGCCCCAGCCGCGAAAGCCTTCTTCGACGGGGCCTTCGCCGGGATAGATGCCGTCGGCGTTGGCTTGCCAGATCTCGATCAGGATGTCCTTGACCGTGGCGCCGGTGCCGTCAAACACCTGTCCGGTGATCGTGATGGCGTCGCCTTTGGCGTTCGGGCCGGTGATATCGCGGCCCAGCTCTTGGTCATAGATGTCAAAGCCGGCATCCCCCGGCGCCAGGCCGATATGCACATAGGGACCAGCGGTCTGCGAGGCGGTTTCTTTCAGATAGGGCAGGGCTTGGGGCATGGTCAATTTCCCTCGGGGCGGTTTTCAAAAAAGGTCGACCGGCGCCCGCGCAGCACGATATCGAACCGATAGGCAATGGCATCCAGGGGCACCGTTGCATTCAGATCCAGCGCGGCGATCAGTTGATCGCGGGCGCGCGGGTCGGGGATGGTTTTGACAATGGGGCATTTGTCGATCAGCGGGTCGCCTTCGAAATAGAGCTGGGTGATCAGGCGCTGGGCAAAGGACGGGCCAAAGACCGATACATGGATATGCGCCGGGCGCCAGTTGTTGACCCAGTTGCGCCAGGGATAGGCGCCGGGCTTGACGGTGCGAAAGACATAGTGGCCCTGATCGTCGGTCAGGGTGCGGCCGCAGCCACCGAAATTGGGATCGACCGGCGCCAGATAGGTGTCTTTCTTGTGGCGATAGCGTCCGCCGGCGTTGGCTTGCCAGATTTCCACCAGCGTATTGGGCACCGGGCGCTGATTTTCATCAAGAACCCGGCCATGCAGCAGGATGCGTTCGCCGATGGGGTCGCCATCCTTGGCATAGTTGCGCAACAGATCGTTATCCAACGCGCCGATGTCTGTTTGGCCAAAACGCGGGCCTGACAGGTCGCTGATGGTGTTTTCCAGCGACAAAAGCGCATAGCGCGGCGCGCGGGCGACGCTGGTTTTATAGTCGTGGCTATAGGCGGGTGGGTGCCATTCGCGGTCACGTTGAAACAGGGGGCTGTGGGTCATGCTGTCTCGCCTTTCATTTCGCGATAGGTTTGTTTGGCCAGCTTGATCGCGTGGTTGGCGGCTGGAACCCCGGCATAGATCGCGACATGCTGAAAGGTTTCGATCACATCTTGGGGGCTGGCGCCAGTGTTGGCGGTGGCGCGGATGTGCATCGGAATTTCGTCAAAGTTCTTGGTGGCGGCCAAAAGCGCCAGCGTCAGCATGGATCGTTCGCGCCGGGTTATGGCGTCGCTGGCCCAGACGGTGCCCCAGGCGCTTTGGGTGATCAGGTTTTGGAAGGGCGCGTCAAAATCGGTCTTGGTCGCTTCGGCGCGGTCAACATGGGCATCGCCCAGAACCGCGCGCCGCACCGCCATACCTGTGTCAGTCAGATCGGTCATTTTTTCATCCTTGTCAGTAGGGCAGGCCCACATAGTTTTCTGCCATCGCCTTTTGCGCGGCGTCATTGTCGCGCAAAAAGGCCAGTTCGGCCTGTTGCATCTTGAGGTCAAAGGCGGATTGATCGGGATAGCGGTGCATCAGCCCCGAGAACCACCAGCTAAAGCGTTCGGCCTTCCAGACCCGCGCCAGCGCTTTTTGCGAATAGCTGTCCAGCCCATCGGGGCTGCCGGTTTCATAAAAGGCGCTGAGCCCTTCAAACAGGTAATGCACATCCGAGGCGGCGGTGTTCAGCCCCTTGGCGCCGGTTGGTGGCACGATATGGGCGGCGTCGCCACACAGGAACAGGCGGCCCCAGCGCATCGGCTCGGTCACGAACGAGCGCAGCGGCGCGATGGATTTTTCAATCGAGGGGCCGGTGATCAGGGTCTCGGCCTGTTGGGCGGGGATGCGGCGCTTGAGCTCTTGCCAGAAGGCGGCGTCGGTCCAATCTTGGGGTTTGTCCGAGAGGGCGCATTGGATGTAATAGCGGCTGAGATGGTCATTGCGCATGGAGCAAAGGGCAAAGCCGCGCGGCGAATTGGCATAGATCAGCTCGTGGCTGACCGGAGGGGTTTCGCTGAGCACCCCGAGCCAACCAAAGGGATAGACCTTTTCGTATTCGCGGCGCAGCTCTGGCGGGATGGTCTGGCGCGACACGCCGTGAAAGCCGTCGCAGCCGGCAACAAAGTCGCAATCGATCCGCCGGTTCTGGCCGTTTTGCTGAAAGGTGACAAAGGCGGCGTCGCTGTCTGCGCCGTGGATCCGGACGTCTTGGACGCTGAATTCAATCTGTCCGCCGCTGGCCTCGCGGGCGGCATAAAGATCGCGGGTCACTTCGGTTTGGCCATAGACAATCACCGGATGTCCGGTGTGTTTGGCAAAGTCGATGCGAAAGCTTTCGTCGCCAAAGGCGATCAGCGTGCCGTCATGCACATAGCTTTCGCTGTGCATACGTTCGGCCACACCGGCCTTGGCCATCAGATCGACAAAGCCGCGTTCAAGAACGCCGGCACGGATGCGGCCCAGAACATGGTCCTTGGTTTGACGTTCAAGCACGATGCTGTCGATGCCGCGCGTGTGCAGCAATTGTGACAGCAGCAAGCCCGAAGGCCCCCCGCCAATGATCGCAACTTGGGTTTTCATGCGCCGGTTCCTTGGTGTTTTCAGCATATTGAACTGTCAAAATCGGCATGTAAAATGACATATTGGCTGTTTTACTTGCAATATTGGAAATCAAATGGACCGCAGGATCAAGTTTCGTCACCTGGAGGCGTTTATCGCCATCGCCCGTGCCAAACGGCTGAAGCGCGCCGCCGAGCAGCTGAACCTGACACAGCCGGCGATTTCCAAGACGCTGAAGGATCTGGAGGATATTTTGGGCGTGCCGTTGATGACCCGCGACCGATCCGGGATACGCATGACCGCCGAGGGCACGCTGTTTTTGCAATATGCCGAACAGAGCGCCGCAGCGCTGCGGCAGGGGATGGCCAGCCTGACCGGGCTGCGGGAGGCCGGAGGCGCGGTGCTGCGGATTGGCACGCTGCCCAGTGCGGCCTCGGTGATTGTGCCGCAGGCGGTATTGCGGTTTCGCGCGCAATCGCCCGGAACGGTGCTGTGTATCGACGAAGGGGGGCACGGCGATCTGACCGGGTTGTTGCGGGCGGGCGATCTGGACATTGTTGTGGGGCGCCTGGGGGATGCCCAGACAATGGCGGGCCTGTCGTTTACCGCGCTGCATTCCGAAACCGTGGTGGCGGTGGTGGCGCCCGATCATCCGTTGCGCCATGCCACCCGGCTGGAACAGATCGAGCGCGCGCTGATCCTTTATCCCCCCGCAGCGGCGGCGATCCGCCCGTTGGTGGCGCGGCTGATGCTGTCGCGCGGCATGGCGCTGTTTGCGGATCGTATTGAAAGCGTGTCGAGCGCCTTTGGCCGCAGTATGACCCTGGGGCCGGCGCAGCCGGTGTGGTTTATTTCGCGCGGGGTGGTGGCCGAGGATCTGGCGCAGGAGCGTTTGGTTGCGCTGGATATAGATATGGGCCCGACCGAGGGGGCCGTGGGTATCATGGTGCGGGCCGAGGAGCCACCCAGCCCGGTGCTGCAACTGTTTCGGCAGGCATTGGTCGAGGCGGCCGTGGCGCAGGGCGGAGCCTCCGGCGGGGATATTTAAGAACAAAAGAAGGGCGGCGGCGGGCTTTGCTATTTTGTTGGGGGGCTTTGTGACAAAGTCACCGACAGGGCGTGGCGAGGGATTTATTGCTTGGTTAACGATTCTCGGCCGGGCCGGGACACAGCGAGAGAAAAGGTAGACAATGACCATAGAAACAGCATTTACGCCGTTTGCATCCTTGGGGGGCGGCGTTTTGATCGGCTTGGCCTCGGTGCTTTTGATGGCGACGGTGGGGCGTATCATGGGGGCGACCGGCATTGTGGCGGGATTGCTTCAGCCGGTGGATTTTGCCGATTGGAGTTGGCGGGCGGCGATGCTGGTCGGGATGTTCAGCGGCCCGTGGGCGGTGTTTTTGATGCAGGGGTCTTTGCCTGCCATTGAGGTGCCGGTGTCGCGCGGGATGTTGATTGCCGGCGGGTTTATCGTTGGGCTGGGCGTGACCTTTGGGTCTGGCTGCACCTCGGGGCATGGGGTGTGCGGCATGGCGCGTCTGTCGCCCCGTTCGATCGTGGCCACCGGGGTCTTTATGCTGACTGCGGCGCTGACGGTTTACGTTGTGCGCCATGTGATCGGAGGCTGAGACATGCGTTTGATTTCTGTTTATTTGATCGGGCTGCTGTTTGGCATTGGTATTTCCGTTTCGGGCATGTCCAACCCGGCCAAGGTGATCAACTTTTTCGATGTGGCCGGGACGTGGGATCCCAGTCTGGCCTTTGTGATGGGCGGCGCGCTGGGCGTGGCGTTCTTTGGCTACCGTGTGGTGTTGCGCGCGCCAAAGCCGCGGTTTGGCGCCGCGTTCTTGTTGCCGACGCGGCGGGATCTGGATGGGACATTGATTGGCGGTTCGGCGGCTTTTGGCGTTGGCTGGGGGATTTCGGGGTTTTGCCCCGGCGGTGCCCTGCCGGTGGTGGGCACCGGGCGCGCCGAGGTCTTGATTTTCGCAGCGGCCCTGATGGCGGGCATTCTGGCGGCCAAGTGGATTATGGCACGCCGGGCCAGCGCCCTGGCCAAAGCATGACATATAAAGGAGCAAACGTATGACTTATCCTATAGATACCACCGTTACCCCTGAGGTTTCTGCGCATTTCGATGCGGCGACCAACACCATCAGCTATATTGTCAAGGATCCAGCCAGCCAGCATTGCGCGATCATCGACAGTGTCATGGACATTGATTACGCGGCGGGCCGGATCACTTATGACCATGCTGATGCGTTGATCGCCGAGATAAAGGCGCGCGGCTTGATTTTGGATTGGATCATCGAGACCCATGTGCATGCCGACCATCTGAGCGCGGCGCCCTATATTCAGGACAAGCTGGGCGGTAAGATTGGTGTTGGTGAAAAGATCCTGGTGGTTCAGGACACCTTTGGCAAGATTTTCAACGAGGGCACGGAGTTCCAGCGCGATGGCAGCCAGTTTGATGCGCTGTTCAAGGATGGCGACACCTATCAGATTGGCACGATGCAGGCGTTTGCCATGTATACGCCCGGTCACACGCCGGCCTGTATGGTGCATGTCGCGGGGGATGCGGCCTTTGTCGGGGATACGTTGTTCATGCCTGATGGGGGATCGGCGCGGGCGGATTTTCCGGGCGGCGATGCCGGGCAGCTTTATGACAGCATTCAAAAGGTTCTGACGCTGCCGGAGGCGACGCGTTTGTTCATGTGTCATGATTATGGCCCCAATGGGCGCGATATTGCCTGGGAAACCACGGTTGCCGAGGAAAAAGAGCACAACATCCATGTGGGGCGTGGCAAGTCACGCGAAGAGTTCATCAAGTTCAGAACCGAGCGCGATGCCCAGCTTGATATGCCCCGGCTGATCATCCCGTCGCTTCAGGTGAATATGCGGGCCGGAGAGGTGCCGACCGACAAAGATGGCCGGCCGATGCTCAAGGTGCCTGTGAACACGCTGTAACCCGGAAGGATGGCCGATATGGATATCAGATCGCTGAGCGCGGGCGTGTCAGTCAGCCCGCAAATCTTGAGTGCCGATATGGCGCAGCTGCAAGAGGCCGGCTTTCGCTCGGTGATCTGCAATCGTCCTGACGGCGAGGGGGCAGATCAACCTGCCTTTCAGGAGATCGCTGCCAGCGCCCGTGCGCATGGGCTTGAGGCATTGTATCTGCCGATTGTTGCAGGGCGGGTCAGCGATCAGGATGCGGCGGATTTCGGGGCGGCGCTGGCGCGGTTGCCCGGCCCGGTTCTGGCCTATTGCCGCACGGGCACCAGATCAGCGACCCTGTGGTCCTTGGCGCAGGCGGCGCGGATGGCGTTGTCGGATATTCTGACCGCGACCAGGGCGGCAGGGTATGATATGGCCGGCGTCGCGCGGCGGATTGTCAATGGCGGCAAGACCCCGACAGACAGCAGCGATGCGCATTTCCCGGTGGTGATTGTCGGGGCGGGGGCGGCGGGTGTGTCAGTTGCCGCCAGCCTGAAGGCACGGCAGCCCGATCTTGAGGTTGCCATCATCGACCCGGCCGATGTGCATTATTATCAGCCCGGATGGACCATGGTTGGGGGCGGCATTTTTGAGCCGGCGCAGACCGCGCGGACGATGGGGTCCATTCTGCCCAAGGGGGTGCATTGGTTGAAATCGGCCGTGGCCGCGTTTGAGCCGCAAAACAACGCGGTGATCTTGGATGGCTGCCGGGTGGTCAGCTATGACCGTTTGGTGGTTTGTCCGGGGATCAAGCTGGATTGGGCCAAGGTTGAAGGTCTGACCGAAACCCTGGGCCGAAATGGGGTCACGTCGAACTATCGCTATGATTTGGCGCCTTATACATGGTCTCTGGTCAGCGGGTTGATCGAAGGGCGGGCGATCTTTACCCAGCCGCCGATGCCGATCAAATGCGCCGGGGCACCGCAAAAGGCGATGTATCTTTCGGGTGATGCGTGGCTGCGCCGGGGCGTCCTGAAGGACATAGAAATCGAGTTCAACACCGCGGGCGGGGTTTTGTTCGGGGTCAAGGATTATGTGCCGGCCTTGATGCAGTATGTCGACAAGTATCAGGCCCAGCTGAACTTCTTTCACAATCTGGTTGCGGTGGATGGCCCGGCGAAAAAGGCCTGGTTTGATGTCAGCACCCCGGATGGTCCGACCCAGCGGGTCGAGACCGAATTCGATATGATCCATGTCTGCCCGCCGCAAACCGCGCCGGATTTCATCCGGGTGTCGCCCTTGGCGGATGCGGCCGGGTGGGTCGATGTGGATCAGGCGACCCTGCGCCACAAAACGTTCGAAAACATCTGGTCGCTTGGGGATGTGATGAGCGCGCCCAATGCCAAAACCGCCGCCGCTGCGCGTATTCAGGCGCCGATTGTCGCAGAGAACCTGATTGCCGATCTGCGTGGGCGCGCGCCGGTGGCGCAATACAACGGGTATGGATCCTGCCCGCTGACGGTTGAGCGGGGCAAGATCGTTCTGGCCGAATTTGGGTATGGCGGGGCGATGCTGCCCAGTTTCCCCAAGATGCTGATCGACGGCACCAAGCCGTCGCGCCTGGCCTGGCTGCTTAAGGAAAAGATCCTGCCGCCAATTTATTGGAAGGCGATGCTGCGCGGGCGGGAATGGATGGCCAAACCGGAAAAAGTGACGGTCTCGCGGACCCAAGGATAATCCCATGAATAACCTGGAACGATACCTGCCAGCCATGGTCTGGGCCAAAACCTATGACCGCAGCGCGCTGAGCAATGATTTGATTGCGGCGCTGATTGTCACGATCATGCTTATTCCACAGTCGCTGGCCTATGCGCTGTTGGCGGGATTGCCGCCCGAGGCCGGGCTTTATGCGTCGATCGTTCCGATCATGCTCTATGCGCTGTTTGGCACCAGCCGGGCGTTGGCGGTCGGGCCGGTGGCGGTGGTGTCGCTGATGACGGCGGCGGCGCTGGGCGATATCGCCGCGCAGGGCACCATGGGCTATGGGGTCGCGGCGCTGTCACTGGCGGGGCTGTCGGGGGTGATGTTGCTGGGCATGGGGCTTTTGCGTTTGGGCTTTGTCGCCAATTTCCTGTCCCATCCGGTGATTGCCGGGTTTATCACGGCCTCGGGGATCTTGATCGCGGTCAGCCAGATGAAACACATTCTTGGCGTCTCGGCGCAGGGGCACACCCTGCCCGAGATCCTGGCCGAATTGCTGGCGCATCTGGGGCAGACAAACCCGGTGACGGTTGTGATTGGCGGGCTGGCGGTGGGGCTGTTGTTTTGGTTGCGCAAAGGCTTGCGGCCGGCGTTGGTGCGTTTGGGCGTGCCGCGCGGGGCGGCCGATATTGCCGTCAAGGCCGGGCCGGTTGCCGTGGTGGTGCTGACAACCCTTGCGGTTTGGCTGTTTAAGCTTGAGGCCGCGGATGTCAAAATTGTTGGAACCGTGCCGCAAAGCCTGCCCCCGTTCACCCTGCCATCCTTTGACCTGGGGCTGCTGCGGCAGTTGTTGCTGCCGGCGGCGCTGATATCCATCATCGGTTTCGTTGAATCGGTCTCTGTGGCGCAGACGCTGGCCGCGAAAAAGCGCCAGCGGATTGATCCAGACCAAGAGCTGATCGGGCTGGGCGCTGCCAACATCGGCGCGGCCCTGACCGGCGGCTTTCCTGTGACGGGGGGGTTCTCGCGGTCGGTGGTGAACTTCGACGCCGGCGCGCAAACCCCGGCCGCCGGGGCCTTTACCGCCATCGGGCTGGCCTTTGCGGCGCTGGCCCTGACACCCTTGATCTATTTCCTGCCCAAGGCGACGCTGGCGGCGACGATCATCGTCGCAGTGCTGAGCCTTGTGGATTTTTCGATCTTGCGGCGCAGCTGGGCCTATTCCAAGGCCGATTTCGCCGCGGTCTTTGTGACCATCGCCTTGACGCTTGGCTTTGGGGTCGAGATTGGCGTCTCGGCCGGTGTCGGGCTGTCGATTGCGCTGCATCTTTATAAATCGCTGCGCCCCCATATCGCCGAAGTCGGCCAGGTGCCCGGATCTGAACATTTCCGCAATGTGCGGCGCCATCAGGTGATCACCCATCCGAACATCGTGACGCTGCGCATGGACGAAAGCCTGTATTTTGCCAATGCGCGCTTTCTCGAAGACGCGATCCACAACCGCGTGGCCGGCGACGGGGCGGTGGAGCATGTGGTGCTGCTGTGTTCGGCAATCAATGAAATCGATCTCAGCGCGCTGGAATCGCTTGAGATGATAAACGAGCGCCTCAGAGAGATGGGCGTCACGCTGCACCTGTCCGAGGTCAAAGGCCCGGTGATGGATCGGCTTGAACAGGGCCACTTTCTGTCAGAGCTGTCGGGCCAGGTGTTCTTGTCGCAATACACTGCCGTGCAAACGCTGACTGGTGCGGCCTGACCGGGATTCGCCGCCGGATTCGGGCGCAGCCACCAGGATTCTGCACCTGCGAAAGATTCTGCCGGCCCAAATCTATATCACAGGCCAGATTCGACAGGATTAACCCGATGTTTACCCGTTTTCTGTGATCATCGCCTGGCTGTGTTTTTGTTTAGAGCATTGATTTTATTGGCATTATTCATTGATTTTGAAAAAGTTTGAGTATTTTGCAAAAAGGGGTTGCGGGTTTGTGTTGG
>CAKZPD010000022.1 GCA_937138475.1 uncultured Sulfitobacter sp. | reverse complement strand
GCATCTGACATAAATGCCTCGGACCGCGACGAGGTCCACTTGACCGCGCGGTTACACGCCTTGGCCGCAAAGGTGACGAACGCCTCTTCTTGATAGTGAAAGATCTTGGTGCCGAACCCGCCGCCCACATCTGGGGCCACCACGCGCAGCTTGTGTTCGGGGATGCCCAGCACGAATGCGCCCATCAACAGGCGGATCACATGGGGGTTCTGGCTGGTGGTATAAAGGGTGTGCTCGCCGGTGCCTCGGGCGTAATCGCCCACGGCGACGCGCGGCTCCATCGGGTTGGCCACAAGACGGTTGTTCACCAGCTCAAGCGTGGTGACATGGGCCGCATCAGCAAAGGCCTGATCGGTCGCGGCCTTGTTTTCTTCGACAAAGCCCCAATCGTAACACAGGTTCGATGTCAGATCGTCGTGGACCTTGGTGGCGCCATCTTGCACCGCGGCCTTCATATCCACCACGGCAGGCAATTCGCTGATGTCGATTTCGATCGCTTCGGCGGCATCGCGGGCCTGGGCCAGGGTTTCGGCCACAACCGCCGCAATCGGTTCGCCAACGTGGCGGACCTTGCCATGGGCCAGAACCGGGTGGCGGGGTTCCTGCATGGGCTGCCCGTGGCGGTCCGTGACCTGCCAGCCACACGGTATCCCGCCCACGGCCTCAAAATCCGCGCCGGTGAATATCCGCACAACGCCGGGCATCGCCGCCGCCGCTGCGGTGTCGATCCGTTCAATCACCCCATGCGCCACGTCCGAGCGCAGGAAAAACACATGGGCCTGACCGTTGACGTTAATATCATCTGTATAGGTTCCGGTGCCGGTCAAAAACCGCACGTCTTCGCGCCGCTTTGAGCTGGCGCCAATGCCTGAATCCTTTGGCATAATCAATTCCTCCCAATAAGGCGGCGCCTCCCCTGCGCCGCATGAATGACCGCCCCCGCCGCGATGACTCCGCGCGGACTGCGTAAAATCACATGCTGTTATTCCGCGGCAAGCGCGCTGACATCCTGTCCGGACGCGGCCATGATCGCCTTGACGATGTTGTGGTAACCGGTGCAGCGGCAAATATTGCCCTCAAGATAGGCCCGCACCTCGGCCTCGGATGGTTTTGGGTTTTCCTTAAGCAAGGCGGCCGCGCTCATCACCATGCCGGGGGTGCAAAACCCGCATTGCAAGCCATGGTGATCCTGAAACGCCTGCTGAATGACATTCAGCGACCCATCCGCATTGGCCTGCCCTTCGATGGTTGCAACCTCGGCCCCGTCTGCTTCGCTGGCCAGCATGGTGCAGGATTTGACCGCCTCGCCGTTGACATGCACCACACAGGCGCCGCATTGGCTGGTGTCACAGCCGACATGGGTGCCGGTCAGGTGCAATGTCTCGCGCAGGAACGTTGACAATAACGTGCGCCCCTCAATCTCTGCGGACGCCGCGCGTCCGTTCACCGTCATCGAGACCTGAGCCATAATTCGTTCTCTCCCCTGATTAAAATTTTAGTAATGTTAAACACGGCAATCTTGTGTTGAGAACCTCCAAAATTCACCCAAGGGTGGATTATTGCGCGCCCTTGCCCCCAGATGGGCCCCTTGGGCGGCGCGGTTGTGGGCGGCTGGGGATTTCTTTCAACAGGCCGCCCACCCCCATCGCCGCCACCTCGGCCGAGGTCAGCGCCTGGCCGCAAACAATCCGGGACAGCACCCAATCGGCGCCATTCAGCGCCACAGACCGCGCACAGCCCGGCAGGCCGATCACCGCCCGGCCCGCCTGTGTGCCGAAAAACAACAAATTGCCCGGATCGACCGGCATGCCAAAGCGTTCAATCGTGCCCCCCGCCGCGACAAGCGCCGCCGGTGCCACATCCGCAATATCCGAGGTGGCCGATGCCGTCAGGATCAACAGCAATTCCGCCGTCGACGCCTGAATTTTTGCCTGAAGTTCGCCTTGGTTGTGGCTGATTTCAATAATATTTTCCAGATTAACACCCAAGGCATCCAGCCGCGCGTGAATGGCATCAACCCCCTTTTGTCCGGCGCCGCCGGGCGCTGTGGTGACAATCAAATCGGCACGGGTCAGCACCGGGCGCGCCAGACGTATGGCGCCGCGCGCCAGCACACAGGCCCGCGCCAGATCCCGCCCCGAAACGGCATAGGAAATGATCTTGATCGTGGCCACCATGCCCCCGGCCCGCATTTGCGCAAAGGGGGGCACCGTGGCCAGGGTAATCATCGGATGCACCAGGTTGACCGCCTCGATCGCGGCGATATCCAGCACCGCAACCCCCGGCCCGCTGGCCAAAAGGTTGACCCGGCCCGTGAACGCCGGTGTCTGCTCCAGATGCGCGCACGCGCCGGCTTTGCCAACCGCCGCGCCTGATGCCGCGGCAAGGCCGGCTGGCGTGTCTTGGTCCAACAAGGCCTGCGCCAAAGCCGCTGCGGCATCGTTTTCCGCCACATCGCCCGGCTCAAGCTGGGCAACCGATATCCCGGTGATGCCGGCCGCTTGCAGGGCAGCGATGTCATCTGGCCCCAGCACAATGCCCTTTTTCAACCGCCGGGCCTTGACCTGCACCGAATGGGCCAGAATACCGCCCAAGGCCTGGTCGGGGGCGACTTCGGCGAAAATCATTGGCCCATCCGCAGGCTTTGAACCATCTGCGCCAGCACGGAAACCGCGATTTCGGCGGGACTGGCGGCGCCGATATCCAAGCCAACCGGCCCATGGATACGGGCAATTTGATCGCTGCTGAACCCAGCCGCCGCCAAGCGATCACGCCGCGCCGCATGGGTGCGCCGCGAGCCAAGCGCGCCGATATAAAAGGCATCGGACGCCAGCGCGACATGCAGCGCCGGGTCATCCAGCTTGGGATCATGGGTCAGCAGCACCAGCGCCGTCCGCGCATCCGGTTTCGCCGCGCTCAGCGCGTCACCGGGCCAATCGCGGCAAATCTGCGCGCCGGGGAACCGCTGGACCGTGGCAAAGGCATCGCGTGGGTCAATCACCAGCGGATCAAACCCGGCGATCTGCGCCATTGGCACCAAGGCCTGTGCGATATGGACGGCCCCCACAATCATCACCCTTAAAGGCGGATTGTGAATGGCTATGAACCGCGAGCCGCCGGGTTCAAAGCCGGACTGATCCCGCGCAAACCGCGCGGCATGCCCATCGGGGCTTAGGCGTCGAACCCCGCTTTGCACATCGACCTCATAGGCGATCGGCACCCGTGCCGCGCGCGCCGCGACCAGTTCGGCCAGCATCGCTTCGGGCAAAGCCGTGCCCACGGGCTCCAACAGGATACGGATCGTGCCCCCGCAGGCCAGGCCCACGGCAAAGGCGTCGCCGTCGCTGACCCCATAGCAAAGCAGTTTTTGCCTGCCCTGCGCCAGCGCATCAAGCGCCTCAAGCACCACGGCGCCTTCGACGCAGCCGCCCGAGACGGACCCCTCCATCTGGCCGTCGCCCGACACCACCAGCTGTGCCCCGACGCGGCGCGGGGCTGATCCCCAGGTTTCCACAACTGTCGCAAGGACCGCACCATGCCCGGCCCTGTGCCAGGCCAGCGCCTGGCTGGGAATATCATGCGCTGTCTTCATCTTACCCCCTGCGTTTACAACAGCGTGCCGAACTGTGCGCCGCTTCACAAGCTGAAATTGCTGACAAGGTTTGGCCAATTGACACCTTGCCGCGCGCGGCTTGCCCGACTACATCTGACAGGTATGAAATTCGAGGGGGAGCCAGCGCAAATGGCCATGCAAGCCAATGACATTGAAAACCTGATCCGCGCATCCTTTCCCGATGCCAAGATCACCATCACCGACCTTGCTGGTGACGGCAACCATTACGCCGCCGAGGTAATCGACGCCTCGTTCAAGGGCCTGAACCGGGTCCAGCAACAGCGGGCTGTCTATGCCGCCCTCAAGGGCAAGATGGACGGGCCAAGCGGCGAACTGCATGCGCTGGCGCTGACCACCAAGGCCCCTGCCTGACCACCAGCCCCGGCGGCCGAACCAATTGGCCACCGGCCGGGCGACATTATGACAAAGGACGAACAAATGACCGATGCCGCAACGCAAATCAAAGACACAATCACAAACAACGACGTGGTGCTGTTCATGAAGGGCACCAAGGAAATGCCGCAATGCGGGTTCTCAAGCCGCGTGGCCGGCGTGCTGAACTATATGGGCGTGACCTTTTCCGACGTGAACGTGCTGGCGGACGAAGCGGTGCGCCAGGGGATCAAGGATTTCTCGGACTGGCCAACCATCCCCCAGCTTTATGTCAAAGGCGAATTCGTCGGCGGCTGTGATATCATCACCGAAATGACCCTGTCAGGCGAACTTGATACCCTGTTTGACCAAAATGGGGTTTCCTATGACAAAGACGCGGCTGACAAAATCCGCCAGGCCAACGGCTGAAACCCAGGCCCATTAATCGCCCGGCGCAACACTGCCGGGCGCGCCGGTTTTAGGCGGTATTTTCGGCCTTGTCGGCAAGGGTTTCTGCCAAAGTGGCCAGCGCGGTCAAACGCGCGGTCAGTTCGGCATCCAACGAGGCGGACGGGGCGGCCAACGGCGCGTCATGTGCGGGCGGCTGGCTGCCCCCGGCCCCACCTGCGTTCAGCTTTTCTTGCAAATTCGCGGTTTTGTCGGCCAACATCAGCCCCGCCATCAGCAACATGCGCGCCTCGGGCATCCGCCCGACCTGATCGACAAGAACCTGGGCCTCGTCGTCCAGCATTTTTGCGGCGGCGTGCAGGAATTGCTCTTCTCCGGCCTGGCACGCCACGTCAAAGCTGCGCCCGCCGATCGAAATGGATACTTCGGGCATCAGGCTTGCTCCTTGTTTGGGTCCAACAGCGGGGCCAATGCGATCAAAATCGTATCGGCCTGGGTCATCTCGGCTTTGCGCGCGGCGCGCAATGTTGCCAATTCTGTGGCCATGGCCGTGTTGATCAAATGCGCATCGCCAACCCCGGCGGCATTGGCCTCGCGCAGCGCCTCGCAGGCATCCGACAACTGCATTGTCAATTGGCGCAGGCGTTGCACATCGGCCTCAAGCGCGCCCAGGCTGCCCCTGGCGCTGTCCAGTTGCGCCGACAATCCCGCCTGGGTTTGCTGTGCGTCTTGCAGGGCCTGTTCAAGGCTTGCGGTGGCGCCAAGACGCGCGGCTTGCATGTGATCAAGCCCCGTGGATATCCGCTCCAGCGCCGCTGAAATGCGCCCTTGCAGGGTGTCTATCTCGCTCATTGATGCCTCTTTTCGTCAATACTGCGGGCGGCCAACTGCGTTACCAACGGCGAATCGTAAAAGCCTTTTTACATATTGGTCAAGTTTATTGCCGGGGCGCAACAAATACACCGCCTTTTTCTTCAATCGCTTGCAAGGCCAAGTTCATGCCGCAGGGCCAATAAGGACCGGCGATGGGTTGATCTTTGCGAAGCGGCTGCTATGCACCCGCTCGAACGCAATTCGAACGTTATTGTCATCACCACCTGTAAAGGCCACCTGTAAAGGAACCCCTGCCTCATGGATCTTCAAGCCCTTGCCGCCGCCCACCCCGATCATTGGTCCAAGGCCACGGCCATCCGCGCTTTGACGCTGGATGCGGTCGCGGCCGCCAACTCGGGGCATTCTGGAATGCCGATGGGCATGGCCGATGTGGCCACCGTCCTGTTCGAAAAGCACCTGAAGTTCGATGCCAGCGCGCCGCAATGGCCCGACCGTGATCGGTTCATCCTGTCCGCAGGTCATGGATCCATGTTGCTGTATTCGCTGCTTCACCTGACCGGCTATGCCGATATGACCCTTGAGGAAATCAAGAATTTCCGCCAGTGGGGCGCCAAGACCGCCGGCCATCCTGAATATGGTCATGCCGCCGGGATCGAGACAACGACCGGACCTTTGGGTCAGGGGATCTCGAACGCGGTTGGGTTTGCCATGGCCGAAGAAATGCAGCGCGCCCAATACGGCAAGAAGATCGTCGATCACTTTACCTATGTGATTGCCGGCGATGGCTGCCTGATGGAAGGCGTGAGCCAAGAGGCCATCACCCTGGCCGGGCGCCACAAGCTGTCAAAACTGATTGTCATGTGGGACAACAACAATATCACCATCGACGGCACCGTCGAACTGTCGGATCGCACCGATCAGGTTTCCCGCTTTCAATCCGCCGGTTGGAGCGTGATCGAAATCGACGGCCATGATCCGGTTGCCATCGATGGCGCCCTGGCGCAAGCGCGCACGCTGGACACACCCACCATGATCGCCTGCAAGACCCATATCGCGTTGGGCCACGCCGCCCAGGATACATCAAAGGGGCATGGCGCCCTGACCGATGCCGATCAAATGGCTGCGGCAAAGGCCGCCTATGGCTGGACCACTGGCCCCTTTGAGGTGCCTGCCAAGGTCAAATCCGCATGGGAAGCCATCGGCGCGCGCGGCGCGGCGGCACGCGCCGAATGGCAAGCGCGCTTTGACGCGATGTCAGCCGGCAAGCGCGGCACGTTTGAACGGGCCTATGCGCTTGAGGCCCCCAAAAAGCTGAGCGCGGCAATCAAGGCGTTCAAAAAGGCGACCTCGGAAGCGGCGCCAAAAATGGCCACCCGCGCGGCATCGGAAAAGGTGCTTGGCGTGGTGAACCCCTTGATGCCGGAAACCGTCGGCGGATCGGCCGATTTGACCGGATCGAACAACACCAAGACCGGTGATCTGGGGGTCTTTGATCTTGATAACCGCGGCGGGCGCTATGTTTATTGGGGCATTCGCGAACACGGCATGGCGGCGGCGATGAACGGTATGGCGCTGCATGGCGGGATTCGCCCCTATGGTGGCACCTTCATGTGTTTCACAGATTATGCCCGTCCGGCGATGCGGTTGGCGGCCTTGATGCGCATTCCGTCGGTCTTTGTCATGACCCATGACAGCATCGGCCTGGGCGAAGACGGCCCCACCCATCAACCGGTCGAACATCTGGCCATGTCGCGCGCCACCCCCAATACGATGGTTTTCCGCCCCGCAGATGCGGTGGAAACCGCCGAGGCCTGGGAAATCGCCTTGACCGCAAAGGAAACCCCATCGGTTCTGTCCTTGACCCGTCAGGGCCTGCCGACTGTGCGCCACGCCCATAAGACCGGCAACCTGACGGCCCAGGGCGCCTATGTGTTGCAAGATGCCATCGGCAAACGGCAGGTGATCTTGATGGCCACCGGATCAGAGGTGTCTGTGGCCCTGGCGGCGCGGGATCTGTTGCAAGCCCAAGGCATCGGCACGCGGGTTGTTTCGATGCCCTGCTGGGAGCTGTTTGCAGAGCAAGACGAGGCCTATCGCAAGCGGGTATTGCCGGCCGGACCTGTCCGCGTTGCCGTTGAGGCCAGCGTGCAAACCGGATGGGATCGTTGGCTGTTTGGCGAGCGCGGCAAGCACAACAAGGGCGCCTTTGTCGGGATGACCGGCTTTGGCGCATCGGCCCCTGCCGAGGAGCTGTATGAGCGGTTTGGCATTACGGCCGAGGCGGTGGCAGAACGGGCCAAGTCCCTGCTGTAACACCGGCGCCGCCGCCCAAAGACACCAGCCGCCCCAGCCCCCGTGGTTTGGGGCGGTTTTCATTTACACGGGTTTAAGCCGGTTTTCGGGCAGGAGCCTCCGGCGGGGATATTTAAGAACAAAAGAAGCCGCGGCGCACGATCAGCTTTGGCGGTGCGGGCAGCTTTGGCGGTGCTAGCGAAAGACGCGGCGCCACAGCGGGGTGATGAGTTTTTCCCCGATGGGCAGGAGGAGGATCCCCAGAAGCAGGCCGAAGATCCCGTCCAGCGTTGCGGTTACCCCCCAGGCAAGTGGCGGGCGGATGGATGGCGGGGCGGCGGCGGCAAGGCTGTTGGCTGCGTCTTTGATCCAATCGGGCAGGCTGTGCAGGCCAAAGTCATGCAAGCCGTGCAACACGATGCTGCCGCCCACCCAGAGCATTGCCGCAGTGCCGATCACCACAAGGGCCGCCAGCACGCCGGGCATGGCGCGCACGATCCCCTGCCCGGTGCGACGGGTCAGGGCCAGGCGGCCGCGTGCCGCCATTGCAAGGCCGAGGTCGTCTGCTTTGACAATCAAAGCCACCGCGCCATAAACCGCAGCGGTAATCATCACGGCAACCGCCGCCAATGTCGCCGTTTGCAACCAGAAGCTGCTTGGCGGGATTGCGGCAAGCGCGATTGTCATGATTTCTGCCGATAGGATAAAATCGGTTTTGATGGCACCTTGGGCCTTTTCTTCTTCGAGGTGGGCCGGATCATCGCGGGTTTGGGGGCCGGGGTCTTTGGGCATGCCGGTATGGCCAGTGCCACCGCGCCCCAGCGCGTGGGTTGTTTTCTCGGCGCCTTCAAAGCACAGATAGGCGCCGCCCAACATCAGCAGCGGCGAAATGGCCCAAGGCGCCAGATGGGACAGCAGCAGGCCCAGTGGCAGCAGCACCAGCAGCTTGTTGCGGATGGACCCTTTGGCGATGCGCCAGATGATCGGCAATTCGCGATCGGCGCTGAAACCCTGGACGTATTTGGGGCTGACGGCGGCGTCATCAATCACCGCGCCGGCCGCTTTGGCGCCGGCTTTGGCCGCCTGACCGATCACATCATCCACCGAGGCCGCCGCCACTTTGGCAATTGCGGCCACATCATCCAAAAGTGCCAGAAGACCGCTCATGCTGATTTGATCCTTATATGGTGCTGTGCTCTGCTTGCCGGGGGGCGGCTGCGCATATTGTGTTTTACCGGCGCTTGCAGGGGGCGCGCGGCGGCAGGAAGGCGCAACCGCGCGCCAAGCGCGGGCGCTGCGGCAACATTTATCGCTAACAGTTTCAAATACATCGGTATTGCCCATTTCACCCCAAGCCCGGCCCCGTTATAGACGCGGGAAATCAGCCAAGTTTCAACCCAAAAGGACACCCAATGACCATCAAAGTCGGCATCAACGGGTTTGGCCGCATCGGCCGTTGCACCCTGTCTCATATTGCGGCCTCGGGGCGCGATGACATCGAAGTGGTTGCTGTGAATGCCACAGGGCCGCTCGAGACCGCGGCGCATTTGATCAAATATGACAGCGTACACGGGCGCTTTCCCAATGAGGTGATTGTCGGGGACGGCACGCTGGACCTGGGGCGCGGACCGATGCGGATGATGTCGACCTATGACATGAATGAGCTGGACTGGAGCGGTGTTGACGTGGTGCTGGAGTGCACCGGCAAGTTCAACGATGGCACCAAGGCCAATGTGCATCTGGAGCGCGGCGCCAAGAAGGTGCTGCTGTCTGCGCCGGGTAAGAACGTTGACCGCACCGTGGTGTTTGGCGTCAATGACGATGCGCTGACGGCGGGTGATGTGATGGTGTCAAATGGGTCGTGCACCACCAATTGCCTGGCGCCAATGGCCAAGGCGCTGGATGAGGCCATCGGCATTGAGCGCGGCATCATGACCACCATTCACAGCTATACCGGCGATCAGCCGACGCTGGATCGGCGGCACAAGGATTTGTATCGTGCCCGCGCCGCGGCCATGGCGATGATCCCCACATCGACCGGGGCCGCCAAGGCGCTGGGCGAGGTGTTGCCGAACCTGAAAGGTAAGCTGGATGGCACCGCGATGCGGGTGCCGACGCCGAATGTATCTGCTGTGGATCTGACCTTTGAGGCGCCGCGCGATGTCACGGCCGAAGAGGTCAACGCGGCCTTGGCGGCGGCCTGCGCCGGACCGATGGGCCGGGTCATGGCCTTTGACGAAGAAAAGAAAGTGTCGGTTGATTTCAACCACACCGAGCACAGCTGTATCATCGCCGCCGATCAGACCAAGGTTGTCGAAGGCCGGATGGTGCGGGTGCTGGCCTGGTATGACAACGAATGGGCCTTCTCGGTGCGGATGGCCGATGTGGCCGTGGCCATGGGCCGCCTGGGCTAAGCACCGCCCTGCCCAATCATTTCTCAATAGAACCGGCGCGGGCCTTGGGGCTGGCGCCGGCTTTTTTATGTGCGGTTGGTGGGGGACGTGGGGGCGGGATGCCTCCGGCGGGGATATTTATGGAACAAAAGAAGTGCGCGCGGGTTTAAAGACGCGCAGCAAGTTCGCGCGCGACGTTCGGGGTGACGAATTTGCTGACGTCGCCGCCAAGACGGGCGATTTCCTTGACCAGTTTGCTGGCGATGGCCTGGTGCTGGGCCTCGGCCATCAAGAAGACGGTTTCGATCGCGTCATTGAGTTGGCGATTCATGCCAACCATTTGATATTCGTATTCAAAATCTGCCACCGCCCGGAGCCCCCGGATGATGATTTGCGCGCCAACGTCGCTGGCGCAGTCGATCAGCAGGTTTTCAAACGGGTGGGCGACGATTTCCGTGCCGGTTTGTTTTGCCAGCTTGGCGCATTCCTCTTCCAGCATTGCCACGCGTTCTTCGAGCGAAAAAAGCGGCCCTTTGTCGCGATTGATCGCCACGCCGATGACCAGACGATCCACCAGCTGTGTCGCCCTGCGGATGATGTCGATATGGCCCAATGTGATGGGATCAAAGGTGCCGGGATAGAGGCCAACGCGCATTTGGGCAGTCCTGTCGTTTGTATTGCGGCAGAAGAAACATTATTGCGTGGCCGAATGCAACCGGGTTAGTGGCCCATGATCATCCCTTCGAGGGCATCTTTTTCCATCGCCAGCTCTTCCAATCGGGCCTTGACCACATCGCCCAGCGAAATCAGCCCCACCAGGGCGCCGTCTTCGATCACCGGCATATGGCGAAAGCGTCCATGGGTCATTTTTTGCAAGATCGCATCGGCGGTATCGCCTTTGGCACAGGTGACCAGTTTGCGGGTCATGTAATCGCTGACCTTGTCCGTCAGGCAGGTCGCGCCTTTAGCGGCCAGTTGGTAAACGATATCGCGTTCCGACAAGATCCCATCGGGGGTTTTGCCATCGGACGAGACAACAACCGTGCCGATGCGGTGCCGGGTTAACAAGGCCGCAGCATCCGACACGGACAGCGAGGGCGGCACGGTCACCACCTCTTGGTCTGATTTGGATTTCAAAATCTGCGACACGAGCATGGCGGCTCTCCTTAATAGATACTGCAATGGGTCAAGCGTCACCGCAAAGCAGAGTTATGTCAAGTTTGCTTTAGAGCAGCGCCTCGAGGCGGGCGACCTCTTGGCGCAGGCCTGCCGTCAGGATTTCGGCGAATTTACGCAGCCGGGCCGAGCGTTGGTCGTCGGCGTGGCGGATCAGGTAAAAGCTGCGGGTCAAGCTGATGTGATCGGTCAGAATACGGCGCAGGCCGGGGTTCAACGGCAAGGAAAAATCATGCGCCACACCAATGCCGCCGCCCATGCGCAGGCAGTTGACCTGAACCGAGACCGAATTGGATGCCAGCATGACCCGTGTCACCCCAAGCGCCGAGAGATAATCCAGTTCCTGATCAAAGATCATATCAGGGATATAGCCCACAATCTTGTGACCGCGCAGATCATCTGGGCGGGTGATGGGCGGGCATTGCGCCAGATAGCTGTCAGCGGCGGCCAGGTGCAGACGGTAATCGGTGATTTTTTGCACCACCAGACGTCCGGCGGTCGGGGCGGACACGCCTATGGCCATATCGGCTTCGCGGCGCGAGAGGTTAAACACCCGCGGCAGGGCGACAATTTGGATATCCAGGTCGGGGTTGTCCCTGATGATCTTGGCGCAGACCTGCGGAAGCAGATAATTGCCCACACCATCCGGGGCGCCAATGCGGATTTGCCCGCCCAAACGGTCGCTTTCTTCGGGCAAGGCGGCGGTGGCGGCGCGCATCGCCTGTTCGGCGGCCTCGGCGCGGGTCAGCAATTCGGCCCCGGCCTCGGTCAGGGCATAACCCTGCGGGGATTTGACAAAAAGAACCGCAGGCAGGCTTTGTTCAAGCCGGGCCATTCGTCGGCCCAGGGTGGCCGGGTCAAGGCGCAAGGCCTTGCCGGCGGCAGACAGGCTGTGTTCGCGCGCGACAGCCAAGAACAGCCGCAGATCGTCCCAGTTTGCTGGCATGATGGCCCTTTTGCGTTTGCTTTGCATAAATGCAAAATGGTTTTGTCAGATTGCCGCTTTATCGGCGAATTTTGCAAGACTAATCTGCGCACAAAGATTGAATTTCATTCCAAGCAAGGGACAAAGCAAATGCAGGAAATGACCCACTATTTGAACGGCGCGCATGTCAAGGGCACCTCGGGCCGGTTTGCCGATGTCATGAACCCGGCCACGGGCGAGGTCCAGGCCAAGTGCCCGCTGGCCTCAACCGCCGAAGTAGCCGAGGCGGTGGCCTTTGCGCAGGCGGCGCAACCGGCCTGGGCGGCGACCAATCCCCAGCGGCGGGCGCGGGTGCTGATGAAATTCGTCGATCTGTTGAACCGTGATATGGACAAGCTGGCCGAGGCACTGTCGCGCGAGCACGGCAAGACATTGCCCGATGCCGCCGGTGATGTGCAGCGCGGCCTTGAGGTGGTGGAATATTGCATCGGCGCGCCGCATCTGCTCAAGGGGGAATTCACCGACAGTGCCGGCCCCGGCATTGATATGTATTCCATGCGTCAGGCCCTTGGAGTGACCGCCGGGATCACCCCGTTCAACTTTCCGGCCATGATCCCGATGTGGATGTTTGCCCCGGCGATTGCCTGCGGCAATGCCTTTATCCTTAAACCGTCCGAGCGCGACCCATCCGTGCCGCTGATGCTGGCCGAACTGATGGAAGAAGCCGGCCTGCCCAAGGGGATCTTGCAGGTCGTCAATGGCGACAAAGAGGCCGTAGATGCGATTTTGCATCACGATGTGATCCAATCCGTTGGCTTTGTCGGATCGACGCCGATTGCGGAATATATCTATGCCACGGGCTGTGCCAATGGCAAACGGGTGCAGTGCTTTGGCGGTGCGAAAAACCATATGATCATCATGCCCGACGCCGATATGGATCAGGCGGCTGATGCGCTGGTCGGGGCTGGATACGGCGCGGCGGGCGAACGCTGCATGGCGATTTCCGTGGCCGTGCCTGTGGGCGACGAAACCGCCGATCGTTTGATCGAAAAGCTGGTGCCACGCATCGAAGCCTTGAAAGTCGGCCCCTATACCGCCGGCAAGGATGTGGATTATGGCCCCGTGGTCACCGCCGCGGCCAAGGCCAATATCGAACGGCTGGTGCAAACGGGCATTGATCAGGGGGCCAGCCTGGTGGTCGATGGACGCGGGTTCAACCTGCAAGGCTATGAGGACGGGTTCTTTGTCGGCCCACACCTGTTCGATCACGCGACCAAGGATATGGATATTTATAAACAGGAGATATTTGGTCCGGTGCTGACCTGTGTGCGCGCCCAATCCTATGAAGAGGCCATTGGCCTGGCGATGGATCACGAATACGGCAACGGCACCGCGATTTTCACCCGTGATGGCGATGCGGCCCGTGATTTTGCCAACCGGATCAATGTGGGCATGGTTGGTGTCAATGTGCCGATCCCTGTGCCATTGGCCTATCACACCTTTGGCGGTTGGAAAAAATCGGTGTTTGGCGATTTGAACCAGCACGGACCGGACGCGTTCAAATTCTATACCCGCACAAAAACCGTGACCGCGCGTTGGCCATCGGGCATCAAGGAAGGCGGCGAATTTTCCATCCCGGTGATGGAATAATCCCCCAGCCTGCCAGGCCCCGGCCCGGCAGGCTTTTTCTTGCCGATGCCCTTGCGTCCGCTGACGGCCGGGGGGGCTTGCAACATTCGTGAAACTTTCCGAATTTAACATGCGTTCATTTCCAGCCGCATGACCAGCAAAGAAGGATCGTCTGTCTTATGGATTTTGCCCTGACCGAGGAACAAACCGCAATTTTCGATATGGCTTATGGCTTTGGCCAGGAACATATCGCCCCCTTTGCCCGGCAGTGGGAAAAGGACGAAACCATTCCCAAGGCGCTGTGGCCCAAACTGGCCGAGCTGGGCTTTGGCGGGCTTTATGTCTCAGAAGAGGGCGGCGGCGCCGGGCTGAGCCGTCTTGACGCGACATTGGTGTTCGAGGCGCTGAGCATGGCCTGCCCATCGGTGGCGGCGTTTTTGTCCATTCACAACATGTGCGCCAAAATGCTGGACAGCTTTGCATCAGACCCCCTCAAGGCGCGGATCATGCCAGATGTTTTGTCGATGAATACCGTGCTGTCCTATTGCCTGACAGAGCCGGGATCGGGATCGGATGCCGCCGCCCTTAAAACCCGCGCCGAGCGCACCAACGAGGGGTATCGCCTGAACGGCAGCAAGGCGTTTATCTCGGGCGGTGGGTATTCGGATGCTTATGTTTGTATGGTGCGCACCTCGGATGATGGCGCGGCCGGGGTATCAACGGTTTACGTCGAGGACGGCACCAAGGGGCTAAGCTTTGGCGGGCTTGAGGACAAGATGGGATGGCGCAGCCAGCCCACGGCCCAGGTGCAATTCGATGATTGCCAGATAGACGCAAGCAACCTGGTTGGCGAAGAGGGCAAGGGCTTCAAATATGCGATGATGGGGCTGGATGGGGGGCGCTTGAATATTGCCGCCTGTTCGCTGGGCGCGGCCCAGACGGCCCTGACGGCCACGCTGACCTATATGGGCGAACGCCGCGCCTTTGGCAAAACCATTGACCAATTCCAAGGCTTGCAGTTCCGGCTGGCCGATATGGAAATCGAATTGCAGGCCGCGCGGGTATTCCTGCGGCAAGCGGCCTGGAAGCTGGATCAGGGGGCGCCAGATGCCACCAAATTCTGCGCGATGGCCAAGAAATTTGTCACGGAAACCGGATCAAAGGTCGTGGATCAATGTCTGCAATTGCATGGCGGCTATGGCTATCTGGCGGATTACGGCATTGAAAAGCTGGTGCGCGATCTGCGGGTGCATCAGATCCTGGAAGGGACAAATGAAATCATGCGGGTGATCGTCGCCCGCGATATGTTGAAAAACAAATGAGCGATATATCAATACGCATTGTCGGACGCGCCGGACGGATCACCCTGACCCGGCCCCAGGCGCTGAATGCGCTGACCTATGACATGTGCCTGGCCATCGACGCGGCGCTTGAGCGGTGGCGCGATGATGCCCTGGTCGATCTGGTGGTATTGGATGCCGCCGGCACACGGGCGTTTTGCGCCGGCGGTGATATCGCCGAGCTGTATGCAACCGGGCGCGCCGGGGATTTTGCCTATGGGCAACAGTTTTGGGCGGATGAATACCGGCTGAATGCCAAGATCTTTGATTATCCGAAGCCCGTGGTGTCGTTCATGCAAGGCTTTACCATGGGCGGCGGTGTTGGCATCGGCTGCCATGGGTCACATCGCATCGTCGGGCAAAGCAGCCAGATCGCCATGCCCGAATGCGGCATTGGCCTGATGCCCGATGTGGGTGGCACCTTGATGCTGGCGCTGGCGCCGGGGCGGCTGGGGGAATATCTGGGCACCACCGGCACCCGCATGGGCCCCGATGATGCGATTTATGCCGGGTTTGCCGATGATTTCATCCCCGAAGCCCAGTGGCCGGAACTGATCGCGGCCCTTGAAGATACCGGCCGGTTGGACGCGCTTGAGCAGGCCATTACCCCGGCCCCGCCCGGATCGCTTCGGTCGTTGCAGCCACAGATCGACGCGCATTTTGCCGGGGAAACCCTGCATGATGTGCACAACAGCCTGGCCGCCGACCCCAGCGATTTCGCCGCCCAAGCCTGCAAGGCCCTGGCGCGGGGCAGCCCTCTGTCCATGGCCTGCACCATCGAAGCGCTGCACCGGTTGCGCGGCCCCTCGCTGACGCTGAGCAAAGCGCTGGAGCTGGAGTATCGGTTTTCCTTCCGCGCCATGGAGCACGGCGATTTCCTTGAGGGCATTCGCGCCGCGATCATTGACAAGGACCGCCAACCGAATTGGCAATTCAACCTGGCCGCAGTGCCAATGGCCAAAGTCAGCCAGATGCTGCGACCGCTGGGCAAAGATGCGCTGTGCCTGCACGCCGCAAACAGCGGGACGGATGCGCAGACGCATTTACACTTGCGAAAGGATAAAAGCATGAAGATCGGATTTATTGGCCTGGGAAATATGGGCGCGCCGATGGCCGCCAATCTGGCCAAAGCCGGGCATGAGGTTCTGGGGTTTGACACCGCCGGCACCCGCGCCGAGGGTGTGCAAAGCTGTGCAAGTGCCGCGCAGGCGGTTAGCGGCGCGGATGTGGTGATTACCATGCTGCCCAATGGCGACATTCTGCGCGCGGTGGCGGCGCAGATCATCCCCGAAATGCAGGCCGGCGCCTGTTTTATTGATTGTTCCACCGTAGATGTGGAAAGCGCCCGCGCCGCTGCGCAGCAGGCGCAAAAGGCCGGCCTGCTGTTTGTCGATGCACCGGTTTCGGGGGGCATTGGCGGCGCGGCGGGTGGCACGCTGACATTCATGGCGGGCGGCACCGCCGAGGGATTTCAGGCGGCCAGTCCGCTTTTTGAAATCATGGGGCAAAAAGCTGTGCATTGCGGCGACGCCGGGGCGGGTCAGGCCGCGAAAATCTGTAACAACATGATATTGGGCGCCACGATGATTGCCACCTGCGAGGCCTTTGCCCTGGCGGATAAACTGGGGTTGGAGCGACAAAAGATGTTCGACGTTGTGTCGACCTCGTCTGGGTATAGCTGGTCGATGAACGCCTATTGCCCGGCGCCGGGTGTGGGGCCGCAATCGCCTGCCGACAATGGCTATGCGCCGGGGTTCGCCGCTGAATTGATGCTCAAGGATTTGGGCCTGTCACAACAAGCCGCCGAGGCCGCAGATGCCGACACGCCCATGGGCGCGCTGGCGCTGGCGCTTTATGCGCGGTTCGTCGAAGAAGAGGATGGGCGCGGTAAAGATTTTTCTGCGATGTTGCCGCGGTTTGAAGCACGCGGGCGCGGATAAACCTTTGCGATGGACGGGGGTTGCAATGGACGGGGGGCTTCACGCCCCCCGCACCCCCCGTGGGATATTTTCAAACAAAAGAAGCGCCCGCGCAGCTTTAGCGGGCGGCAACGCCTGAGCGTTTTTCCAAGAGCGGCTTGAGGTATTTTCCGGTGTGACTTGCGGCGCATTTGGCGATGTCTTCGGGCCGGCCGGTGGCGACCACCTGGCCGCCGCCATCGCCGCCTTCGGGGCCGATGTCGATGATATGATCGGCGGTTTTGACCACATCCAGATTATGTTCGATGACGATCACCGAATTGCCCTGATCGACCAGCTCGTGCAGCACCTCAAGCAGTTTGCGCACGTCTTCGAAATGCAGGCCCGTGGTGGGTTCATCGAGGATATAGAGCGTGCGCCCGGTCGAGCGTTTGGCCAGTTCCTTGGACAGTTTGACGCGCTGTGCCTCGCCGCCCGACAGGGTCGTGGCCTGTTGGCCGACCTTGATATAGCCCAAGCCCACCCGCATCAGCGCATCCATCTTTTCACGGATTGACGGCACCGCCTGGAAAAACGTCTGGGCGTCTTCGACGGTCATATCCAGCACGTCGGCGATGGATTTGCCTTTGAATTTGATCTCGAGCGTTTCGCGGTTATAGCGCGCGCCCTTGCAGGTTTCGCATTCGACATAGACGTCGGGCAAAAAGTGCATTTCGATCTTGATCACCCCATCGCCCTGGCAGGCCTCGCAGCGGCCGCCCTTGACGTTGAAGGAAAACCGGCCAGGTTTATAGCCGCGCGCCTTGGCTTCGGGCAGGCCCGCGAACCAGTCGCGGATTGGGGTGAACGCGCCGGTATAGGTGGCAGGATTGGAGCGCGGGGTGCGCCCGATGGGGCGCTGATCAATGTCGATGACCTTGTCGAGATGTTCCAGACCCTTGATCGTCTCGCAGGGCGCCGGGGTTTGCCGCGCACCGTTGAGCCGCATCGAGGCGGTCTTGAACAGGGTTTCGATGGTCAGGGTCGATTTGCCGCCCCCCGACACCCCGGTGACACAGATGAATTGCCCCAGTGGAAAATCCACCGTGACGGATTTCAGGTTGTTCCCTGTGGCTTTGACCACCTGAAGCACCTTGCCTTTGCCTTTGCCCTTGCGGCGCACCTGGGGGACGGCGATTTCAAGGGCGCCGGTCAGATATTTCCCGGTGATCGAATGGGGGTTGCTGGCGATATCCTGCGGGGTGCCGCAGGCCACAACCTGGCCGCCATGCACACCGGCGCCGGGGCCGATATCAAACACATAATCCGCCTCGCGGATGGCTTCTTCGTCATGTTCGACCACGATGACCGTATTTCCCTGATCACGCAGGTTTTTCAGCGTGTCAAGCAAACGGTCATTGTCGCGCTGATGCAGCCCGATCGAGGGTTCGTCCAGCACATAAAGCACGCCCGTCAGGCCCGATCCGATCTGCGACGCCAGGCGAATGCGCTGGCTTTCGCCCCCGGACAGGGTGCCGCTGTTACGCGACAGGGTTAGATATTCCAGCCCGACATTGTTCAAAAACCCCAGCCGTTCGCGAATTTCCTTGAGGATGGCGCGGGCGATCTCGTTTTTCTGGGCGCTCAGGCTGCCGGGCACGGCAGAACACCAATCAAAGGCCTCCTTGATCGACATCTGCACCACCTGCCCCGCGTGGAGCAATTGATCGGCAGGGCCGCCCATGGGGCCGATCTTGACGGCCAGCGCTTCGGGGCGCAAACGATACCCCGCGCAAGTCCCGCAGGGGCGGTTGTTCTGATAGCGTTCGAACTCTTCGCGGATCCAGTTGCTGTCAGTCTCGCGGTAGCGCCGTTCCATATTGGGGATGACGCCTTCAAAGCTGCGGGTGACCTGATAAACCCGCCCGGCTTCGTCATAGCGAAAGGCGATTTCTTCATCCCCAGACCCGTAAAGGAACACCTGCTGAACCGCGGGGGGCAGATCCTTCCACTGGGCGGATTGTTTAAAGCCATAGTGTTTGGCAATGGCTTCAATGGTCTGCAAGAAATAGGGTGATTTACCCTTGCGCCAGGGGGCCAAAGCCCCGTCGGATATTTTGAGGGTCTGATCCGGCACCACCAGACGTTCGTCAAAGAACAGCTCTACCCCCAGGCCATCGCATTGCGGGCAGGCGCCAAAGGGCGCGTTAAAGGAAAACAGACGCGGTTCAATCTCGGGGATGGTAAAGCCGCTGACAGGGCAGGCAAATTTCTCGGAAAATGTGATCCGCTCGGCCTCGCCTTCTGCGGGGGCGGTTTCAAAGATCGCAATCCCATCGGCAAGATCAAGCGCGGTGCGCAGGCTGTCGGCCAGCCGCGTTTCGATCCCGCCCCGAACCACCAGGCGATCCACCACCACGTCAATGTCATGGCGGAATTTCTTGTCCAGAACCGGCGGATCATCCAATTCGTGAAACTGGCCATCAACCTTGACCCGTTGAAACCCGGATTTGCGCAGCTCAAGAAATTCCTTGCGATATTCGCCCTTGCGGTCCCGCACGATGGGGGCCAGCAGATAGGCGCGCGTGCCTTCCTTTAGGGTCATCACCCGGTCCACCATATCCTGAACCTGCTGGGCTTCGATCGGCTTGCCGGTGGCAGGGGAATAAGGCGTGCCGACACGGGCAAAGAGCAGGCGCAGATAGTCATAGATTTCCGTCACGGTGCCAACGGTGGACCGGGGGTTCTTTGACGTGGTTTTTTGCTCAATCGAAATGGCAGGGCTAAGGCCCGAGATATGATCCACATCGGGTTTTTGCATCATATCAAGGAATTGCCGCGCATAGGCCGACAGGCTTTCGACATAGCGGCGCTGCCCTTCGGCATAGATCGTATCAAACGCAAGCGAGGATTTGCCCGACCCCGACAGCCCCGTGATCACCACCAGCTGATCACGAGGGATATCCACATCTATGGATTTCAGATTATGCTCGCGTGCGCCGCGAACTTCGATGAATTTCTGCTCGGCCATTGCATCCCCCTGCCCTGCGCAAGAGATAGGCGAGCCGGCGCATGTTTCCAACCCAAAATTCAAAAGCCGATGCGCCGCAGCTTGCCGGCGATGCGCCGGTAAATCAACGGGGGCAGGATGTCGCGGATAATCTTGCGCCGGGCCTCGGCGCTGTCGCGCTGATCCTGGCTGCCGGGGCGTGGCTTGAACAGGGTGGAATGGGATACGCGGCTGTCATCCCAGGTGGCGGTGTAATAATACATGGCGATCGACAGACGCGGATCGCCATTCGGATTGGCCACTGTTTCAGGATTACCATGAAACGTGTCAGAACCGGTCGAAAAGCAAACCATCCGATTAAAAAGCGGCACAAAGCTTTCCAGCTTTTGGGTCATCGCCTTGTCCCAGATCTCAAAGGATCCGCCCCAATCGGCGTGCCAGTCAGAATTAAGATAAATCAGCACGTTCAACCGGCGTTCAACCTTCATGACCGTGTGGACATTGAAATCGGCGTGAATGTCCAGATGGCCCCCGTTGGCGACGCGGTGGATACCCGCCCCCATGAAATAGGGATCCGGGATCAACCCCTTGATGCCTGTCAGCTCTTCGAGAAAGGTGATGAACCCGCGCGCATTCATCGCATAGAAAAGCGCGCGGGTATAATCCGGCAACCGTTCAGGCAGATACGAGCTTTTGAGCCGCTCACGGGCGTTATCAAAGGCGCTTTCCGGCTCTGGCAGGGTGGCCAGATCATCGCGCACACGCGTCAGCACCTGCGGCGGCAGGAAATTATCAATGCAAATATGCGGGTATGGGCGTGCCGCTTGATAACGCGCGGCAAAGGGCGCGGCGGTTTCGCGCGCGGCGCGATGATCCAGAACAAGGGTATCGGAATCGATAGGCAGGGTAAAATTTGACATAACAACACACAAAATCAACTGGTTAAAAATAAAGGCGCGCGAAATATGCGCACCTTTAAAACCCTAGCAACGACGCCTTGGGCATGCAAGATAATCTCTGGCCTGGGGGATCACATATGAATGACGCGCCCATAGGCATCAAGCACGCTTTCGTGCATCATTTCCGACAGGGTGGGATGCGGGAATACCGTGTTCATCAGGTCTTCTTCCGTGGTTTCAAGCTGACGCCCCACCACATAGCCCTGAATAAGTTCGGTGACTTCGGCCCCGATCATATGCGCGCCCAGCAATTCGCCGGTTTTGGCGTCGAACACCGTCTTGATCAGCCCCTCGGGTTCGCCAAGGGCGATGGCCTTGCCATTGCCGATAAAGGGGAAACGCCCGACCTTGACCTCATAGCCCAATTCCTTGGCTTTCGCTTCGCTGTATCCGACCGAAGCCACCTGCGGGTGGCAATAGGTGCAGCCTGCGATGCTTTCGGGTTTGACCGGATGGGCGTCTTTGCCTGCAATCAGATCGGCAACCATCACCCCTTCGTGGCTGGCCTTATGCGCCAGCCACGGCGCACCGGCGATATCCCCGATTGCATAAAGCCCCGGCACCCCGGTGCGGCAATATTCATCGGTTACCACATGGGTGCGGTCAATCTTGACCCCCAGCGCCTCAAGCCCAAGGTTTTCAACATTGCCGACAATCCCAACGGCGGAAATCACCGTATCGAAATCGTGCTTTTCAAGCTTGCCGCCGGTTTCGATATGGGCGGTGACCTTGCCCTTGGCGCGGTCCAATTGCTTGACCATCGCCTTTTGCATGATCTTCATGCCCTGTTTTTCAAAGGCTTTCTTGGCAAAGGCTGAAATTTCGGCGTCTTCGACAGGCAGCACGCGATCCATCACCTCGACCACGGTGGTATCAGCGCCCAATGTGTTGTAAAAACTGGCGAATTCGATACCAATCGCGCCCGATCCAATCACCAACAGCTTTTTGGGCATCCGGGGCGGCTGCAACGCGTGTTTATAGGTCCAGACAAGATCGCCATCGGCCTCAAGGCCCGGCAATTCCCGCGCCCGCGCCCCTGTGGCCAGAACGATGTTCTTGGCGGTCAGGTCCTGGGTTTCCTTGTCGGTCTTGACCTGCACCTTGCCCGGCGACGGCAAGGTTGCGTCGCCCATAAAGACGGTAATCTTGTTCTTTTTCATCAAATGACCGATGCCGCCAGACAGCTGCCCCGCCACCTTGCGCGAGCGCCCGACGACCGCATCCAGATCAAAGCCGATATTGTCGGCCTTCAGGCCAAATTCCTTGGCCCGGTGCATCAGGTGAAACACCTCGGATGAACGCAGCAGCGCCTTGGTTGGAATGCAGCCCCAGTTCAGACAGATCCCGCCCAGATGCGCGCGTTCGACAATGGCAACCTTCAACCCGTTCTGCGCCGCGCGGATCGCCGCAACATAGCCCCCCGGCCCGGCACCGATCACAATCAAGTCAAAAGAAGTCGCCGCCATGGTGTTTCCTCGCATCCGTGAGATCAAATATAGTTTACCGTTAAACTATATTCACCCTCGCAGCAATACAAGGAAATGACAAACCGCCGGCGGCGGTCGTTTTATGCCGCCTGACGGGCCTGCAAGCTGCGCAATGTCTGCATATAACCGCCCTGTTTGACATAGGCTGCCTCGGTCACCGAGGCGGTGCGGTTAAGCGCATCATTCCGGTAAGGGAACCGCCCGAACTGCCGGATCACTTCGCGGTGGGCCCGTGCATGTAACAGGTTCGACGCCCCTGCCGATGGCATTCTTTCGCACATCAACCGCACACAGCGTTCCTGATCACACAGGTTTTCCGAATGCATCAATGGCATGTAAAAGAACTGCCGCGCTGGTTCGTCAATGCGCATGTCCCATCCCTTGTCGATGGCGGATTTCGCGGCGGCCAAAGCGGCGCGATCCGACGCAAACGCCTTTCCTTTACCGCGGAACATGTTGCGCGAAAACTGATCCATCAAGATGATATAGGCCAAGGCCCCGCTGGGATAGGTCAACCAAAGCGAAAAGCGGCCCTCGCAGGCGCCTTGCCATGTTTCTTCAAACCTGTCGCGAATTTCGGTGTCCAATGCCTCGCTCGCATCATACCACCCTTTTGGTCCGACTTCATCCAGCCAGAATTCCAGTACCTGTTGCGGACTGACCATTGTACTCCCTCCTCTAAGAGCACCCCCCAAGGCTATGTTCTTACACCTTATCTGATTTGCACAATCACAAAACACGTCAGTCGCGACATATTTACCCGCCAGATGCGGCGTTTTCGTCCTCGATTTCTGATTCGATGGCGTATTCCTGCGCATATTCCAGCGCCACCGGCGTCGAAGATTGCGTCAGCGGAACAAAGGATCCGGTTTCCTCGACCGGGATCGCCTTGCGCTGGGTCGAGCGATATCCGGCATAGAACACCAGCACGGCAAACAGCACCCCGGTGAACAGGTAAAAGCCGCCTGGGCCGATGGTGTCCATCATGTAACCCGTTATGATTGGGCCGAAAATTGCCCCCAAACCGTTGATAAAGATCAACCCCCCCGAGGCGGCCGCCATGTCTTCATGTTCCAAAAAGTCGTTGGTGTGGGCGATCAACAGCGAATAGAGCGGATTGGACATGCCGCCGATCATAAAGGCGGAAATCAACAGGATCTGAAAGTTGCTGCCCAAGGACATGCCCAGCATCGAACCGCCAACGCCAATCGCGGCGACGATGATCACCAAGAACCGGCGATCCATACGATCCGATATCCAACCGATGGGATATTGTAACACAACCGACCCGACAAAGAAGGTGGCCACAAAGGTCGAAATCTGCGCGACATTCAGCCCCGCCTTGGCCCCATAAACCGAAGCCATGCCAAATTGTGCCGAAAAGATACCGCCCAGCAGGAACATCCCGACACAGCCCAGCGGCGAAAACACCCACAGTTGCCGCAGGCTCATCGGTTGGGTGGTGTCAAAGGCCGGTGTCGGGCTGATTGACAGCAAAATCGGCGTGACGGCGATCGAAACCAAGATCGACGGGATGACAAACAAGACATAGCCCGATGGGTCCGCCGTCAGCAACAGCGCCTGCGAGGCGACGATCCCCGCCGTTTGCACGATCATATAAAGCGACAGCGCCTGCCCACGGTTTTCATTGCTGGCGGCGTTGTTCAGCCAGCTTTCCGCCGTGACATATACCGCCGAGAAACAAAACCCGATCAGAACGCGGCCAATGGTCCACATCCAGACCTCGACAAAGGTGGGATACATGATCATCACCGCCGAAATAAGCGAGGCCAAGGCCGCAAACACCCGCACATGCCCGACCCGGCGGATCATCCCCGGCGCCATCTGCGAGCCGCCCAGAAACCCGACGAAATAGGCCGACATCACAATCGACATCTCAAGGGTGGAAAACCCCTCGATTTCCCCGCGGATCCCCAACAGCGTGCCCTGCATGCCATTGCCAACCATCAAAAGGCATATTCCAAGCAAAAGCGCCCAAGCGCTGGCAAGAACCTGTAGCATTGATCATTACTCCGATCTGCGGGGCGGTGTCTGTTGGGGCCTAGGTGCGCGGCTTGGCCCGGCGCTGCACGTCCATGGACGACTTATATCAGCAATTCGCGTCAATCGGCAGGAAACAGCAGCGACGAATCGCCATAGGAAAAGAAACGATAGCCGCTTGCAATCGCATGGTCATAAATCTGGCGTATCCGATCCTGCCCCATCAGCGCCGAAACCAGCATCATCAAGGTCGATTTGGGCAAATGGAAATTGGTCATCAAGGCATCGGTGACATGAAACCGAAAGCCGGGATAGATAAAGATATCCGTATCGCCTTCCCATGCGGTGATCTGCCCGCTGCGTGCGGCGGTTTCAATCAGCCGCAGCGCGGTGGTCCCAACCGGGATAACACGTCCGCCACGGGCTTTGGTCTGGGCGATGGCCTGGGCGGCCTGGGCGTCAACGCGCCCCCACTCGGCGTGCATCTTGTGGGTCAGCACGTCGTCAACCTTGACCGGCAGGAAGGTTCCCGCCCCGACATGCAGCGTGACATAGCAAATATTGACCCCCATCGCCGCCACCTGCGCCAACAGCGCCTGATCAAAATGCAACGAGGCCGTCGGCGCCGCCACCGCCCCCTTGTTGCGGGCAAATACGGTCTGATAATCTTGGTGGTCTTGGGCATCGGCGGCGCGTTTGGCGGCAATATAGGGCGGCAGCGGCATCGCCCCGGATTGGGCCAGCGCCGCGTCAAAATCATCGCCCGCAAGGTTGAACCGCAAGCGGCCCTGGCCGTCTTGGATATCGCACAACTGGGCGCTGAATGTCGGGCTAAAGGTGATGTCTTCGCCGATCTTCAGCTTTTTCAACGGCTTGATCAGGGCGGTCCAATCGCCGTTTGCGTCCGGCTCAAGCAGGGTCACTTCGATACGCGCCTGCACGGGGCCTTGGGCGCTGTGGCGGTGGCGCTGGCCGGTCAGCCGCGCCGGAATGACCTTTGTATCGTTCAACACCAACAGATCGCCGGGCCGCAAATACCCGCACAGATCGCTGACCCGCGCGTCGGTGATCGCAAGGGCGCCCTGCGCCACCAACAGCCGCGCGCTGGGGCGCGGATTGGCCGGACGGGTGGCAATCAGATCTTCGGGAAGATCGAAATCAAAATCAGCAAGTTTCATACCGCGCACTTAGCTTTCCCTTGGGCGACCTGCAAGGCCCGGCCCCTAGGGTTTGGGGGCCGGTTTGCGAAAGATCTGCCGGAAAATACTGGGCGCCAGCGCCGACAGGGGGTTCACCGTCACAATCGGCGCCTTGGCCGGGCCGGTCAGCTCATAGTTAAAGCCAATCACCCCTTCCCCCTCGCGGGTCAGAACGCTGCCGATGCCATTGATCAAATAGACCGGCGACAGCACCCCCTGCATCGCAAGCTGCGCGGTCTTGAGGTTCAAAATTCCATCCATCGACAACCCAATAGATGGCCCCACAGCGCTGGCCTTGGTCACGCGCAATTCATCACGGTTCAGGGCGAAATCCGCGCTGACGGTGGAAAAGGCAATGCCCTTGCCGCCCAGCTCGTCCAGCAGGCCAACGATGCTGACCGCATTCAGCAAGGCGGCAATCACCGGCGCATCCAAAAGCGATACATCCCGGATGGTCAGCTGGCCAAGGTATCCCGGCGCGGCCCCTTGCGGCACCAGCGCCAGATCAAGCTGGCCGCCTTCGGCCTTGTTCAAGATCCCCGCAGCGGCCAACACCGCGCCGGCATCTGCCGATTGAATGCGAATGGCGCTGCGGCCGTTTTGCGGTTGAATTTGCCCGTCAATGCGGGCCTGCCCGTTCAGGCGTCCACGAAACCGCCCGCTCAGCCCGGCGCCGGTTGACAACACCCCCTGCATCGGCGCCAAGGCCAGCCCTGGCGTCAGCTGAAGCCGGTCAAGCGCCACATCCATACCCCCGCCTTGCCCCGTTGCCCCGGCGCCAAAGCTGGCCCGGCCCAGATCGACCCGGCCGCCCGTGATCGCCAGCTTGGGGGGCTGGCCGGGGTCTTGGCCTGTCAGACTGGCTTGCACATCAAGCCAATCATCCAGGCGCAGCCGCGACAGCTGGGCGCGGGCCAGGGTGCCTTCGGATGTCAGATTGACCGTGCCGGACAGATCAAGACCGGCCGCCCTCAGATCGAACTCTTGCACGGCGGGGGGATCTGTCAGGGCCAGGATGCTGGCGAAATGCCCCTTGGTGTCGGCCGCTTTGCCCCAGCCAAGCGCCGGATAGGCCAGCGCCAGCCCGTCAAGATCGCTGGACAGGGTCAGGCTGGCCGGGGCGCCGGGCGGCAAATCCACGGTGATCTGGGCCGCGGCGCTGCCGGCGATCAGCCCGGCGGGCACCTCAAGGCCAAAGCGCGCCAGGTTGCTGGGCGAAAGGGTCACCTGCCCCGCGACCTGGCCGGGCTGGCGCGCCCCGGCCCCAAGCGGTTGCCGCCACCGCGCATCAAAGGGCATGCCATCCAGATCGCCGGCGCCGCGGATGCTGATTTCATCGTTCGACACCGCCAGATCCAGCTGCGCCGCCCGCAAGACCCGCCCTTTGACCAATACGTCGCTTTGCACATCGCGCAGTTGCCCGGTCAAATCAAATCGCACCGCGCCCGGCGGCGGCTTTTTCTGCACCGGAAAGGCAATGGTGCCGGTGATATCCACCTGCCCCGCCGCCAGCGTTTCCGGCAGACCCGCATCGTCCATTACCGCCTTGGGAGGCAGGTTTATCAACGACAAGGCCGCCGGGATCGCGCCGCTGGCCGACAGGCGCACCAGCCCCGGCGGGTTTTCCTTTATCCGCACGTCCGGCAGGATATAGTGGCTGCCCGCCAATGAAACCCACCCGCCTTTTGGCGCCCGCACGAACCCACGATCCAGCCTCAGCACAAAGCGGTCCCGCACCAGGCTGGCATGGCCCCGTCCCTGGCCAAGCGGCGGAAAGTTCGGCAAAATATCGGCCTGGGCATTCCGAAACCCAAAGCTGAAGAACGGCTCGGCCGGGTGGTCGGGCCGCTTGCGCATGGCAAATTGGATGTCGTGCAGATCCGCATGGGCCAGCTTTTCAACCAACCACTTGCGCGGCTTTTGCGCGGCGCCCTCGGGCCAAAAGGCCAGCAAACGCTGATGGCTCAGCCGGTCCAAGGCCCCATCGACCTGCACCGCCCAGCCCTGTTCAAGGGCGGCGATCTTGGCCTTGGCTTCCAGATGGCTGCCTTGATCGGCAATACCAAACCGCCCGATTGTCAGCTCAAGCGGGTCAAGACGCAGGCGAAAATCCATCTGAGCGGCCTCAATCCGAACCGGATTGGTGAATAAATCCCGCGGGTTGGCCCGCAATTCCGCCAAATTGAACTGACCCACCATTTCGGTGATGGTGCCGTTTTGCACCTCGCTCAGGAAACTTTGCCCCTCAAGCCGGCCCGACAGCCATGGGCTTTGGACCGACAGCTCATCAAAGCGCAAAACCCCCTGCCCCGGATCATAAGAAAAATAGCTGCGCGCCGCGTCGATCGGGATCGGTTTCGCCTGTGGATTGGGCTGGATGACCCCTTGGGAAATCTGCAACGTCGCATTCAACGATCGCAGGTTCCCTTCCTCATCGACGCCGCCGCGCAGCGCGCCCGATATGCTGGCCCGCAAAGGTTCCAGCCAGGCAAAGGCCGGGCCTTGTGTGGCAATATCTGCGGCGGGCATATCGGCAAGATTGACCCCGAATTCCGACGCGAGCGAGCCGATCTTACCGCTATAGTTGGCCTCAAGGGTGGCCGCGCCATCGCCGCCGCCCAACAAGGCAAAATCCGCCGCCAGATCAACCTTGTCGTCCAGCCGGGTCAAGCGCAGGCGCCCGCCGTCCACTGTCCAGGCGCGCTCGGCCTGAAGATCTTCGTATCGCAGGGTCAAGGCCCGCAGGCTGGCCCGCTTCAACGCCCGCAGGCCCGGCTTGCCCAGTTCGGCGGTAAGTCCGGACAACAATTGCGCCACCCCGGTTGACGCCCCCAGCGCCCCAGCGGCCCCCGCCGCACCAGACGACAGCGTCACCGCCCCGTCGCGCCCACGCCGCAAATTCAGAAAAACCCCTTGAATATCAAGGGATTTCAATTCGAACTCTTGGCGCAGCAACGGGCGCATGGCCAGGCTGGCGCGCACTTGCGACACCTCGATCAGCGGGCTGCCGTCTTGATCCGACAGACGAAAATCACGCACCAAGGCGCGCGGGCGCCACCCCTCGTCCAGCACCATGATCATATCGCCAAAGGTCAAACGATGCGCAGGCAATGCCGCCGCCAGGCGCGCTTCGATCCGGCCGCGCATCCATGCGGGCACCGCGATATCGCGCCCCTGGGCCAGGTAAAACCCGCCCGTCAGAACCGTGGCCACCGCCAGAACCACGCCCAGCCCCCAAAGCCAAAGCGCCTTGCGCGGGCGGCGGGGGGGGGTGTTGGCGGTGTTGCTCAAGGGGCGGGCTTTCAAAGGCGGGGCGTTAGGGTGGGCGGCTTTTGGATCGTCTGTCATGGTTTGGCCAGCTTGGCACCAAGGGGAGCGCCGGGCCTGGCCGTCAATTCAGGGCCGCCTTGCGGACAGACCTGAATTTCTGGATAAAACCTGCGGGGCCAAAGCGCAACATGGCCTTTTCCCCGCCGCAATGCGCCCTAGAATATTCTGCGCAACCATGAAAAGAGAACCCTATGCTGACCCCTTCTGCCCCGGCCCCCGATTTCACCTTGCCACAGACCGATGGCACCCAGATCACCCTGTCCGCGCTGCGCGGTGCCCCGGTGGTGTTGTTCTTTTATCCGCGCGACAATACGCCCGGCTGCACCAAAGAGGCGATCGGCTTTTCTGAGCAGCTGGCCGAATTCAAAAACGCGGGCGCGCAGGTCTTTGGCATTTCAAAGGACAGCCTGAAAAGCCATGATAAATTCACGCAAAAGCAATCGCTTACCGTGCCTCTTTTATCTGACGAGGCCGGCACAACCTGCGAAGATTACGGCGTGTGGAAAGAAAAGAACATGTATGGCAAGACCTATTTTGGCATCGAACGCACCACGGTTCTGATCGCCAGCGACGGCACCGTGGCGCAGGTTTGGCCCAAGGTCAAAGTGCCCGGACATGTTGCCCAGGTTCTGGACGCGGTGCGCGCCCTATGATCGCCCTGGCACAAATGGCCGATCAGGTTTTGCGCACGGCGGATGGTCGGGAAAAGACCGCCCTGTCCCGGCAATTTGTCGCCCAATGGCAAGCCGCCCGCGCCAAGGGCGCGCGCCCCGAGATCGGCCAGGCCAACCCGCCTGACCGTCCGGCCCGGCCTGACGCCCCGGCGCTGAAATCCCCCCGCGACGTGCCCCGCCGTAAACCCGGCACCCCCGAAGGACGCATCGCCCTGTTGCACGCAGTGGCCCATATCGAACTGAACGCGGTTGACCTGCATTGGGACATCATTGCCCGATTTTCCCACATAGAGATGCCCATCGGATTTTATGACGATTGGACCCGAGCCGCCGACGAAGAATCAAAACATTTCAATCTTATGTGCGACTGTCTTGAAGCAATGGGCAGCCACTATGGCGCCCTTGATGCCCATGCAGGCATGTGGCGCGCCGCCGAAGATACCGCCGATGATATCATGGGCCGCCTTGCCGTGGTGCCGATGGTGCTTGAGGCCCGCGGGCTTGATGTTACGCCCGGAATGATCAAGGTTTTCAAGACCGCAAAAGACAGCAACGCGGTGGCCGCGCTGGAAACCATCTATGCCGAAGAGGTCTCGCATGTGGCCTATGGGTCCAAGTGGTTTCACTTTTTGTGTGGGCGGGAAAATATCGACCCCAAGGATGAATTCCACCGTCTGGTGCGACAGTATTTTCACGGCGCCCTCAAGCCGCCATTCAACGAAGAAAAGCGCGCCGAGGCCGGCATCCCGCCGGATTTTTATTGGCCACTATCGGAAACAGGTGCGGTTTAACCGGCGGCCTGGCGCCCCTGCAATCCCGGCCCATCGGCGAAAACCTGCGCATATCCCGTTGATTTTGGCCTGATTTGCCCCCAATTCGCCCGAACCCATCCCAAAGCGTTTTGGGAAACCTGCGCGGGTTTCCGCGCGAATTGCCCCAGGCCCGCGCCCTGCCGGCAATGCCCCCTTGCCCATCTGGGTGACGGTGGCTAAGGACAACGGTAACGCTTGGCCGGGCGCTCACCCCGGCTTTGAGCTTTGAACGAAATAGGACAAGGATGGCCCCCGTGCGCAGCCGATTGGGTATCAAAATCCATCACGCCCTTGAGCGTATTGCCCCCGAACGGCGGGTGTTTTTGAAATCGGATGCGGATACACGGTTTATCCGTCTTAGCCCGCTAAGCCAGATCGCCAGCTTTGCCGCCAGCGCCCTGTTGGTCGCCTGGGCGATTGTCGCCACCGCGATCTTGTTGATGGACAGCATCGGCGCCGGGAATTTTCGCGAACAGGCCAAGCGCGACCAGCGCACCTATCTTGAACGGCTGAACGATGTGGCGGTGCAACGCGATGGCCGCGCGCTTGAGGCGCTGACCGCGCAGGAACGCTTTAACGCTGCGCTGGATCAGATTTCGCAGATGCAATCGGCGCTGCTGGAATCCGAGACCCGCCGGCTTGAGCTGGAAACCGGGATCGAGGTAATCCAATCGACGCTGCGCGACACCATGCTTGAACGCGAGGCGGCACGCCTCGCGCTGCGCGCGTTGCAGACCGATGAGGGCGCCATCGACGGCCCAAGCGGCGCCGACGCTGTTCCGGTTGCCTTTTTGTCGGGCGCCCTGGCCCGCACCGCCGCCGAACGCGACGACATTCTGGCCGGCGCCCAGGCCGCCCTGAAGCGCGCCGAGGAAATGGAATTTGAAATCGCCCTGATGAAGGATCACAACGATCACATTTTCCGCCAGCTGGAAGAGGCAATGACCGTTTCGGTTGCCCCGCTTGACAAGATGTTTCGCGCCGCCGGCCTGCCGACCGACCGAATTTTGGAACAGGTGCGGCGCGGGTATTCCGGCCAGGGCGGGCCATTGACCCCGCTGTCCCTGTCGCCGCGCGATGATCTGCCCAGCCCCGACCAGATGCGGGCCAATCGCATTTTGGGCCAGATGGATCAGCTGAACTTGTATCGGATCGCCGCAGAAAACGCCCCCTTTGCCCATCCCGTAAAGGGCGCCTTTCGCTTTACCAGCGGCTTTGGCAATCGCCGCGACCCCAAGACCGGCGGACGGCGTATGCACAAGGGGCTGGACTTTGCCGCACCGCTTGGCACACCGCTTTATGCCACCGCTGATGGGGTGGTGATCAAGGCCGGCTGGAATTCGGGCTATGGGCGCATGGTGACGATCAAACATGATTTTGGAATTGAAACCCGCTATGCCCATATGTCAAAGATACGGGTGAAGGTGGGGCAGAAGGTGTCTCGGGGGGATCGCATCGGCGATATGGGCTCTTCTGGGCGGTCTACGGGCGTTCACCTGCATTACGAAATTCGTGTCGGCGGCAAAGCCGTAAATCCAATGACCTATATCAAGGCTGCAAAAAATGTTTTCTAAAAGCAAAATCAACGAACCCGGCCCAGGCGCGGCCACTGCGGACAAACCAGCAACCCCGGCGGCCCCGCCCCCGGCGTCTGAATTCAAGGCCAGCGCGCCCAAGCCCAAGCCTCCGGCCTCGGTTCTGTCGTCTGACCTGCACATCACCGGCAACCTCAAGACGACCGGCGATATCCAAGTGGAAGGGTCCGTCGATGGCGACATCCGCGCGCATCTGCTGACCATCGGCGAAACCGCCACTATCAAGGGCGAAGTCACCGCCGACGACGTGGTGATCAATGGCCGCATTGTCGGCCGGGTGCGTGGCCTGAAGGTGCGCCTGACATCGACCGCACGCGTCGAGGGCGACATTATCCACAAAACCATCGCCATTGAATCGGGTGCCCATTTCGAAGGGTCGGTCCAGCGTCAGGATGATCCGCTGAACCCGTCGTCCTCAAGACCGTCGCAGGCGCCGGCGGCATCGGCCGTTGCGCCCAAGCCCGCCCCGGCGTCCTAGACCCGGCGCGGCAATGACCCAGCAAGAGGCGCCCCCCTTCCCCAAGGCGCCTTTTTCCCCGTCCCCCGATATCTGCGCGCCGCAAGACCGGCGTTTCGTTCTGGTCGCGGCGGTCCTGGCCTCGGCGCTGGGGTTTATTGACACGACGGTTGTGGCCATCGCGATGCCGGCGATCCGTGGCTCGCTTCAGGCCAGCCTGTGGCAGGCCCAATGGGTGCACAACGCCTATATGCTGTGCCTGACATCGCTGATCTTGGTGGGTGGCGCCTTTGGCGACCGCTTTGGGATTGCGCGGGTCTTTGGTGGCGGGATCGCCTTGTTTGTCGCCGCCTCACTGTTTTGTGCCCTGGCCCCTTCCGCAGATTTCATGATCGCAGCGCGGGCGGTGCAGGGCATAGGCGCGGCGGTTATGGTGCCCGGATCGCTGGCGATGATTTCCAAAGCCTATCCGCCCCAGACCCGCGGCCATGCCATTGGCCTGTGGGCGGCGGCATCGTCGATGACCACGGCCCTTGGCCCGGTGATCGGCGGCCTCGCGCTGAGCCTGGGCGGACCCGAGATGTGGCGCTGGATCTTTGCGATCAACCTGCCGCTGGGGGGGCTGGCGCTGGGGATATTGTGGCTGAAAACCCACGGGGGGCGCCCGAAAACCAACACCCCGATTGATCTGCCCGGCGCGCTTCTTGCGACGCTGGCGCTGGGCGCGATTGCCTGGGGGCTGACCAGTCACAGCCGCATGGCTTTGCTGCTGGGGGCCGGGTTCATGGGGCTGTTCGTGCTGGCGCAATACCGCAGCCCCCACCCCATGGTGCCCCTGCGGCTGTTTCAACACAAGGTGTTTGCCATCGTCAACACCATGACCCTTGGCGTCTGGGGCGCGCTTGGCCTGATGTTCTTTTTCATGCCAATGACCTTTATCGCCGGCTGGGGATATTCCGAAATCGAAGCCAGCGCGGTCTTTGCCCCGATGTCGATCTTTATCGCCGGGTTTTCCACCCGCAGCGGCCGATTGGCCGATCGCATCGGCCCCGCGCCGCTGTTGGTGGCGGGGGCGGCGATTGTCGGGGCGGGGTATTTGCTGATGGGGCTGCTGGCACCGGCGCAAAACCTTTGGGGGCATATTCTGCCCGCCATGTGCCTGGTCGGGGCGGGAATGGCCTTGGTGGTGGCGCCGCTGTCCACGGCGGTGATCGGGGCCGTGCCTGCCGATCAGACCGGCACCGCATCGGGGATCAACAATGCCATCGCGCGTATGGCCGGCCTGATCAGCGTGGCAGCCGTGGGCGGATTGATCAGCGCGCTTTATCTGTCAGCCGGCGGGCCAAGCAGCTTTGGCCTGGTGTCAGACCTGCCCGGACATGGCCAGGCCATGACCCGCGCCTTTCAGGGCATCGCCTTTGTTGCCGCCGGGCTGTGTGCCTTCAGCGCCGTGCTGGCCGGGCTGTTGCCAGGGGCGCGCAAACCATTGGCCGCGCGCCCCTGATGTCTGTCACCGCCTATGGGGTGACGGTGACTTTTGCCATACGGTCAGGCGCGCCAAGAACCGCGCCGTTAGGCCCCTGCCCGCGCTTGATCGCATCAAGCACATCCAGACCGCCGGTCACATGACCCACAACCGTATATTGCCCGTTCAGGAAATGCCCCGGCGCGAACATGATAAAGAACTGGCTGTTGGCGCTGTTGGGATCTTGCGAGCGGGCCATTCCGACCACACCGCGATCAAACGGCAGGTCGGAAAACTCGGCCGCCAGATCGGGGCGCGATGATCCGCCCATGCCGGCCCGGCGCATATCCTCGCCGCTGCGGCCGAACTGCACATCGCCGGTCTGGGCCATAAAGCCCTCGATCACCCGGTGAAACACCACCCCGTCATAGGCGCCATCGGCGGCCAGGGCAGTGATCTGGGCCACATGATTGGGGGCAATGTCTTCGGCCAGATCAATGGTGATGACGCCGTTGGCCTCGCCTGCGACCTCGATCGCGATGCCGGCGGCCAGGGCCGGCCCGGCCAGACACAGGGCCAACAGGCCTGCCGCGCCCTTGAACGCCGCGCCCTTAAACATCTGCGGCCACTTTGACCGAGATCATGCGATCAGGTTCCGCTGGCGGTTCGCCGCGGGTGATGGCATCCACATGCTCCATTCCGGCGATGACCTGACCATAGACCGTGTATTGACCGTTCAAGAAATCATTGTCCTTGAAATTGATAAAGAACTGGCTGTTGGCGCTGTCCGGGTTGGCCGAACGCGCGGCGCCCAAAGATCCACGCGCATGGGGGATCTTGGAAAATTCAGCCGGCAGGTTGGGCAAATCGGATCCACCGGTGCCCGCCATGCGCAGGTTGAACCCGTCTTCCATATCGCCATGTTCCACATCGCCGGTCTGGGCCATAAAGCCCTCGATTACCCGGTGAAAGGCCACATTGTCATAGGCGCCGGCGCGCGCCAGCTCTTTCATGCGCTCGCTGTGCTTGGGGGCAACATCGGGCAGCAGGGCAATGGTCACGGTGCCCCCCGCCAATTCCATCAAAATGGTGTTTTCAGGGTCTTTGATCTCGGCCATCTGGGCGCTCCTCTTGATTTTCTGTGCCGTTACCTAAGACGCAAAGCGCGCTTTGCCAAGCTGTCCATTGACCTTCGCGCAGATAACGGCAAAACGGGGCGCATCTTGGGCCAATCGAAGGGATCGCGAAAAATGAGCTGGAACACACTGGATGACATGGATCTGAATGGCAAAAACGTTCTGGTGCGCGTCGATATCAACGTGCCGGTGGAAAACGGCGTGGTCAGCGATACCACACGGATTGACCGGATCGTGCCGACGCTGCGCGATATCATGGCCAAAGGCGGGCGCCCGATCCTGATCGCCCATTTCGGACGGCCCAAGGGCAAGGTGAACCTGGATATGACCCTGCGGGTCTGCCTGCCGGCGCTGCAAGCGGCGTTGGGCCACAAGGTGGGGTTTGTCGAAACCCTTGAAGGCGCCGAGGCGATGACCGATGAGGTTGCCCAGACCCCTGTGGTTCTGCTTGAGAACATCCGCTTTTACCCCGGAGAAGAGCAAAACGACCCCGCGCTGGCCCAGCGGCTGGCCCGGTTGGGCGATGTCTTTTGCAACGATGCCTTTTCTGCGGCCCACCGCGCCCATGCCTCGACCGAGGGGCTGGCCCGGCTGTTGCCGTCCTGTGCGGGCCGCCTGATGCAGGCCGAGCTGTCGGCGCTGGAAAGCGCCCTGTCGCGGCCCACCCGCCCGGTCGGGGCCGTTGTCGGCGGCGCCAAGGTCTCCACCAAGATCGAACTGCTTGAAAACCTGGTCGAGCGGCTGGACCTGCTGGTGATTGGTGGCGGCATGGCCAATACGTTCCTGGCCGCCAGCGGCGCCGATCTGGGCGCGTCGCTGCGCGAAGCAGATTACGAAGACACCGCCCGCGCCATCATGGCCCGCGCCAAGGACAGCGGCTGCCGCATTTTGCTGCCGGTGGATGGGCTGGCCGCCCGCGCCTTTAAGGCTGGCGCCGATCACGAGGTGGTGGCCCTGAACGCCGCAACACGGCTGAGCGGGGACCAGATGATTCTGGACGCCGGCCCACAAAGCATCGCCGCCATTCATGCGGCATTTGCCACGCTGAAGACCCTGATCTGGAACGGTCCCCTGGGCGCCTTTGAGATCGCGCCCTTTGATCAGGCCACCGTCAGCGCCGCCCGCAAAGCCGCCGAGCTGACCACCAACGGGGTGCTGGTGTCGGTGGCCGGCGGCGGTGATACTGTCGCCGCGCTTAATCAGGCCGGTGCGGCGGATGGCTTTAGCTATATCTCGACCGCGGGGGGGGCCTTTCTGGAATGGATGGAGGGCAAGACCCTGCCGGGCGTTGCCGCCCTGTCGCGCGCCCCGGCCGACGCCTGAGCGATTGAGCAGACGCGGCGCGGCGAATTGGGGGATTCCCTTTGCCGCGCCCCTGTGCCATAGTTGCCCCACGTCCATCAGAAGACGATCATGAGGCAACAGATGACCCGCAGCCCCCGCCCCGCGCTTGGCACTTTTGTGTTTTTCACCCTGACCTTCGGGCTTGGGGTTTATTTCACCTTTGCCGCCGTGCAGGGCGATTTCGGCATTTTCCGCCGCGCGGAGATCAACGCCGAGGCCCGCACCCTGGAGCAGCAACTGGACAGCGCCCGCAGCGAAGTTCAGCGGATGGAAAACCTGACCCGGCGTCTGTCGGATGAATATCTGGATCTGGATCTGCTTGATGAGCAGGCACGCCGGGTTCTGGGGATGATCCGCAGCGATGAGATCGTCATCCGCTAGGCTTTGACCATGCCGCCCGCCCCCGGCCCCAGGATTTGCGGCGCGGGCAGGAGCCTCCGGCGGGGATTAGAGCGTTTCGGCTTTACCAAAAATGATCACTCATCACCTATTGCGTTGAAATCTCTGATTTCAGGCAGCGATAGGTGATTCAAGTTGAAGCCGAAATGCTTAAAGAACAAAAGAAAGATGGCGGGCACGAGGCGGCGCCGGCGCGCAAGCGGTTGAAATACGGTGTGTTTAGGGACCATGTTCGTGGCAGGGCCTTGGGTGCGGCGGGCTGAAAATTGCTGGAAGTTTGGGGAAAGGCACTTTCCCACTCGCCTTGGCGATGAAAATCCGTTATGAGATAGTTTAACGCTAAACTATCCGCCAAGGCGGGAATGACGGAGGACAGCCAGATGGCCACGCGCAAAGCTGCATCGAAACCGAATGTGTCGGCGGAGGAGTTGAAAACCTATTATCGTGAGATGCTTTTGATCCGCCGTTTCGAGGAAAAGGCCGGACAGCTTTATGGGATGGGTCTGATTGGCGGGTTTTGCCATTTGTATATCGGGCAAGAGGCGGTTGTTGTCGGGTTGGAGGCCGCCGCAGAGGCGGGCGACAAGCGCGTCACCTCGTATCGGGATCACGGGCATATGCTGGCCTGCGGAATGGATCCCAACGGGGTCATGGCCGAACTGACCGGCCGCGAGGGCGGCTATTCCAAGGGCAAGGGCGGTTCCATGCATATGTTCAGCAAGGAAAAGCATTTTTACGGCGGCCACGGGATTGTCGGTGCGCAGGTGCCTTTGGGCGCCGGGTTGGCCTTTGCCGATAAATACAAGGACAATGGGCGCGTGACTTTTGCCTATTTCGGTGATGGCGCCGCCAACCAGGGGCAGGTCTATGAGACCTTCAACATGGCGGCATTGTGGAAGCTGCCTTGTGTGTTTGTGATTGAGAACAACCAATATGCCATGGGCACGGCGCAGCAGCGATCCACCTCCTCGGCCGAGATTTACGAGCGCGGCATGGCCTTTGGCATTCCGGGTCAGGCGGTTGACGGGATGGACGTTCTGGCGGTCAAAGAGGCCGGAGAGAAAGCCGTTGCGCATTGCCGGTCTGGCAAGGGGCCGTATATTCTTGAGATCAAGACCTATCGCTATCGCGGGCATTCAATGTCGGACCCGGCCAAGTATCGCACCCGCGAAGAGGTGCAAAAGATGCGCGATGAACGCGATCCGATTGAGCAGGTGCGCGATATGTTGCTGACGGGCAAACATGCGACCGAGGACGATCTGAAGGCCATCGACAAGGACATCAAGGCCATCGTGAACGCAAGCGCCGAATTCGCCAAGACCAGCCCGGAACCGGCGCTGGACGAGCTGTGGACCGATATCTATGCCGAGGTATCCCCACAAGAGGCCACGGCCTGATGCCGCATTTCGAAATCCACGTCGTCGATGTGGCAGCGGCACAGCGGTTTTACAGCGGTCTGCTGGGCTGGTCATTTGCCGCGATGCCCGGCGGGCAAGAGGTGGGCTATCATCTGATCACCGCGCCTGGCATTGGCGGGCAAGGGCCGTTGACCGGCGGGATGATGCGCCGGATTGGCGCCGCCCCGGATGCGGGCGCGCCGGTGCGCGGGGCAACCCTGACGTTCGAGGTCAGCGATTGCGATGAACGCTATGCTTGGGCGCTGGCCCATGGTGGGGCCCAGGCTCTGCCCCCTACCGATTATCCCGGTATCGGCCGCTGCGCCTATGTCGAGGACGGACACGGAAATATTCTGGGGTTGATCGCCCCGACCAAAGAAGGACAGTAAGAATGGCAACCGAAATTCTCATGCCCGCCCTTTCGCCAACGATGGAAGAAGGCACTTTGGCCAAATGGCTGGTCAAAGAAGGCGACAGCGTGGTGTCGGGCGATGTGATCGCCGAAATCGAAACCGACAAGGCCACGATGGAGTTCGAGGCCGTGGACGAAGGCACCATCGGCAAGATTTTGATCCCCGAAGGAAGCGAAGGCGTCAAGGTCAACACCCCGATTGCCGTGCTGCTCGAAGACGGCGAAACCGCCGATGATCTGCCCCAAGGCCAGCCCGGCACGCCGTCTGCCGCCCAGGCAGACGCGGGCAACAAGGCGGCCGCGCCCGCGGCCTCCGCGGCGCCCGCCGCCCCGGCCAAGGCCGCAGCCACCGGCAACGAAACCGCCGCGCCCGAAACGGACACCACGCCGGATTGGCCCGAGGGCACCACGATGAAACAGCAAACCGTCCGCGAAGCCTTGCGCGATGGCATGGCCGAAGAAATGCGCCGCGATGACAGCGTGTTCCTGATGGGCGAAGAGGTGGCCGAATATCAGGGCGCCTACAAGATTTCCCAAGGGATGCTCGATGAATTCGGCGCCAAGCGGGTGATTGACACGCCGATCACCGAACACGGCTTTGCCGGCATTGCCACCGGCGCGGCCTTTGGCGGGCTCAAGCCCATCGTCGAATTCATGACCTTCAACTTTGCCATGCAGGCGATTGACCACATCATCAATTCAGCGGCCAAAACCCTTTATATGTCCGGCGGGCAAATGGGCGCGCCCATGGTGTTTCGCGGCCCCAACGGCGCGGCGGCCCGCGTCGGCGCCCAGCACAGCCAGGATTACGCCGCCTGGTATATGCAAATCCCCGGTCTCAAGGTGGCGATGCCCTATTCGGCCTCCGACGCCAAGGGCCTGATGAAAACCGCCATTCGCGATCCCAACCCGGTGATTTTCCTGGAAAACGAAATCCTCTATGGCCGCAGCTTCGACGTCCCGGATATCGACGATTACACCGTCCCCTTCGGCAAGGCCCGCATCTGGCGGACCGGCAGCGACGTGACGCTCGTCAGCTTTGGCATCGGCATGACCTATGCCCTAGAGGCGGCTGAAAAACTGGCCGAAGACGGCATCGACGCCGAGGTCATCGACCTGCGCACCCTGCGCCCCATGGACACCGGCGCCATCATCCGCTCCGTGATGAAAACCAACCGCTGCGTCACCATCGAAGAAGGCTGGCCCCAGGGATCGGTCGGCGGCTATATCAGCTCGGTGCTGATGCAGCAGGCGTTTGATTACCTCGACGCCCCGGTGATCAATTGCACCGGCAAGGACGTGCCCATGCCCTATGCCGCCAATCTGGAAAAACACGCGCTGCTCACCACGGACGAGGTCGTCGCAGCCGCCAAAGACATCACCTACCGCTGATAAAGGAGCGCGCAAGATGCCCATTGAAATTCTCATGCCCGCCCTCTCGCCGACGATGGAAGAAGGCACTTTGGCCAAATGGCTGGTCAAAGAAGGCGACAGCGTGGTGTCGGGCGATGTGATCGCCGAAATCGAAACCGACAAGGCCACGATGGAGTTCGAGGCCGTGGACGAAGGCACCATCGGCAAGATTTTGATCCCCGAAGGAAGCGAAGGCGTCAAGGTCAACACCCCGATTGCCGTGCTGCTCGAAGACGGCGAAACCGCCGATGATCTGCCCCAAGGCCAGCCCGGCACGCCGTCTGCCGCCCAGGCAGACGCGGGCAACAAGGCGGCCGCGCCCGCGGCCTCCGCGGCGCCCGCCGCCCCGGCCCAGCCAACCGCCACCCAAAGCAAACCCGCCGCCACACAGGAAAAAGGCGCCCCGCGCATTTTCGCCTCACCGCTGGCACGGCGCATCGCCGCCACCAAGGGCCTAGACCTAAAGCAAATCACCGGCAGCGGCCCCAAAGGCCGCATCGTCAAAGCCGATGTCGAACAGCACACACCACAGCACACACCACAGGCCACTGCGATGGCCACCCCCGCGGCTGCCACCCTTTCCGCGCCCCACGCCCCCGGCGCCGATCAGATAAAGGCCATGTATGACGGGCGTGATTACGAGGAAATCTCGCTCAACGGCATGCGCAAAACCATCGCCGCCCGCCTGACCGAGGCCAAACAATCCATCCCGCATTTCTACCTGCGCCGCGATATCCACCTGGACGCGCTGCTCGATTTCCGCGCAAGCCTCAATGACCAACTGGCGCATCGCGGCATCAAGCTTTCGGTCAATGACTTCATCATCAAAGCCTGCGCCCTGGCGCTGCAGGCGGTGCCCGATGCCAACGCCGTCTGGGCCGGCGACCGGATCCTGAAACTCAGCCCCTCCGACGTGGCAGTGGCGGTGGCCATCGACGGGGGCCTCTTTACCCCGGTGCTCAAAGACGCCGACAGCAAATCGCTCTCGGCCCTTTCAAGCGAAATGAAAGACCTGGCCGGCCGCGCCAAATCCCGCAAACTCGCCCCCCATGAATACCAGGGCGGCAGCTTTGCCATCTCGAACCTTGGAATGTTCGGCATCGACAATTTCGATGCGGTCATCAACCCGCCCCACGGCGCCATCCTCGCCGTCGGCGCCGGGGTGAAAAAACCCGTCGTCCAACCCGATGGCGCGCTCGGGGTGGCAACGGTCATGTCCACAACCCTCTCGGTGGATCACCGGGTGATCGACGGCGCCCTCGGCGCGCAACTGCTTGAGCAGATCAAAAATAACCTGGAAAACCCCATGGCCATGCTGGCCTGACCCGCCCGACAAACGGCTACCAAAATGAAAAAAGGCCAGGGACAAGCCCTGGCCTTTTTGCACGATTTATTTGCTGTGCGCCTGCCGCACGCCCCGCGCGCCATCCGGCAGGCCCGCTGGCCCTGCCCCCACGGGCCCCCTCAGACGCAGCGCCGCCCAGACAGCGCGCCCATCTACTTTTGTTCTTAAAGCATTTCGGCTTCAACTTGAATCACCTATCGCTGCCTGAAATCAGAGATTTCAACGCAATAGGTGATGAGTGATCCTTTATGGTAAAGCCGAAACGCTTTAATCCCCGCCGGAGGCTCCGCCAGCGGCCCCAAACCCCGCCGCGGGCGATAAAGCCCCCGCGTCTCAGCCCCGCTCCTGCGGGCCCAGCATATGGTTCATCGACACCGATGGCTGATCACAGCCCGCCTCGCCGACGATCCGCGCCGGAATACCGGCCACTGTCTTGCAGGGCGGCACATCTTCCAGCACCACCGACCCGGCGGCAATCCGGCTGCAATGCCCAACGCGGATATTGCCCAGCACTTTGGCCCCCGCCCCGATCAGAACCCCGTCGCCTATCTTGGGGTGGCGGTCCTCTTCTTCCTTGCCTGTTCCGCCAAGCGTCACGGAATGCAGCATCGACACATTGTCGCCCACCACGGCGGTTTCGCCGATCACGATGGAATGGGCATGGTCAATCATGATCCCCTTGCCCATCCGCGCCGCCGGGTGAATATCGATCCCGAAAATCTCGGACACCCGCATCTGCACGAAATACGCCAGATCAAATTGCCCGCGTTGCCACAGAAAATGCCCGACGCGGTAAGCCTGCATGGCCTGATAGCCTTTGAAATAAAGGATAGGCTGCAACAACCGGTGGCAGGCCGGGTCGCGCTCAAAAATCGCCATCAGATCGGCCCGCGCCGCGTGGATCAGCTCGGGCGCGGCGGCATAGGCCTCATCGACGATCTCGCGCACCACCACCATCGACATCTCGTTTGACGCCAGCTTGGCGGCGATCCGGTAAGACAGCGCCTTGTCGATGCTTTTGTGGTGCAAGATACAGGCATGGACAAACCCGCCAATCAGCGGCTCATCCACAGCGGCTTTGCGCGCCTCTTCGGTGATCTGGTCCCACACCGGGTCCATCGGGGCGATACGTTGCTTTGCCTGGGCCATTTGCGTCTCCTTTAGGGCCAGCCTAGCCGATCACGGCGCCATGCGCCAACCTTGATCCTCGGGCTGCTTTCGCTTGGCCCAGCCATAGCCCCCGTTGGCAGGGAAAGACAACCGCTTGTCACATCTTTGTGTCATGCAGGCGCCGGCAGTTTGCCCCGCGCCGCGCCGCGCATCTTATGGCGTTCAAGCGCGCGCAACATGGTGATCAAACAGGCACAATAGGCCAGATCATCAACAAAAGGTTCCGCCGCGCGTGGCAAGCGGCCGGCCACGCACATCAAACTGCCGTCGCCCCAAACCGGATGCAGGCGCCCGGTGCGGCGGGTGTGGCGATCGGCGCGTTCGGCCTGGGCAATCAACTGCCGGGCCAAACCGGCGCGCGCATCGGGCGGGGCCGCCAACAGCGCCCGCGCCGACCAGCACAGATCCCCGTGCAACACCGGCAACATCACAAATCCACCGCGCGTTCAACCGCCGGCCCCGGCCCGACGCTGGCGGAATATTGCGCCACCTGGAAAACCACCGTGCCGCTGGCGCCATCTTCGGATTGCATCTGCACATCATAGCGCCAGTTGGGCGTGCTCAGCTGCGATTGGCGCACCGCGGTGCCCGCCACAAGCACCGTCACCTCGTACCGTTCGCTTTCCTCGCCAATCGGCACATCGGCGCCGGCCCATAAATCCCCGTCAATGCGGCTGCGGCGGATCCAGCTCAGCTCCAGATCGCCCCCCAACTGCCGGGTGATGTTCAGGTGGCACGGCGCATAGGGCCGTAAACCGGCCCCGTCAAACACGAAATCAACCGCCTGAAAGGCGGCATCATCCAGCGGGCGCCGCGCCGGTCCGATACGAAAATGCTGCTGCACCCCCAATTGCGCCGGGGCCATCGGCAACGGCGCCACAGCCCCGTCGATCAACACCGCCCAGGCGCCTTCGGGCCAGACATCCGGCATCAACGCCTCGGTGCCAAACTGCCCCCGCAAACGCCGGCCAAGCGCATAGGTCTGCGGGGCGATCAGGGTGCAGGTCTCAAACTGGATCAATTCCCAATGGCCCGGATGCCCGTCCCCCACCGCCAAAAGGTTGGCCCCGCCCAACAGCGCCTCGGGGGTCGCCGCCGATAAACTGCCATGGCTAAGCCGCACCACCAAAGGCGCGCCATTGTCAAAAATCCCCGCCGGCGCCCGGTAAAGAGGCGTCTGCGTCTGCCCCAAGGTCGCCCGCTGATCGATGGTCATCCGCAGGGCGTAATCCGACGGCTCTCCTGCGCCATAGACCGCGACGCTGCCCGGCCAGGGCGCCCCGCCCACCGCGATATGCGGCGCATGGGGTGTTTCATCGCCGCGCATCAACGGCAGATCCAGAAACAGCGGCGTCACCGGCAAGGGCGCGGTGAAATTGCGCATCTTGGGCAATTCATCCGGCAAATCCGCCGGCACATAAACCTGGGGTTCAATCCGCACCGCCTCAAGCAGCTGATGCGCGCCATATTCGATCCGGTCCACCCGATACAGCCCGCGCCCCTCGGCCTGATCGGCCGGCAGCTCGATCACATCCCCCGCCCCCAGATGCATCAACGATTTAGGCAAGGCAAAGCGGATGGTCTCGCGCGCGACATGGGCCTCGGTCAGCCAACGCTCGGCGGTCTGCCGCCCTTCGCTGCGGGTCAGGGCAATCGGCACCTCGGTGCTCGATACCGCGTGATGGGCCTGCTGCGCCAGCACCGCTTCTTCCGCCATAACGTCAAAATCGCTGTCGGCCTGCACAAACCGCAGGCGCACCCGGCCGGCCATCTCGGCCTCGGGGGCGCGCAGCTGCTCAACCGTGCCGTCCAGCTCGGGGCTTTGGGCCAGGGCCGACCGCTCCAGCCTTAACGCCGCCTGCCCGCCGCGCATCCGAAACACCAAAACGCCGCCCCGCTCAACCGCGTCAAAACCAAAGCGCAGCATCAAAGGTTGCAGCGCGGCGCGGGCCTCGGCGATATCGCTGACCACAAACCCACGCACCAACCCATAAAGACCACTGACATCAAAATGGCTCAGCCCGGCGCGGGTGCAGATCTCGGCCACGACCGACGCCAGCGACCGCGCCGAAATACGCCCGTTGATCCAATGCCCCCGCGCATAGTTTTCCCCATCATTCCAAAGCATGACATTGTTGGGAAAATAGGGATAAGGCCGCAGATCCAAGGCCCAGACAAAGGCCCGCGCCGTGTCAACCATTGCCCCGCCATAAACCGGCGACAACGGGTTGTTTTGCGCCGCCCCCCAATAAGACAACATCGCCCGCAGGTATTGCATCTGGATCAGATCATCGCGCGCGCCGCTGGAATGCCATGGCAAACGGCTTTCCGATGATCGTGGATCAAAGAACTTGTTGGGTTGATTGGTGCCCTTGTCCACCGCGGCGCAGCCCAGTTCGGTGAACCAGATCGGCTTGGACATCGGCACCCAATCGGTGGGGGTGGCGGCCCGCCCATCGGCGCTTCGGTTGTGATGGGGATTGCGCCACCAGCCTTCGATATCCTTGACCCGGTAAACCCAAGGCTCGCCATGGGCGCCATCGGTGATCGGGCTGCGGATCTGTTGATCACGGTCGCCTTGCGTGACGTAATACCAATCGAACCCTTCGCCGCCGGCAATGTTGCTGCGCAGGTAATCCAGATCATAGATCGACCCCGCCCCGGCATCCAGATGCCCCTCGCCGTCGCGCCAATCCGACAGCGGCATATAATTGTCGATACCGATGAAATCTATGTTGTCATCGGCCCAAAGCGCATCCAGATGAAAATACCATTCCTCCGAGGTCGCGCTGGGGCGCATCCCGGAATATTCGCTCCAATCCGCCGCATAGCTCAGCTTGACCTCTGGTCCCAACAGCAAACGCACCTGCGCGGCCAAGGCCCGCAGGTGCTCTACAAAAACAAACTGATCCTGCGCCCCGCGCAGCCGCGTCATCCCCCGCAGCTCGGACCCGATGCAAAAGGCATCCACCCCGCCCGCCGCCGCACAGAGCGCGGCATTGTGCAAAATAAACCGGGAAAAGCTCCACTCGGCCGGCCCGTCATAGACCACCGCGCCGGGGGTGATGGTGAAATCGCTGGCCTGCACCGTGCCGACAAAGGCCGCGACCTCTTGCTCGGCCGTGCTGCTTTGGTCTGGCGATCCCGCCACCCCCGGCGCCAACGACAAGGTGATGCGCCCGCGCCAGGGCAATTTGGGCTGGGTCGTGGCCGGGTCATAAGGGTTTGGCAGGGTGTTATCGGCAAGCTGATCCATCAAGATAAACGGATAGAACATCACCGCCTTGCCCGCCGCCTTCATCGCGGCAATCGCCTCAAGCACCGATTGATCCGACGGTGTGCCCCCATAGACCAAACGCCCATCCCACAGGGCGATCTCGGCGGCATTGGCCCGCGCCACCCCCGACACCTGCCAGGGCATATTGACCCCATCGCGGCTGCGGCTTTCCACTTTGGGCTGTACCTGACAGGCGCCGCAACGCAAATCATTGCCAAACCATGACACCACCAGCGAGGCCGCGCCACAATTTGGCAACTCATCGTTTAACGTATCAAGCGCGACAGAAAAATCCGCCTTGGCCGAGGGGGTGTTGATATTGGCGCTTTGCCGCGCCGCCGGCCCGTCTTGGAAATGCACCGGCGTGGTGGCCAGACCATATTCGCCCGTTCCCGGAATAAGCGTGACCCCCTGAATGGCAAACACCGGGTCAAGGGCGGCCTGGGGCTGTGTCGGTTGCTCGGGGCGGGTGACTTCAAAGGAAAACTGCGGCACCCGGTTGCCAAACGGCTCAAGCTCCAGGTTTTCAATCACCACATAGGCCGTGCCACGATAGGCCGGCACATTGCCGGCCCCCTCGATGGCCTCGATCATCGGATCCGGCAGCTGATCGACGCTGCCACTGTAAAGACGCAGATTCAGATCATCGGGGGGGATTTCCTCGCCATTGGCCCAAATGCGACCGATGCGCGTCACCTCGCCTTCGCTCAGCGCAATGGCCAGGCTGACACGATAGCCAAAGCGGCGGGTGCGCGGCTGGGCCGGTGCACCCTTCCCGCCCCCCGAAACATGGGCGGTTTCCGAAAATTCTGACGCCCAGATCACCTGCCCCCCAACCCGCATCCGCCCGTAAACCAGCGGCAAGGGGTCGCCCTCGCCCGCGCCCAAAAGGCGAAACCGATCCACCTGACCGGCGTCGATCACATCAGATCCCTGCCCCATCAGCCGCTGATCAATCACCCGTCCAAGGGTCGCGCCCACCGCCCGGCCAATCACCGCCGTCGACAGCCCCGCCATGCTGCCCCCAACCGAAGCGCCAAGCGCGGCCCCCCCCGCAGAAAGAAGTATCGTGGCCATCAGAAGGTCTCCTCTCGGAAGGAAAAGCGCGCAACAATGCGCCGCCGCCAGGGCGCGCTCAGCGGGCTTTCGATAACCCCCTGGCCGCTATAGGCGTGAATGAAACTGGCCCCGCTTGGCGTCTGCGCCGCAAGGCCCAGATGCTTGGCCACCCCGGTGGCGCGCATCCGAAACAGCAAAACATCCCCCGCGGCGGGATCGCCGGGGGGACATGGGTCCAAATGCCGAAGCGCGGCCCGCCACAGGGTCTCATCGCGCTGCGGCTCGGACCAATCAGGGGTATAGGGGGGGATGGCCTCGGGTTCCCGGCCATAAAGGGCGCGCCAGATGCCGCGCAACAATCCCAGACAATCACAGCCCGCCCCCCGGCAAGATGCCTGATGCACATAAGGCGTGCCAATCCAGCGCCGCGCCTCATCGACGGCGGCCTGCGCCCGCGCGGTTTGCGGCCCGGTCATCGCCGGCTGCCGCCGCTGTTTTCACCTGTGTCCTTGGGACCGGTCATTATCCAATCCTCGCCCGGTATATCTGGAAATCCTTGAAAATTCAGCATGTTCTGAAACTTGTCGCGGCAGGTTCCGGCGCGTTTGTCACAGCCGGCAATCAGCCGCAGCTGATCCCCCGGCTGCACGGCGCCGCGAATGGGTTCCCACAGCTCGATCAACCGGGCGCCGCCGATCATCTGGTCCAGCTTGATCATCCCGCTCAGCCCCGCCGCAGCCCCGGTTTCGATCTCAAGCCGGCCACGGGTAAACCACCCCGGCGGCTGGGTTTCCGCCATGGTCCAACGAAACAAGCGCGACTGGATCAGCTCTTGCACCGGGCGTTCCTCGGAAAACCCCGGTGTCGCCAGATCAAAGCCACAGGACGCATCCCCCAGAACCGCAGTGCAGGGTTTCTGATAGGCCCGCCCCAAGGGCCGGTTCAGCGCCTCGGTCAGGCCGCGCAGCTCGGCCTGGAACCCGCCACCGCTGCGGCGCAGCTCTCCTATTGTGCCGCGAAATTGCAGCCACCGTTGGCTGATGTCGGCCCAATTCACCAACCAGGCCTCGACCTGGGCATTGTCGAACCGCCCCTGCTCTATTTCATCCTCGCGCAGCGACACATCCGACAGGGCGCCCACCGCCTCGGTGTTGTCCACCGACAGGCCGGTGCTTTGCGCCAAAGACATGGCGCTCAGCCCGCTGTCGGCGCGAAAGGTGATCCCATCAAAGATCAACGGCCTGTCATGGTCGGTAAAGCCAAAAACCGCGCCATCACGGCGCCGGATCACCCAAGCATGGGCCAAGGTTGTCACCCCTTGCGCCAAATGCGCGGCCAAAGCCGCCGAAATTTCCCCCACCATCACACACGCACCTCGACAATTGGAACATTTGGCACCTCGCCAGCGCGAAAACTGGCGACGCTGGTCTGAATGGCATCGGTGTCAAAGCGCACCGGCACGTCAAATTCAAACCCCGCCGTCACAGCCACGCCAGCGGCGGGCGGGGTGACAAACGTGACCACGCCTATCCCGGCATCCACGGTGAAATCCACGCCCAGCGTCTGCACCTGCCCATCAAGCGCCACCAGAACGCTGCCCTCGACCGGCTTGGTGATCGGCCGCACATAGGAAAACGCCCCGGACACATAAGTCTTTCGCAGCTCAAACGTCAGCTGCGCGCCATCCCCCACGCCCAGATCCTGATCCTGTGCCCCCGGCTGCACCGATGGCCGGCAGGATCGGAAATCTGACCAATCCTTCCACCTGAATCCAAAAAGCTGGCCCATACGGGCCTCAAAAAACGCGATCAACACTTCGATATCGTCCAGCGAACGCATCCCCATCCCCGCATCATAGCGCCGCCGCGAATGTGCCCAGGGGCTGTTGCGTTCCTCAAAGCCGTTGCTGATGGTCACCACATCAGTGCGCCGCTCGGGGCCGCCGACCGACCCAAAGCTCAGCGTTGTTGGAAATCGAACCTCGTGAAATTGCATGATTTTTCCCCTCAAATCAGATTAGCGATTGCGCCCGCCCCGCCCCAGGGCCCGGCCAAGCTGGGCGGCGATCTGTCCGCGCGACCGTTGAAAGCCTTGGACATCGGGCGTGGTGATATTCATCACCACCTGGGCCGCGCCCCCACCGCCGCTGCGCACCCCCAGCTTGCCATCGGCGCCGCGCGCCAGGGGCAAGATCGCCTCGGGGCCGGCTTCGCCCATCACCCCCATGCCGCCGCGCATCCCAAAAGGCGTGGCGCCGCTGACCACCCCGCCACTGGCAAAGGGCATCACCCGCCCCTGGCTGAACGCCGCGCCATCGGCAAACGGCAAAATGTTTTGCATCAACCCGCCCATGCCCTGGGTAATGGCCCCGGCAAAATGATCGGTTACGGGCTTCATCGCGGAATTATAGGTGGCGTTGATCATGCTGCCCGCCACGGTGTTCAACGCGTCCGACAGGTTCATCCCGCCAAACACCACCCCGTCAAAGGCGCGGCGCAACCCCCGCGACAGGCTGCGTTCCAGCGCCGCCACATCCTTGCCCGTCGCCCCCAGCGATTGCCGCATCCGCTGCAATTCACTGTCAAACCCTGTGACCATCGCGCCGGTCTGGGCCAATGTGTCATTCAACCCCTCGGCGCGGGCCTCAAGATCGCCAAATTCGTCCTCTTGTGTCATTTGGAATTCCCCTGTGATCCGTTCGGAAACGGCTGGCCCGATGGCGGCTGCGCCGCGGGCGTTTGCCCCGGCACTGCGTGATCAGGAAAGGTCTGCATCAAATGCTCCAGCCGCTCACGCGACAAAGGCCCCGCGCTTTGCGCAGGGCCAATCATCATTTGCAATTCTGCCGGGGTCAGCGCCCAGAACACATCGGGCGCAAGCCGCAACCCCCCAAGCCCGCACCGGATCAAAGCCGGCCAATCAAAGCGGCTCATGTCAGGTTTGCTCGGGTATGATAAAGGCGCGGGCCAACAGCTCGGCGGCTTTGCGTGCCGCAACCAGCGGTCCGCCCTCGATCACCGCCCGCGCCAGATGGCCCTTTTCCACCTCGGATTGCCCGCCCCGCAGCCCCGCCTCAAGCAAGGCCAGAACATCACGGCTTGAAAACGCGTTTTGTTCAAACCGCTCGACCAGCGCAACCAGGGTATCCACCCCCAGCTCGGCCTCCAGCTCTGCCAGCGCGCCCAGGGTCAGCCGCATCCGATGTGGCACCCCGTCAATCACCAACTCGACATCTCCTCTCCATGGATTTGTCATGGCTTATATCGCCGTAAAGCTAAGCGCGCCGGCGCTGGCCAGGCTCAGCTCATAGGTCGCCTCGCCATTGTGGCTTCCGCTATAGTCAATCGAGGCCACCTGAAACGGCCCCTGCACAATGCCAAAATCGGGGATAAGCACCTGAAAATCAGGCGCCTCCCCGTCAAAAAACAATTGCCGTGCCCGCTCATCCGTGGCGGCATCCTTGAACACGCCGGACCCGGTGATTGACACCGATCGCACCCCCGCCCCGGCCAACAGCTCGCGCCAGCCGCCCTGGCTTTCCAAACTGGTGACATCTATGGTTTCGGCGTTAAAGCTGACGCGTGTGGCACGCAGCCCGGCCAGGGTGGTGAATTGACCGCTTGCCGACATATCGACCTTGATCAACAGATCTTTTCCGCTTTGGGCTCCCATCAAGGGTTCTCCTTACTTGTGATTGCTGCATTCGGGCCTGAACCCGCCATCCCCCATCGCGGCCTGAAATCATGGATTTGGCGGCGAAAGGGGATGCGCGATGTCTCAGGTCAAAACCGAAATGCCTTAACTGCTGGGTTCATCGTCTTCCAACCGGGCGCGAAACCGCATCCTGATCTGCCGCGAGGCGGCGCCATCGCCGCGCTGCGCCCGTGCATTGACAAAACGCAAATAAACGACGCGGCCGCGCGACAGCACCAGATCGGCCTCGCGCAGCGCGTCAGACACCGCCCCTGCAATGGCCTTGGCCATGGCAAAGCCGGGCTTGGTGGTGACCACCAGAATATCAAAGGTATGCAGCGCGCCGCTTTGGGCAACGTCCGAGGCATCGCGCGCCGTTTCCAGGCCAAGGCTGACAAAGGTGCCGGGCAATTCGCCGACCGGCATTGCATCAAACACCGCATCCCCCACCAGGGCCTCGATAATCTCGTCGTTGGACAACCTCTCATAGATGGCCGCCTGAAGCGCGCCCGCCATGCCATAGCTCATACCGCTACCTCTTCGTCTGCGAAACATGTCAAAAAGCGCCCGTCAAACCCGCGTTCGGTGACGGCGCGAATGTTGAAAATCCGCGATCCCTCGCGAAACCGTTGGTCCGGTCTGGGCCGCAGCGGCGATCCCTGCGGCGCCCCGCGCACCACAATGCGATAGCTCATGCTTGACACTGGCGCCTCAAGCAGGCGGCGCTCGCGGCCGGTGCGGGCGGTGATTTCCCCCCAGACACTGGCAACCACGACCCATGTGATATCAAAACCGCCGGCCCCATCGGCCACCCGCTCGGCCCGCTCAAGATACAGCCGGCGGCTAAGACGTGGCACTGTCATCTCATCGCCCCCGGTCCCATGCGAAAATCGCGAAACCGCTCAATCAGGCTTGAGACCCCAAACGGCATACAGCCCTCGCTCAGCGAGGTTTCGTTACGATATTCATAAAAATGTGCGGCCAGCAGCAAAACCGCCTGTTTCAGATCCGGCGGAAGATCCGCCCAGATCGGGCCAAAGCCGGCCTCGAATTCAACCAAGGCATTGCCGCCCTGCGGGATCAACGGCAACTGCGCCCCGACCGCCCTGATCCGCGGTCGCTGCGCGTCCCGCTCAAGCCAGAAAAACCCCGGCTCGACCTCTTGTGCCTCGCCTGCGCGGGTCACGATAAACAGCCGCGTCACCGCGATCACCGGGGCCACCGGAAACCCTTGCTGATCCCGGCTGCTCCAGCGGTTCAACGTCCATTCAAAGGTGCGGGCAATCAACACCTTGCCGGTGCGCGCCTCGATCGCGGCAAGCGCGGCCCGCAAGAACCCGGCCAGCATGTCGTCTTGGCTGTCGTCCTGTTCAAAACTGGTGCCTAATCGCAAATGCGTTTTGAAATCCTCGACCGGCAAGGCGGCATTGGGAACCGTGGTTTTTTCTATCAACATCATGGAATGTCTCCAAATTTCTGCCCCTGCCAGATCAAAAGACCGGGCGCACCCCACCCTGCGTTGCTCGGTCGGAGGGGAGCAGCTAGACAACACAGAAAACGCGGCGCACACCCGGCCCCAAGCGCAAAGGGGCCCCTTTGCGCCCGGTATCGCCGCCCCTTACGAGACGGCGAATTTCACAAACTTGATCGCGGCAAAGTCACTGACATCCCCGCCCACCCGTTTGGTGGCATAAAACAAAACATGCGGCTTGGCGCTGAACGGGTCGCGCAAAACCCGCAAATCGGGGCGCTCTGCGACGGTATAGCCGGCGGCGAAATCGCCAAAAGCAATCGCCATGGCGTTGCTGCTGACATCGGGCATATCCTCGGCAATCAACACCTTATACCCCATCAATCTGGCCGGCTCGGCGTTGGCCAACCCGTCGCTCCACAAAAAGCGCCCCTCGCTGTCCTTCAGTTTGCGAACGATCCCCGCAGTTTTTGAATTCATGACAAAGCTCGCGTTGGCGCGATACTGCGCCCCAAGGGCATAGACGACGTCAATGATCGTATCGCCCGTCAGACTGTTGTCCGAGCCCGACGGCACATAGCCGATGCTGCCCCAGGTCCAACTGGTATTGTCCACCGTGGGATGCGACTGAAAGCCCATCGGCTTGTCAATGCCATCACCGTTGATAAAGGCGGCCGCCTCGGCGCGCGAAAATTTATCGGCAATGCGATCCGCCAGCCACCCTTCGATATCAAAGGCGCTGTCATCCAACAGACGCTGGCTGGCCTTGGGCAGGGCGCTTAGCTCATGAAGGGGAATGGTGATCCGTTCCAATCTTGGGGTTTCGGTCTCGGTCGAAGGATCGGTCTCGGTGGCCCAGCCCGCCCCAACATCCGTGTGATCGACCAACACATCATACGAGGTGGCCTCGACATGCACCACTGACGCAATAGACCGAACAGAAGCGGTTGAATTCAATACAGACTTTACCATTTCAGCCGTCTGCGGATCCACCAGGAAACCGCCATCGGAATTGACCGCCGACGACAGGGCCTTGCCCTCCAGCTCCAGCCCGCGCAACCCGTCGTCATCGCCGCTGCGCAGATAGGCGCAAAAGGCTTTGGTGTGCGGGGCGCTGCTGTCAACCGCCCCGGCCAAGGGGCTGCGCTGCGGGGTCATCATCTTTTTGTCTAGCATGGTCACTCGCTCTTCTGTTTGCTCAAGTTTCGCTTCGATCTTGCCTTGGGAAATGTTAAACTCCCGGACAAAGCCCTGAACGGCCTGCCGGACTTCGTCTACGATTGTTTCTGCTCGGTTACTCATACCCAACTCCATGATTTAACTGCTGTTTCTGCTTTGTATGGCTGCGCTTGCCCCGGCAAAGATCCGCGCCAAAGCCCGCAGGCTTTGTGGGCCGATGGCCGGCTCTGCCTTGGCCGACACCCGCGCCGTCTCCAGCATCGGGAATGTCACCAATGACACCTCCCACAGCTCCAGCTCGGTCAGCAGGCGACGCCCTTCTTTGGTCTTGCAGGATTTGCGGGTGCGATACCCAATGGACAGCCCGTCGATCGCCCCCGCCTCAATCAACGCTGCGGCCTCGCGGCCCTTGGCGATGCTGTCCAACAGCCGGCCCTTGACCCAAAGGCCCACCTGATCCTCGCGGACCTCGTCCCAAACGCCGATGGGAACGGTGGCATCATGCTGCCACAACATCTTGACCTTGCGCCCGGTTTTCTCAAGCGTCCGAAGCGACGCAGCATAGGCCCCGGCCTGCACGATATCGCCGCCCTGATCGACCTTGCCATAAAGGCTGGCATAGCCGCAAATCACCGCCCCGTCCTGCACCTCAAGCCCCGCGCCAAAACGCGCGAATTTTCGTTCCAAACCAAAGTCTGGTTGCATCATACCCTCCTGCAAAAAATGAAAAATCGCGCTAAGGCAGCGCGATGAAAATTGAGGCCGCAGCCTCGGCTAGGAACAGCGCGACAATGCCATAAACCGTCAGCCACAGCCGTTTTTCCAACCGCTCCATCTGGCGTTCGACCTTGTCGATCCGCTTCAACATATTGGCGTTCAGAATTTCCGTGACCTTTTCATGCGACTGAAGCTTCAGCCCCGGCGCACAGGCAAATCTTTCAAAGGTTGGCTCACTCATCTTCCGTCACCGCCGGCAGGCCCAAAAGCGCCCGCTTTTCTGCTTGGGTCAGGAAATCGGCCTGCGCCACCCGGCCCCATTGTGCATCTCTTTCTGCCGACAGGGCGGGCACCTGATCCAGATCGGGCCGCAGCGTGACCTGATCGCCAGAAAACCCGGCCACCCAATGCCCCAAAGCCGCCGTCACCCGCGTCGCCAGGGGCAACACCGTCAGCCGGTAAAACGCCCGGTTGGCCTCTTGATAATTGGCATAGGTGGCGTCCCCTTGAATACCAAGCAACATCGGCGGAACGCCAAAAGCCAGCGCGATCTCTCGCGCTGCTGACTCTTTGGTTTTTTGGAATTCCATATCCGACGGCGAAAACCCCATGGGTTTCCAATCAAGCCCGCCTTCCAGCAACATCGGCCGCCCGGCATTGCGCGCGCCCTGATGATAGCTTTCCATTTCGTTGATCAACCGTTCATATTGATCGGGTGACATACTGCCCTGCCCTTCGGCCCCGCGATACACAATCGCCCCCGACGGACGCGCCGCGTTGTCCAACAGCGCCTTGGACCAGCGGCTGGCGGAATTGTGCACGTCAATTGCCATCGCCGCCGCCTGCATCGGGCTAAAGCCATAATGATCATCCTGCGGGTGAAAGCTCTTGATATGACAGATGGGGGAAATGGCGCCGCTTGCGTCAAACCGATGTTTGCGCCCGGACACCGCATACTCATAGGCCACCGGCCAGCCATCGGCCCCCGGCACCACCGACATCCGATCCGACCGCAGCACATGCAGCTCGGCCGGGGTGGCGTCGGCATCTGCCACCACTTCGACAAAGCCGTTTCCAGTCAGCAAAAGCTGCGCGTAGAGCGCCTCAAGCAGTTCGGCACAGCCCTGCATCGGATTGGGCCGCATCACCAGATCTAACACCGGATGTTGTTCATAACGGCGGGTCCGGTCTTGCAACACCAACGGCAGGGCCGCCGCCGCCTCGGCGATCAACTTGACGGAACGAAACCCAACCGGATTGCCCGAAAACCCCGTCCGCGTCAGCGACACCGCATCGCGCGGCGACCACGCCACGCGGCCCGACGTTTGAAACGCCACAACGCGGCCCGTTGCGCTGGCCTTGGTTTCGGGGGGGATCTGCTCTGCGCTGCGTTTCAGGAAATCAAAAACCATCCTGCCTTGCTCCTCTCATGTTCCTGTGCCCCTCGACACACCAAAACCAGCGCTCCAACAGGTGGGCGCTGGCTTACCGATCCAGTTTTTCAAATCCGATCTACAGTGTCACAAGGACCGCATCCGTGGCTGACGCCATTTGGCGGCCGGTTCGATCATCAAACTGTGCAGCCCCCAGACCAAGGCATCCACCCGGTCGGGCGATCCTTTGCCCTCAAAGCCTTGGGTGGTCATCTTGCACATCTGGTCCTCAAGCTGCTCAAGACCACGCAAATGCTTGACCCGCCCCTGTTCATACAGCGCCGCCACCGGTTCGGCGCGGGCCACTTTGCCCCGGCTGGCATGCACCCCCTGAAACGGCACCAATGGGTCAACCTGACGGATGACCTCTTCGACCATCTGGCCGCCTTGATTTACCTCGGCCACCAAGCGATCGGCGCCAAACTGTTGCATCGCAACGATGGCGGCCTTTGCCCAGGCGGTCGGGCTGGCGCCCTGCACCGTGCAATCGGCCAACACAAAGGCCCGCCACCCGGACGGATCGCCCTTGGTCACTGCGCCCACCACAATGATACCGCATTCATCCGACCCACCGCCGCTGGTGGTTGCCGGATCCACCGCCACCACCACCCGGTCAAGATCAGGCGCCGCCTCAACGCGGCTCTCCTCAAGACTGCTCAGGCTCCAAAGCGCGCCCTCGGCATCCTCAAGCAGCACCCCGTCCAGTTCTTGCCGACCCAGCCGCGTGCCCTTATAGCGCTGCTTTATCTCATGCAAAAACGACGCCGCAAGATTTGCGGCGTTGGCTTCGGTCGGGGCGTGGGTCACCACCGTGGATGGCAACTTGAGCAATGTCTTCAAAACGCCGACGTTGCGCGGCGTTGTGGTCACGCAAACCTGCGGCTGATCGCCTAACCTCAGGGCAAATTGCAGCATGTCCCAGGTGTCTTCGGCCTTTTTCCATTTGGCCAGCTCGTCCACCCAGGCCGCGTCGAACTGCGGGCCCCGCAACCCTTCCGGGTCATGCGCCGAATGTACGCTGGCCACCGCTCCATTTGGCCAAACCAAACGCTTGCGTCCCGCTTCCCATTCGGGTCGTCTGTCGGGCGGCGAACACGCCAATATTCCGCTATCTCCAAAAATCATGACCTCGCGTACCTGATCAATCGTCTCCCCGACCAAAGCCACCCGGCGCGCCGTGCCGAAATCAATCGGCCGGTTGCCTTCCACCTTGCTGCGCACCCATTCCGCACCGGCCCGCGTTTTGCCGGCCCCGCGCCCCCCCATGATCACCCAGGTGCGCCAATCGCCCTCGGGTGGCAGTTGATGATCCAATGCCCAGAACTCAAACAAATAAGGGAGAGCAAGAAGCTCTCCCTCTGTCAGGTCATTCAGAAAAGCGTTCTGGATCTCTGGCGCAGCGCAGCCGAGCCAACTTGCACCCGATGTCAGCGCGTGCTTTTTCGAGATCAAGGGCATATCCGCCCCGTGCGATACCTTCATTTTTGATCCGGCATTCTGCAAGGCGGTACTCCACTTTCTGGCAGGTTTCTAACAATCCCACGGCCGCGGCCACGGTGCGTTTGTCGTCCGCTGCGTTCAGCCCGTCCCCTTGGCGGACCCGTGTCTTAAGGTCCTCCAGGTCCTGGCGGAGCGAACGGATAGAACCCATGACCGATTCAAGAAGGTCTTCGGTTTGGGATTCCATCAGGTCTGGTGTAATTAAAGTCATTCAGATCACCTCTCATGCGCGATTATCTCCGCACGAGAGAAACGAAAAAACGGCCCAAGGATTACCCTCAAAGCCGTTTGCCCACTTCTTCTAGCATGTCACAAGTTATAGGTTTGACCGCGCGCCAAGTCAAGCAAATTTCACATTCACTTTGCAACACAACCGTTCGGTATCATTAATAAATTTCGAAATTCAGCGCTAAAATATAACGGCAATAATCCGTTAACCTATCCGGATTTTCAGCGCCGTCAAAAGGGCTTAGACAGCGTGCGCAGCAAGGTTAACGCGCCAAAATTCCGGGGGCGTTTTCAGTTGTTTGCCCGCTCTGCTTCGATACGGCGCCACTGGGCGACATTGGCGTTATGCTCGGCCAGGGTTTTGGCAAACGCATGGCCGCCGGTGCCGTCTGCGACGAAATAAATGAACCCGGTTTCGTCCGGTTGCGCCGCCGCCATCAGGCTTGCGCGGCCCGGATTGGCGATGGGCGTGGGCGGCAGGCCATTGATCACATAGGTGTTCCAAGGCGTTTCCTTGCGCAATTCACTGCGCCGCAGCCCGCGCCCCAGAACGCCCTGCCCCTGGGTCAGCCCGTAAATTACCGTCGGGTCGGTTTGCAGCGGCATGCCCCGGTTCAGGCGGTTGACAAACACGCTGGCCACTTGGCCGCGTTCATCGGCCACGGCGGTTTCCTTTTCAATGATGGATGCCAGGATCAACAGCTCATCCGGGGTTGAAATCGGCAAATCCGGCGCCCGCGCGGCCCAGGCATCGGCCAGCCACCCGGCTTGGACAGTCTGCATTTTCTCAATTATATCAGATCGCTCTGCCCCGATCTTCACCTCATAGCTGTCGGGGGCCAAGGTGCCCTCGGCCGGGATCAGCGGCTCTGGCCCGCTTAGAATATCCAGCGCGGCAAGGCTTTGCACCACTTGCCAACTGGTTACCCCTTCGGCCAGCGCAATGCGGAACCGGGTGTCTGGCTTGGCCTTTTGTTCCGCATAGACCGCAGGCGCGGCGCCATCGGCAAAATCGAAATCGGCCTGTTCCTGGTAACGGCTGGTTGCCGGGTCCAGCTCGCGCAGCTGCACCCGCATATGATTGATACCAATACGGTAAATGATCTCGGTGCCACAGGTGCTGGCGCCGCCACGCGTGACCACATCGGTGATCTGGCGCATCGACAGACCGGGATCGACCAGATAGCTGCCGGCCTTCAGCGCGGCTGATTTTTCGGTGTAATCTGCACCCAACCGGAAGATCGCCGCCGACGTCACCGCCCCCTGATCGGCCAGCTTTTCGCTCACCCGGCGCATGTTCGATCCCCGTTCAACCTGAAGGCAGATCGCTTGTTCCAACGGTCCGGCGGCGTCATATTGCCCCTTGCCCCACAGCACCAATCCCCCCAGCAAAAACAGCCCAAGGATCAAGAATGTCAACGCATTAGAGGCAATATGCCGCCACATCAGCCAAGCTTTCCGAACAAGACGCTGGCGTTGGTGCCGCCAAAGCCAAAGGAATTGCTTAGCGCGACATTGATTTCACGCGCCCGCTTGGCATTCGGGGCCAGGTCAATCGCCGTTTCAACCGCCGGGTTGTCCAGGTTGATCGTCGGCGGCGCCACCTGATCGCGGATCGCAAGGATCGAGAAAATCGCCTCGATCGCGCCGGCCGCGCCCAGCAAATGCCCGGTGGCAGATTTGGTCGACGACATGGTCACCTTGCCGGCGTGTTCCCCCATCATCCGCTCAACCGCGCCCAATTCGATGGTGTCGGCCATGGTCGATGTGCCATGCGCATTGATATAGTCGATGTCCTTTGGCTCAAGCCCCGCGTGGCGCAGCGCCGCCCGCATCGACCGCTCGCCGCCTTCGCCATCCTCAGATGGGGCGGTGATGTGATAGGCATCCCCCGACAGGCCATAGCCCAGAACCTCGGCGTAAATCTTGGCGCCGCGCGCCTTGGCGTGTTCATATTCCTCAAGCACAACAATGCCCGCGCCTTCGCCCATCACGAACCCGTCACGATCGGCATCATAGGGCCTTGAGGCCCGCTTGGGATCATCGCCGCGCTTGGTGCTCAGGGCTTTGCAGGCGTTGAACCCGGCAATGCCGATCTCGCAAATCGCCGCCTCGGCGCCGCCGGCCACCATCACATCCGCATCGCCATATTGGATCAGCCGGCTGGCATCACCAATCGCATGGGCGCCGGTTGAACAGGCCGTCACCACCGAATGATTTGGCCCCTTAAAGCCGTATTTGATGCTGACCTGCCCGGAAATCAGGTTGATCAGCGCGCCCGGCACAAAAAACGGCGACACGCGGCGCGGGCCTTTTTCCTTCATCATCACGGCGGTATTGGCGATGCTGTTCAGCCCGCCAATGCCCGATCCGATCAAAACGCCGGTGCGTTCAAGATCTTCGCGCGCGCTGGGTGTCCAGCCGCTGTCCTCGATCGCCTGCTGGGCGGCGGCCAAACCAAACAGAATAAAGGTGTCGACCTTGCGCTGCTCTTTTGGCTCCATATAGGTGTCGGCATTGAATGTGCCATCTGATCCATCGCCGCGCGGCACCTCACAGGCGTATTGCGTGGTCAACGCGCTGGCATCGAACCCGGTGATCGGGCCGGCGCCGGATTGACCGTCCAGAATGCGGCTCCAACTGGCTTCGACTCCGTCCGCCAGCGGTGTAACCAACCCCAGACCTGTGACAACTACTCTGCGCATGCAAATGCCCCCCCATGCTTTTCTGTCTTCGCTCATACCGTGACCGGCCGCCCCTGTTCAAGGGCCAAGCCGGCCAATTGCGCCACAAACCACCACGGCCTGCGCCCCCCACCGCACAAAGAAAAACGGCGCCCTTGCCCCTGCAAAAGCGCCGCCTTTATTGTTTCGAAATGCCCTGAAACAGGGCCGCCCTTATGACGCGTCGGTGATGAATTTCACTGCGTCGCCAAAGGATTGGATTGTCTCGGCGGCGTCGTCAGGAATTTCGATGCCGAATTCCTCTTCGAACGCCATCACCAGTTCAACCGTATCAAGGCTGTCTGCGCCCAGATCGTCGATGAACGATGCGTTTTCGACAACTTTGTCCTCTTCAACACCAAGATGCTCAACAACAATCTTTTTTACGCGGTCTGCGATGTCGCTCATAGGTCATTCCTCATTCGTTTGGGCTGATTGGCCCTTTTTCAGTTCCTCGTCGCCCCGTTTTCGGGGTCGAACAGTTGCTGCCCGCTAGGGCGGTGTGATCCCCATAACCCCAAATGGGGCCAAAAGGAACAAAGCCAAGGGCAAAGCGCGCCACTGGCCAAAATCTGCGCCCCCTTTAGCACAACAATCCCGGATGGCAAACGTATTGTGCATCCGGTTTTATCGCGCCGCAGGGGCCGCGCCAAAGATCAGGCGCGGTGATTGGCGGGCGATCAGGCGGGATCGGGCCGCCTTGGCGCGCCCTTTGCCCCGGCCCATCGCCCAACCCCGGCCTAAAGCATCGCCATCCCGCCGTTCACATGCAAGGTGGCCCCGGTAACATAGCCCGCCACCGGGCTTGCCAGATACAAGACCGCCCCGGCGATTTCATCCGGCGTGCCCATGCGTCCGGCCGGAATTTGCCCCATGATTCCCGCCTTTTGATCCTCGGTCAGCTTGTCGGTCATCGCCGTGGCAATGAACCCCGGCGCCACCGCGTTGACGGTGATGCCCCGGCTGGCCACCTCATAGGCCAGGGATTTAGACATGCCGATCATCCCGGCCTTGGACGCGGCGTAATTGGCCTGTCCGGGGTTGCCGGTCGCGCCGACAATCGACGAAATATTGATGATCCGGCCCCAGCGCGCCTTCATCATGCCGCGCATCACCCCCTTGCACAGCCGAAAGGTCGACGTCAGGTTCACATCCAGAACCGACTGCCATTCTTCGTCGCTCATGCGCATAAACAGGTTGTCGCGGGTGATGCCGGCGTTGTTGACCAGAATATCGACCGATCCCATCGCCTCGGCCGCCGCCTTGGGCAGGGCGGTAACCGCCTCTGGATCGCTCAGGTTACAGGGCAAAACATGGGCGCGCGCGCCCAACTCGGCCGCCAGCGCCTCAAGCGGTTCAACCCGCGTGCCCGACAGGCCAACCGTGGCCCCCGCCGCATGCAGCGCCCGTGCGATCTGGGCGCCAATGCCCCCAGACGCCCCAGTGATCAGCGCGTTTTTTCCAGTCAGATCAAACATATGCAATTCCTTATGCCTCAAGTGCCGCTTTGATATCTTCGGGGGTGCCAATCGCCCGTGTCGCCACATCCTTGGCAATCCGGCGGATCATCCCGCTCAGGGCTTTGCCGGCGCCGATCTCCCAGATCTCGGTGACACCATTGGCGGCCATCCACTCAACCGAGGTGCGCCACCGCACCCGCCCTGTCACCTGATCCACCAGGAGCGAGCGGATCAACGCCGCATTGGTCACCGGCGCCGCCAGAACATTGGCCACCACCGGCACCGCGGGATCGTTGATCTCAACCTGTGACAGGGCCTGCGCCATCTGCGCAGCGGCCGGCATCATCAAGGTACAGTGAAACGGCGCCGACACCGGCAACATCACCGCGCGCTTGGCCCCGGCCTCTTTGGCCAAAGCCACGGCGCGCTCAACCGCGGCCTTGTTGCCCGACACAACACTCTGCGCCGGATCATTTTCATTGGCCACCTGGCAAATCTCGCCCTGGGCGGCATTCTGCGCCACCTTGGCCACCGCCGCAAAATCCAGCCCCAGGATCGCCGCCATCGCGCCCTCGCCAACCGGCACCGCCGCCTGCATCGCCCGCCCTCTCAGCCGCAAAAGCCGCGCCGTATCGGCCAGCGACAAAGACCCAACCGCCGCCAACGCACTGTATTCCCCCAAGGAATGCCCCGCAACAAAGGCCGCCCGCGTCACGCTCACCCCTTCCGCCTCAAGGGCGCGCATCGCCGCCAAAGACGTCGCCATCAACGCCGGCTGCGCGTTCTGCGTCAAGGTCAAGCCCTCGATATCCCCCTCCCAGATCAGCGCGCTCAGCTTCTCGCCCAAGGCGTCATCCACCTCGTCAAAGACAGCCCGCGCCTGCGGATAAGCCTCGGCCAACGCGCGCCCCATTCCAATGGTCTGCGCGCCCTGCCCGGGGAAAACGAATGCGGTGGTCATGGCTTTACTCTCCTCAAAAACGGTCCCTCCCGCTTACATCCCCGCGCCGGCCGGCGCAACGCCCCTGCCCCGCACCGCCTTTCTTTTGTTCTTAAATATCCCCGCCGGAGGCCCCCGCCCGTTACACACGCGCCGCCCAGGATGGCCCGCCCCCGCACACCCCGCCCTCGCACACTCCTTTGTGCAGCCCCACACCTAGAGCCGGCGCACAACTGTGCTAAACTCGGTCATTATCAACCAAGGATTTCATCATGCAATTACAGCTGCGCAACACCGGCCAAACCTATGGGGTTATCGCCAAATCGCTGCACTGGGTCATCGCCGCCCTGATCTTGATCCTGATCCCCTTGGGGATCTATGCCAATGGCCTGCCCTATGACACCGCCGCCCAGCTGGCGCGCAAGGGTCAGCTCTTCTCGCTGCATAAAACCCTTGGCGTTCTGGTGTTTTTCCTCGCGGTGGCGCGCCTGCTGTGGGCGGCCAGCAACCCGCGCCCCGCCCCCCTGCACCCGGATCGCCGGCTGGAACACCTGGCCGCACAAACCGTGCATTGGCTGCTCTATGGCTCAATCGTGCTGGTGCCGCTCAGCGGCTGGCTGCACCATGCCGCCACCAGCGGCTTTGCCCCGATCCTGTGGCCCTTTGGGCAAAACCTGCCACTGGTGCCCAAATCCGAAACCCTCGCCGCGCTGACCGCGGGGCTGCATATCGTGCTCGAACGGGTGCTGGCCCTCAGCGTGCTCTTGCACATCGCCGGCGCCCTGAAACACCACCTGATTGACCGCGATGTCACCCTGCGCCGCATGACCTGGGGACAGATCAACACCCCGCCAAGCGCCGCTGCGCCCCCCCCATCGCCCGCCCGCGCGCGCCTGCCCGCGCGCCTGCCATTGGTCGCCGCGCTCTTGCTCTGGATGGCGGCCCTCGTGACCGGCGGCGCGCTTGGGCTCTATACGCCGCACCGCCCGCCCTTGGCCGGCCCCGCCCCCGGCACCGCCCCGACCACCGTCCCGGCCACCGCCCACACCCTGCCGGGCAGCGAATGGATCGTGCAGTCAGGCCAGATCGCGCTTGAAATCAAACAATTCAACAGCATCGTCACAGGCCAGTTCGACGATTGGCAGGCCCATATCACCTATGATCCGGACCGCGCCACCGGACAGGCAAGCGTCACGATCAACCCGGCCTCGCTGCGCCTTGGCTCCCTCACCTCCGAGGCCCTGGGCCCCGATTTCCTCGCCCCAGGCCGCTTTGCCCAGGCGCAGTTCAGCGCCGCCCTTAACCAAGGCACCGCCACCGGCCATCTGACCCTGCGCGGCCAAACCGTGCCAGTGACCTTCCCCTATCAGCTCAGCCTCGATGCGCAGGCCGCCCAGGTCCAGGCCACGCTCAGCCTTGACCGGCGCGATTTTGGCATCGGCCTCAAACTGGATGATCCGGCAACGCTGGATTACGCGGTGGCCGTCAAGATCACCCTGACAGCCAACCGCGCGCCCTGACACGGGAACCTATACCGGGAACCAATACTGGTGGTCAAAAAGACCCCCATCACCTATTCGGCCTTCATCGCCTCAACCGAAATATCAATCCGCACCTCATCCCCGACAAACGGCGCAAACCGCCCCAAATCGAAATCCGATCGCATCAAACGGGCCGTGGCATCAAACCCCGCCCAGGGCTTGCCCGCTTGCGGATGATCCCCGGCCTTGTTCAACACCGCATCCAGCGTCACCGGCTTGGTCACCCCATTCATGGTCAAATCCCCGGTGATCAGCGCCGTCGCCCCCCCCGTTACCTCAATCCCGGTCGACACAAAGCGGATCATATCCCCCTCGCTGGCCCCAAAGAAATCATCCGACATGAAATGCCCAAACCGTTTCTCCCAACCGGTGAACATCGACATCACCGGCATCTCCACCGTCACCGAGGATGCGGCAGGATCCTCCTGGTCAAACATGATCTCTCCGGAGAACCCCGAAAACATCCCCCGCGTGGTGGAAAACCCCAGGTGATCATAGGCAAACACCACCTGGCTGTGGCTGGCATCCAAAACATAGCGCTCCGCCGCCAGGGCCGCCCCCGCACTCAATACCGCCGCACAAAAAGCCGCCGCCCGCATCACATTTTTCATCTCAAAACCTTTCTAAAAACACATTGACACTCTGCCCCCAACTGTCGCCCCACTCGCGCCATGGTTGCAATGCGCATTGCCTCACAGACATCTGCGCATATTCGAACACATCGCCCTTCTTTTGTTCTTAAATATCCCCGCCGGAGGCCCCCGCCGCTGGCCCCCCGCGCCACCCGTATTTCTCTTGCACCCCCGCCGGATCCATGTATACGGACACTTCCTTTTGCATATCACTTGAACCGCGCAGTCTCTCGTGGGGGGGCCGCAAAAGGATCTGGCCCGCCCTTTGAAATGCGCCTGAAAAAGTTAAGGAGTCCGCATGCCACTCTACGAGCATGTCATGATCGCGCGTCAGGATCTGTCCAACACGCAAGCCGAAGGGCTGATCGAACACTTCGGGGCCGTCCTGTCCGACAATGGCGGCACCATGGTTGATCACGAATATTGGGGCGTCAAAACGATGGCCTATAAGATCAACAAAAACCGCAAGGGCCACTATGCCTTCCTGCGCTCGGATGCCCCGGCAACCGCCGTCCACGAAATGGAACGCCTGATGCGTCTGCACGACGATGTGATGCGCGTTCTGACCATCAAAGTCGATGAGCACAAAGAGCTGCCATCGGTACAGATGCAAAAACGTGACGAGCGCGAACCCCGCGGCGAACGCCGCGAGCGTCGCTGATCCAGAGCACAGGAAAAGGACTTAAACCATGGCTACAAAACCATTTTTCCGCCGCCGCAAGGTCTGCCCCTTCTCGGGCGAGAACGCGCCAGCGATCGACTATAAGGACACCCGTCTGCTTCAGCGTTACATCTCTGAGCGCGGCAAGATTGTCCCATCCCGCATCACCGCCGTATCGGCGAAAAAGCAACGCGAGCTGGCCCGCGCGATCAAGCGCGCCCGCTTTCTGGCGCTTTTGCCATACGCTGTTAAGTAAGGAGAACCCCAATGCAAGTTATCCTTCTGGAACGTGTGGCCAAGCTTGGCCAGATGGGCGACGTCGTCGACGTCAAACCCGGATTTGCCCGCAACTTTTTGCTGCCACAGCGCAAGGCGCTGACCGCATCAAAAGCCAACATCGCCGGCTTCGAGGCCCAAAAGGCCCAGCTGGAAGCCAACAACCTTGAAACCCGCAAAGAAGCCGAGGCCCTGGCCGAAAAGCTGAATGGACAACAGTTCATCGTGATTCGCTCTGCCTCTGATTCTGGCGCGCTTTATGGTTCGGTCACCACCCGTGACGCGGCCGATGCCGCCACCGAAGCCGGCTTTACCGTTGACCGCAAGCAGGTCGTTCTCAGCCCGATCAAAGAGCTGGGCATCCACAGCGTTCAGGTCATCCTGCACCCTGAGGTTGACGCAACGATCGAATTGAACGTCGCGCGCTCGACCGAAGAGGCCGAATTGCAAGCCTCGGGCAAATCCATTCAGGAACTGGCAGCGGAAGAAGAAGCCGCCGCAGATTTTGAAATCGCGGAATTGTTCGACGATATCGGATCAGCTGCCGAAGACGACGACGCAGCCCCTGCCCCAGCCGCAGGAGACGACGCGTAACCCAACGCGCCCGTCGATCAAAACCAAACAAACTCAAACGCCGCGCACTGATTGCGCGGCGTTTTTGCGTTTGGCATGTCGGGCGGCCTTTGGCACCTGCTGGCAGGCACCAAAGGCCGCGATCAAAAAAGGCCCCGCGATGCGGGGCCTTTGATTTCGCCTTCGGCGAGGATATTTGGAAACAAAAGAAGCAGCGGCTTGCCAAGCCTGCCCGCGGGGAAATTCACGGACAGATTGTTTTCGCCGTGTTTATTCAGCGTCTTCCAGCGCTTCGACGGCTTTTTGCAGATCGTCTTTGGAGACTTCTTTTTCTGCAACCGTTGCCTGGGCAACAACGTGGTCAATCACCTTGTCCTCAAACAGCGGTGCGCGCAGTTGCTGTTGCATCTGTTGGTTTTGCTGAATGAATTCAAAGAACTGGCGTTCTTGGCCCGGATATTGACGGGCTTGCGCCATGATCGCCTGGGTCATTTCGGCGTCGGTCACCTGGACCTCGGCTTTTTGGCCCAGTTCTGCCAGCAACAGACCAAGGCGCACGCGGCGCTCGGCCAGGGTTTTATGCTCATCCGTTGGGGTGATCTCGGGGTGGTCATGGCCCTGAACGTCGGGGTTTTCCTCGTGCCACAGCTGATGGGCGATCTGGCCGGCCTCGGCTTCGACCAGGCTGGGGGGCAGATCAAAGCTGACCATCTTGTCCAGCGCATCAAGCAACCCACGTTTCATCACGGCACGGGCGGCACCGGCATATTCTGCCTCAAGGCGCTCGGCGATCTGGGCCTTGAGCCCGGCCAGATCCTCGGCGCCGAATTTTGTCGCCAGCTCATCGTTGATTTCAGCGGCAACCGGTTCCTTGACCTCTTTGATGGTGCAATCGAACACGGCCTCTTTGCCTGCCAGATGGGCGGCCTGATAATCCTCGGGGAAGGAAACGGTGACGGCTTTTTCCTCACCGGTCTTCACACCGACCAGCTGCTCTTCAAAGCCGGGAATAAAGGAATTGGACCCCAGCACCAGGGGATAATCCTCGGCCGATCCGCCCTCAAAGGCTTCGCCGTCGACCTTGCCAACGAAATCCATGACCACCTGATCGCCGTCCTTGGATTTGCTGCCCTTTTTGCGCGCTTTGAAATCCTGCGCCGTCTCGGCCAGATTGGCCAGCGCCTCGTCGATGGCGGCCTCATCGGCTTTGACCACCAGCTTTTCAAGGCTCAGGCTGGCCAGATCGACTTCGGGAATTTCTGGCAGCGCTTCGTAAGACATCGCCACATTGACGTCATCGCCTTCTTTCCAGTCGTCATTGGTCATCTTGACGTCAGGCTGCATGGCGGGCCGATCGCCGGTCTGCTCAAAATGGGCGTTCATCGCACCATCGACGCTTTCCTGCATCGCTTCGCCCAGAACCTTGGGGCCAAACTGTTTCTTGAGCAGCGCCATAGGCACCTTGCCCTTGCGAAACCCCTTCATCTCGACTTCGGGCTGCGCCTCGGCCAGCTTTTCGTTTACCTTGGCTTCCAGTTCGGCGGCTGTCACGACGATTTCATAACCGCGCTTCAGACCTTCGTTCAACGTCTCGGTGACCTGCATGTGTGCTCCATAGAATAAGGCGCGCCGAATGACGCGGTGCCAGTTTGCGCCCTTCTAAGTCCGTCACCGCCAAGGTGCAAGAGGCAGATCGCCCGCCGCCCCGGCCATCACGCAATTTCCCCCTTTCTTTTGTTCTTAAATATCCCCGCCGGAGGCTCCAGCCCGCGCGGCGGTCCCGGCGGTCAGCGGGTCAGGGCCGGGCTGAAAAATGTCTGCCGCGCCCGCCCGGCCGCTTTCGATGCATAAAGCGCGATATCAGCGTCCTTAAGCAGCTGCGCCGGCGTCGGTTGCCGATGGTCGCGCGATAGGGCGGTGCCGATACTGGCGGCGATCTGGCAGCGGTGCTGGCCAAAGGGAATCGGCTCTGACAGGCGGGTGATGATCCGCTGGCCAATACGCTGCAACAGCGCCTGGTCCTGAATGTCGCCGATGATCAACACAAACTCATCCCCGCCCAGCCGGGCGACGGTGTCGCTGTCGCGGGTTTCTTCGCGCAGGATCTGCGCCACCTCGCACAGAACATGATCGCCGGCATCATGACCCATTTCATCATTGACCGCTTTGAAAAAATCCAGATCCAGCGTCATCAGCGCGAACCCCTGGCCGGTGGCAATCAGATCGGTCAGGCGCTGTTCCAGCGCGCGGCGATTGCACAGCCCCGTCAGCGGATCGGTCTGCGCCTCTTGTTCGGCGGCGGCATGGGCGCCGGCCAGGCGATGGCTCAGCTGTTGGGCGGCGACCATGGCGGCGGATTTGGCCTCGGACAGATACAGCAGTTCAATCGCCAGATCGGTGGCGGCAAAGTCGCTGGCGCAAAGCGCATGGCGTTGCACCGCCTGCGCCAGTTGGATGCCAAACGACAGGGCCAAAAGATACTGCCCCGGACCGGCCTTCTGGCAGGTGCCGGCAAACACCGTGGCGCAGGGCGCGGCAAGACGCAGCCGCAGTTTCCCGCCATCGCTGGCCGCCAGCCCGGCCATATCGCCGATCCCTTGCGGCCGCAGCACCTGCAACAGCTGCATCACATCGCGTCCGGCCGCCGGTGCCCCCAGCAGCTTGTCAAAGGTTGGCCCGGCGTTCAGCACCCGCCCCCGCCGATCCAGCAGCAAATGCAGCGGGCACACCGCATCAAGCGCCGCCGCCGGGATCATCACGCCGGAACCCGTCGTCGCCGGGCCGGTCTGGTCTTGGCGCATCCGGTTTTCGCTCATCCGGTGTTCGCTCATCCGGTTTTGGCCCCCAAGACAAAGGCCCGCGGCGTGTGAAACCGCGCCTCAAGCAGGGTGATGTCCAACCATGCGCCGCGCCCCTGTTCAATCAACACCAGCGCCCCATAATCATCGGCCATGGCCCGCAATACCCCGGCGACAAAGGGCGCATACCCGTCGATCCCGGCGCCGCAGCACAACCGATAGCGCAGCGGCGTCAGCTCTTGCAGGTCGACGGGGGGGATATCAAGCTGGGCAATCGCCATGCGGGCCCGCTGTGGCAATTCATCCAGCGACAACAGAAAATCAGCAAAGCTTTGCCCGCCAAAGCGCAGCAAACGCCGCAACACCTGATTGTTGGGATGGGCGACAAGATAGGTGCCGATGTCTTCCATCAGCTCGCACTGCGGGCGGCCAAGAACCGCCGCGCAGGCCCGCAGGGTCTTGCCCGTTAGCGCATCCTCATAAAGCCACATCGCCTCAAAATTGGCAAAGCCCAGATCGGCCTGCCTGACGACCCGTTGCCAGATGTCTTGCCCGTATTCATCCACGACAAAGCGTTGAATGCTGCGATTGATCAGCCCATGCACCCGTTTGCCCCCACAGCTTGCGTTGGGGGCAAAGATGGCGCAAAGGCGTTAATATATCGCGAACCGCCCCTTAGAAATCGGTGGGGGCGCCGCCTTCGGATTTGCGGCGGGCAACGAAATCCGCCAGCTCTTCGTGAATGGCCTCGTCCATGGGCGGGGCTTCAAAGCTGTTGATGATGTCCTTGAACATCAGATGCGCCCGCTCGGGCGTCCAGACGGCGCCGGCCGCCTCCCAGCCCTCATAGTTTTTCCAATCGCTCAGGAACGGCTGGTAAAACGCGGTGGTATAGCGATCCTGCGTGTGCTGGATGCCAAAGAAATGCCCGGCATTGCCAACCGATTTGATCGCATCAAGGGCGATTTCATCCGGTCCGGTCGCGGTGATCGCCGGATCAAGGTAACGCTGGATCTGTTGCAGGATCTCGCAGTCCATGATGAATTTCTCGGGCGATGCAATCAGCCCGCCCTCAAGCCATCCGGCGGCGTGATAGACCATATTGGTGCCCGAATGCACCGCCGACCACAAGCTGTTCGAGGTTTCCCACATCGCCTGCCCGTCGGGCACGTTCGCCGCGCAGACGCCGCTTGACCGCATGGGCAACCCATAGAACCGCGCCAATTGGCCGGTCATCTGGGTGGCGCGCATATATTCGGGCGTGCCAAAGGCCGGCGCGCCGGATTTCATATCCACGTTTGATGTAAACGTCCCGATCGCGCAGGGGCATCCGGGGTTGATGATCTGGGCCAGCACCACCGCACAGAGCGATTCCGCCAAGGATTGCGCCACCGCGCCCGACATGGTGACCGGCGCCATCGCGCCCGCCAATGTAAAGGGCGTGACCACCAGGCCCTGCCCGCGCCGCGCCAGGCGCATCCAGCCATCCAGCATCGGGATATCGTGTTTCAGCGGCGATGTGGAATTGATGTTGGTATACATCCGCGGCGATGCGTCGAATTCCTCGTGGGTCAGACCGCCCGCGATGCGAACCATCTCCATCACGTCCTCGACCCGCTCCTTGCCCAGCGAATAGGCGTGCATGACTTTATCCGTCAGCGTCAGCTTGTCATAGACAACATCCAGGTGCCGGATCGACGCGTGGATGTCGCTGGGTTCAACCGGATAGCCGCCGGCAAAGTGGATACAGTTGAAATACTGGGTCAGCTTAAGCAGGTTCTGGCATTGCGCCCGCGTGCCCGATTTCTTGGTGCCTTGCTCCATATCCCAATAGTTGGGCGGAGACGACACGTTGCCAAACACCAGGTTGTTGCCGCCGATGGTGATCTTGCGGTCCAGGTTGCGCGGGGTCAGGGTAAATTCCGATGGCGCCTTGCCGATCCATTCCATAACGAAATCGCGGCCCATGCGCACGTTTTCACCATTGATGGTGCAGCCAGCCTTGCGCAGGATTTCCAGCGCCTCGTGGTTCAGAAACTCGATCCCGATTTCTTCCAGAATGCGCATGGCGCCATCGTGAATGGCCTCGACCCCTTCGGGGGTCAGCGGCTCAATCGGGCGGTCATTATTGACCGACGGCTTCCATGGCATTTGCTCGATCACCGCGGATCCGCGCCGCGTGGCTGCGCCTGCGCGCCCTCCGCCCCGAGTTCTGCGTTTTGTCGTTGGCTCTGCCATGGAAATCATCCTTTGTTGCGATTTGCGCGTAATAGGCCCCAGCCGCGCGTCGCAAACCTTGCCATTTGCGACGGATTCAGTCGTTTTTATCAATTGCCCGCAGAATTACCGCGCGCCGGCCCTTGGGGGCGGGTTGATCCATCGGTCTGGCCCTGTTCCCGATCTTGCGCCCAATCTTACGCGTTATCTTGGGCATCCAACCAGCCGGGCAGCGCGCCGATATCGGGCAGCACCTGATCGGCAAGCGGCGCCAGATCTTGCGCATCGGCCAGCCCGGTCAGCACGCCCAGCACCTGCATCCCCGCCGCCCGGCCGGCGCGCAGATCATGGGTGCTGTCGCCCACCATCACCACCTGATGCGGCGGCACGCCCATCTGTGCGGCAAAGGCCAACAGCTGCCCCGGCCCCGGTTTGCCGCCAAAGCCACTGTCGAAGCCGGCGATAAAATCAAACAACCCCGTCACCCCGGCCTTGTCCAGATGCGCCCGCGCCGGGCCTTCGGCATCATTGGTCGCCACCCCCAGCGCCAAACCACGCGCCCGCAACGCCCCCAGCAAGGGCCGCAGCGGCACGGCCTCGGCTTGGGGGGCGGTTTCGGCCTCTTGGTTCAGCATCGCGATCAGATCCGCGCGCCCCTGCCCCGGCAGATGCGGCAGCAGGGCATCGGCGATCTGACCGGGGGTGCCGGCGATCACGATGCTGTCTGGGTCAAACCGCGCCTGATCCAGATCAAAGCCAATCGCCTGGCCCAGACGGCGCGCCTGGCCTGTGTCACCGTTGCTGGCCCGCAGCAAAAACGCCTTGGCCCAGCTTTCCCATGTGGCGGCGAAATCAAATAACGTGCCGTCCTTGTCGAAAACGATGCCTTGGATCATGTCCAGCTGACCTCGCCGCCGCCGGGCAGGGCCGCGCGCGCCGGTGCCAACGCGGTAAACGGCAGATCGCACGCCGTGCAGGCGGCAATCACCCAGGCATCATCCATCAAGATGAAATCCAGCACCGACCCCAAAAAGATCGGATCCCCGGCCCGCGTTTGCAAATCGCTTGCCGCCGCCCCCGAGGCGCCCATGAACAGGATCAGCATCCCCTCGTTTTCAGCCAACCAGCCCAAAACCTTGAGCGCCACAACTTCGGCCGATTCTTGTGAAAAACTCATAAAATGCTTTCTATTCTTGTCCGCTGAAACGCTTTCTTAACCATAACAGCGGCACAGTTGGGTCAATGAGACCTCGTCAGAAAGGACGTGCTGCAAGTGCAGGGCAAAATCCTCATAATCGACCAGCTATCAACGAATCGTATCGTTTTGAAAGTAAAACTTGCCGCGGCGTTTTACGATGTCTTGCAAGCTGCCACGATGGCCGAGGCGCTTGAGATCGCGCAAAGCACGGATTTGAACCTTATTATCAGTGCGTTGACCCTGCCCGACGGATCCGCCGCCGAGCTGGCCAAGGCGCTGACGCGTCTGGGGCCGACCCTGCGTATTCCGGTGATGGTTTGTGACACAGACATCCCCCAGCATGACCGCCTTGACGCGTTGGGGGCCGGGGTTCAGGAAATCATGAACCGACCAATAAATGAGCCGCTTTTGCTGGCGCGGGTGCGCAGCCTGATCCGCGCCCAGAACACCACCGCAGAATGGCAGATGCGCGATGACACCTCGCGGGCGCTTGGCTTTGCCGAAAGCGCCAGCCTGTTTGAGGCCCCGACCAAGGTGCAGATCATTTCCCGCGACATGCTGGCCGCCCGCGACTGGAGCGCGATGCTGCGCGCCCATACCCGCGCCAAGATCAGCCACTCGCACCCCGATACCGCGCTGCGCGATATCACCCCCGATCACCAACCCGATGTGTTTCTGATCGCCCTGCCCGCGGATGAACAAAAGACCGACGCAAGCCTGCGATTGTTGTCGTCAATCCGCGCCACCGCCGCGACACGGCACGCCGGGCTGATGGTGCTGCAACCGCACAAGGATCCGGCCATTGGCGCCTATGCGCTGGATCTGGGGGCCGATGATCTGATGACCGACGGCTTTGAACCAACCGAGGCGGCCATCCGCATCAAGGCGCTGATCGCCCGCAAACGGATTGCCGATCGGCTGCGCGATACGGTGCGCACCGGCATCAAGGCCGCGATCAGCGACCCGCTGACCGGGTTGCACAACCGGCGCTATGCGATGCCGCATCTGGCGCGCATTGCCGAACATTCCATTGCCTCGGGGCGGCCTTTTGCGGTGATGCTGGCCGATCTGGATCATTTCAAGCGGATCAACGATCATTATGGCCACGCCAGCGGCGATGCGGTGCTGATTGAAACCGCCCGCCGTTTGCGCCAGAACCTGCGCGCCGTCGATCTGGTGGCGCGCATCGGCGGCGAGGAATTTCTGATTGTCATGCCGGCCACCTCGATCAACGAAGCGCGCATCGCCGCCAGCCGGCTGTGCAACCTGATGTCTGAACACGGTTTCGTGGTGCCCGGATCCAAAACCCCAATTGCCGTGACCATTTCCATTGGTCTGGCGATTGGCGGGCTGCTGCCGGTTGGCGGGCGCTTTGAAACCCCCGATGCCGAACATCTGGTTCAGGCCGCTGACAAGGCGCTTTATGCGGCCAAGAACCGCGGGCGAAATCAGTTTATTCTGAGCCGCCCTGCCGCCTGAAGGGCCGCCGCCCATGCGCCATGATCCGCCCCAGCCGGGCGGCATAGTCGGCGCGCGCCGCCGGGGACATATCCAGAACCATCTGCAAAAAGGCCGCATGGGCGTCTTGTTCAAATTGCTGCGCCGCTTGGGCCTGGTCGGCAAGGGCGCGTTTCAGGGTGTCTGGGGCAAAGGGCTGGGCGGTCAATGCTGCCAAAACCGCCGCATATTGGGCCTGCATTTCCTGCGGGGCGGGCATCGCGCCCCTGCGCCCGCGCATCTGGCCCAGCAAATCGCGCCGCGCATCATGCCCCAGCGCGGCAATATAGGGCCGGGCATAGCCGCCGTGGCGCACCCCATGTGACGGCCCCGACCAACCATGCGCCCGCCACATCGCCCCGGCCGCCAGACCCAGCACCGCCAGGTTCAACGCCAGCGACCCGGCCAAGAGCCATTTCATCCAAGGCGCGGCGCCACGCTGGGGGATGGGGGTTTGGGGATCAGATCCTGAAGGCATATCAGAGGGCATCGGTGTTCTCCTGTAAATCGGACCAGCCGAAATCTATGCTCAGCGCCGATTGCGGGCTGTCATAGGGGCTGAGGTTAAACCAAAGGTCGGGCGGGTTGGCGCCGATCCAAAAACCGCAAAGCGTGGCGGCGACCAAGCCGCCGGCACCGGGCCACCCCCCGATTGCGGCCAAAAGGCGCGGCGGCCATCGCGGCGCCCCATGGCCCCGGTCACGCTGGCCGGATCCGCGGCGCTGATGGCGGTCTGCATCTTGCAGCACCCGCATCCGCAGACCCGCAGGCACGGGCGGCCTTTCGTGCTGAGCAGCGGTCAGCATGGCGTCCAGCTTTGCGGTCATTTTTCTGTCTTCTGTCATTTTCTGGCCCCCAGTCACAGCTCTTGATCATCGTCATCTTGATATCCCAGCGCGGTCTTCTTATCGGCAAGCGCCCGCGCCAGCCCGTCTTTGCCGCGCGCGATCAGGCTTTCGGTGGCGCGCAGGCTTTGCTGCATGATCTGGGCGATCTGCGGGTTTGACAGCCCTTCGATATGGCGCAGCACCACCGCCTGGCGTTGGCGTTCCGGCAAGGTCATCAAGGCCGCTTGCAACGCGTCAAGGCGGCTTTGGGTTTGCAAACGCGCCCCGGCCGAGGGCGCCGGGTCGCGCAACCGTTCGGTCAGATCCCCCGCCGACAGCGATGGCCCCGGCCGCGCCACCTTGCGCCGCCGCAGCCGGTCAATACACAAGTTGGCCGTCACCCGATACAACCAAGTGGCCAGGCTGGCCTGATCGGCGCGCCAGTCGGGGGCTGCCTGCCACAGGCGCAGCATCACCTCTTGGGCGATGTCCTCGGCCTCGGCCGGGGTGCCAACCAAACGCAACGCGTGACGATAAACCACCGGCAAATGCCGATCGGTCAACGTCTGGGCGGCGGCGCGGTCCCTGGCCACATAGCGGGCCAAAAGCTGCGCGTCCTCGGTGCGGGTCAGGGCGGGATCGGCTGGCAAGGTCATCTTTGCCGTTTGAGATCGCCCAACTGCCAGGGGCCGGGCCGCCCCCCTGCGCCCGGCCCATTTTCGGGCGTGTTGTGTGACCTGTGCCAAACGCTGCATTGCCCTGTGTCCCGCCTTCTGATCCCCGTTACCTGTATACCTTGCCCGGCGCCTTATTCCCCGAATTTGGGGATTTCAGGCGCCAGTGACAAGCTTAGGAGTCATCTTCGGCGTCGTCATCCTCCGCGCCGCCCCAAAAGCCATGTCCAAAACCATGGCCCGATTTTGGCCCCCAGCCATGGTGCGCCCGGTCGCCGTCTTTGCCATGCCCGCCTTTGCCCTTGTTATTGCGGTGATGGGAGGAGAGCTGGGCATATTCCTCGGCGCTGATGGCGCCATCGCTGTCGCTGTCCATGTGATCGAACATCCGGCCATGACCCGCGTTTTGTGCGTGATCCTGCATTTCCTCGATGCTCAGCTTGCCGTCGTTATCCTGGTCCAGCCGCGCCACCATCCGTTCGGCGCGCCGGGCGGCCCGGCCGTGCATCATCTGCGCCAGCTCATCAGCTGAGAGGATGCCATCACCGTCGCTGTCGATCTGCGCCAGATGGGCGCTGTGGTGGGCTGTCAGCTCGGCCTGGGTCAGTTTGCCATCGCCGTTGGCATCCAGCTCGGCAAAGCTGGGGCGCATGGCGGCGCCGCCGTCGCGCGCCAGGGCAATGCCGCCCAGCGTGCCTGCGGTGATTAAGCCCAATGCGCCAATTATCAATGCGGTTTTCATGATCTGCCTTTCCAATGTTGCGCGCCTGAAGGCCAGAGCGGGCAATTGACCCATCCTTTGCGGCGCTGATAGAGGTTAAACGCGCCCAGGCGCGGTTTCCGTCGCGGGCGGGGCAAAAAAATCATGCGCGGCATCGCGCCGCATAGATCAGCCCCCCTGGGCTGAGATAGGGCTGCGCCATTATCCCAAAGGACACCATTCCCATGCCCCAAGACCCGATCCGCGACACCAAACGCGCCATGTGGCTGGGCTGGAAACGCAAATGCCCCAATTGTGGCAGCGGCCCTTTGCTGCGATCCTATCTGAAGGTCAACGACAGTTGCACCGTCTGCACCCAGGAGCTTTTTCATCACAAGGCCGATGACGGGCCGGCCTATCTGACCATCTTGATTGTCGGGCATTTGATGGCGCCGGTGATGCATGTGGCCTTTGTCACCTATCGGCCCGAGCCTTTGGTGATGTTTACCTTGTTGACCATTGGCTGTGTGGCGCTGTCGCTGTATTTGCTGCCGCGGCTGAAGGGGGCGATTGTTGGTTTGCAATGGGCGCGGGGCCTGGGCGGGTTTGGCGCGCGCGGGTAAACCGCGGCTGTTGGGGGCTGGGGCGTGGGCCGGGGCCTCCGGCGGGGATATTTAAGAACAAAAGAAACAGGCAAGGACGTGGGCCGGGCGGTTGGCGCCTTGGCGCTTTGGGCTGGTCATGGCGGCGGGATCGGCCCATAGTGGCGGCAAAAAGCGGGGCCGGACATGACGACATCTTTGGGCATAGACAAGAGCGCAATTCGCAACGCCAGCACGGTGATTGTTTTGCGCGATCGCCATGTGGCGCCGAAGATCTTGATGGGGCAGCGCGGCGCCAATGCGGTGTTCATGCCCAACAAATTCGTCTTTCCGGGCGGCGCGGTGGATGACGGCGATGCGCAGGTGCCCCTGGCCAGCCCGATTGCCGATCCGTGTGCCGGGCGGCTGGCGGCAGACAGTGCCGGCGATCTGGCCCATGCCTTGGCGGTGGCGGCGATCCGTGAGCTGTGGGAGGAAACCGGGCAGATCCTGGGCGGCAAGGGGGTGTGGCCTGGGGCCATTCCCGAGGGGTGGCAGGGGTTTGCCGGCACCGGCCATGTGCCCCTTGCCGCGCCATTGCAGTTCGTGTTTCGCGCCCTGACGCCGCCCGGACGTCCGCGCCGGTTTGATGCGCGGTTTTTCCTGATTGATGCGGCGGATCTGGCCAGTGATCTGGATGATTTTTCCGCCGCCTCGGATGAGCTGTCGCATTTGCAGTGGGTGCCTTTGCAGGAGGCGCGGCGGTTTGACATGCCTTTTATCACCGAAGTTGTGATGGCCGAGATCGAGGCGCGTGCCCGCGATTTGGCGCCGCCCGCCAGCGTGCCATTTTTCAAGAACAATGACGAAGAGAATTTATTTCTGCGCCTCAAGGGCGGTTAGACCACCCACAAGAGCGCCAGGATCGCAGCGCAGAGGATGGCCATGCCTGTCAGCTCTTTCAGGGTGCTTTTTTCCCGAAAGAACACCGCCGAGGCGATCAGGCTGAGCACCAGTTCGATCTGGCCGATGGCTTTGACATAGGCGGCGGTTTGCAGGCTGAAGGCGGTGAACCAACCCAGCGAGCCGGCCATGGACAAAAGTCCGATCCACAGGGCCTTGCGCCGCGCCGCCCAGACCGCTGCGATTTGCCCCGGTTGCGCGGCCCACAGCCAGACCGCCATGCCCAGCAGTTGCATCATTGTCACCGCGCTGAGGGTGGTGCCGGCCCGCAGCCAGGGATCCGCCGCCGCCACGTTCAGCGTAGCGCCACGATAGCTGACGGCGGAGAGCGCAAAGAGCGCCCCCGAGGCCAGCCCAAGCGCCATGCCGGCGTTCAGCACCCGGCCGCGCGGCTGGGCCGACAGCAGCAGCACCCCGCACAGGCCCAGCAGGATGGCGGCAAAGGCGCGCAGGCTGACCCCTTCGCCCAACAGCAGCAGGCCGACCAGCACGGAAAGAATGACCTCGGTTTTCATCAAGGCGATGCCGACGCCGAAATTGCGCATCTGAAACAGGCGCACCACACAGATGGTCGCGGTGATTTGCGCCACCCCCCCGGTCATGCAGAACGCCCAAAAGGCCGGTGGCGGCAGCGGCAGGCTTTGGCCGCTGACAAAGACATAGGCCGCCAGACCAACGGCAATCAGCGGCGCCGAATACAAAAACCGGGCAAAGGTGGCGCCCGCCGCGCTGAGGGTGCGGGCCGCCAGTTGTTTTTGGAACATATACCGCAGCGTCTGAAAGCAGGCCGCCGCGAGGGTCATGGTGATCCAAAGATCAGGGGGAAACCAGGTCATTCCCCTTCATGCCGCAAGCCTAGCCCTTATGCCAGAGCGGATGCGGCACCGGATCTTTTGCCCGCCAAAAGTATTGCGCAAAGACATCCCGGTAAGAACGATAGACATAACCCTGATTGCGCGCCACATAGCGGGCCTTGTTGTCGCGATACAGCTTGGGCAGGTGATACCACGGCACCCGTGGGTGCATATGGTGGACAACGTGCAGGCTGTTGTAAAGAAACAAGAAGGCCAGGATACCGCGGTCTTCGACGATCACGGTGCGGCCGCTGGCGCGCAGGTGGGCCTGGTGCTCAAGAAAGGTGCGGATGCGCAGGATCGACATGGCGATATAGACCGCCAGCAGATAGGCCCACAGGGGCATCCCCGCCCAGTGCACCACCGCCAGGGTCGCCGCGATGCTGGGCAGGTGCAGCAACCAGCCGACAAGCGCCGCCCGGTCGCCCGATCTGATGGCGCGCCAATCGCTGGCCATGAAGGACAGCTGGGACAGGACCGGCCCGATGATCATCCGGCCGGCCAATGTGTTGTTCACCCGCAGCAGGGTTTGCCGCCAGGCCGGCAGTGCCGCCCAGACCTGTGGATCCAGATAGTTGCTTTCGGGATCGTCATAGGGATCGGTCAGGCGCGAATCCAGGTGGTGCAGCAGGTGCAGATCGCGAAACCGCTGATAGGGAACCGTCAGGCCGATTTGCAACAGCCCCAACGTTTCGTTCATCCAGCGGTGCGGGAACGGGTGGCCGTGCAAGATTTCATGGGTCAACGAGGAATGCTGCGCCAGCGCCAGCGCCACCAGCGCGATGCCCAGCCAAACCGGCGCCACCAGCCCCAGCCCCCAGATCGCAAAGGTCGCCAGCAAGACCGCAAGTGTGGGGAGTTCCCATCCCGTGCCCTTGGGTTTGGGACGGTGCGGGATTTCTGTGCTGGTTTTGGGTTGCGGCGGCAAGATCGCGTTCACAAAGGGGCTCCGGCTGCTGTGAGGTATGTGTTTGCTATAGGCGCGGGGGCGGTGGCTGCCTATTCCCAAAATAATTAACATTTCCCGGCAATTGGTGATATATATCAACAGATGACGGATCAATTAAGCAAATTTGCCCGCGCGGAGCTGTTTCGAAGCCGCCTTGCCGGGGCGTTGGCCGCGTCGGGGCACAGCAAAAGCGCGCTGGCGCGGGCGATCGGGGCCGACCGGTCGACCCTGTCGCAGGCGCTGTCGGGGGATGGGGCGCGCCTGCCAAGCGCCCATGTGATCGGGGCTTTGGCCGCCGCATTGGGGGTGTCGGGCGATTGGCTGTTGGGCTTGTCGGACCGGCCCGAGAATGCCGCCGATCTTTTGTCGGCCAGCCTGTCGTTCAGCCATGCGCCCCGCGCCCTGATCGACGAGCGGATCTTTAATTGGCACAAAGAGGCCGCCGGCTATAAGATCCGCCATGTGCCGGCCGCGCTGCCCGATATGATCAAGACCCAGGCCGTGTTGGAGTGGGAATATGGTCCGCATCTGGGGCGCACCACGACACAGGCGATCAATGCCTCAAAGGACCGGCTGGAGTGGATGCAGAACGCGCAATCGGATTATGAAATCGCCATGCCGATGTTCGAGCTGCAAAGCTTTGCCGCGGGCAGCGGCTATTACGAGGGCCTGCCCCCGGCGGTGCGGCGGGCCCAGCTTGATCATTTGATCGGGCTGTGCGCCGAGCACTATCCGCGGTTGCGGATTTATCTGTTCGACGCCCGGCGGCTTTATTCAGCGCCGATCACGGTGTTTGGCCCGCTGTTGGCGGTGCTGTTCACCGGCGGCCATTACATGGCCTTTCGCGATCGTGAACGGGTGGAGATTTTTACCCGCGATTTCGATCAGCTGGTCAAAGAGGCGACGATCACCGCCCGCGCCCTGCCCGAGCATTTGCAGGCGCTGCGCGCCGCGCTGTGAGCCGTAACGGCGCGGCCGGTGCAGTGGCGCGGTCAGGAGCCTCCGGCGGGGATATTTTTCAACAAAAGAAACAGGGCGGTGCGGTTCTTTGGGACGCTGCGCTTGCCACGGGCGCCAAATCAAGAATGGCGTGCGCGCCGGCAGGCGCGCTCCTTTGGATTACGGATGGGGTGTGGGGAGTTTGGGATCGGGGTTTTCGGTATGGCCATCGACAGCGATCACCTGGCCCGAGATCAGGCGCGCCGCGTTTGATCCCAGGAAGACAGCCATTTCGGCGATATCCTCGGCCTGCACCCAGCGGCGCATCGAGGTGCCCATGGCATAGCCGTCATAGACCGCATCGCGGGTCATGCCTTTGGCCTGTGCCTCGCGCGCGAGCACCCCTTCCATGCGCGGGCCTTCCACGGCGCCGGGGCAGATCGCGTTGGCCCGCACCCCGAAAGGCCCAAGTTCCATCGCCAGGGTTTTCATCAGCCCGATCACCGCCCATTTGGCCGCCGCGTAGGGCGCGCGGTTTGGGTAGCCATGAATTCCAGCGGTCGATGAGGTCAGGATTATTGCCCCGCCCCCGGCCGTTTTCATCATCGGGGCCGCGTATTTGCACGCCAGAAATGCCCCTTCCAGGTTGACGCTGACGCAGTCGCGCCAATCGGCCAGGCTGATGTCTTCGATCCGGGCGGTCGGGCCGGCGATACCGGCGTTGGCGCATAGCACGTCAAGCCCGCCGGCCCCTTCAATCTGGGCGAACAGGGCCTTTGCCGCCGTTTCATCGCGCGCGTCGCACAGGGTTTTGTGCCAGTGACCGGGGGCGGCGGCCAGGGCCTGGGGATCCACGTCAGTGATCCAGACCTCATGGCCTGCTTGGTCAAAGCGCGCGCCCATGGCCAGGCCGATTCCGCTGGCGCCGGCGGTGATCAGCGCGCGTTTCACCGCGGCGCCCCGACCGCGCGGCCGGCACCATCTGGACGGGCCAGCCCGGCCTGCGCCTGGGTGACGGCGCCCAGCGCCGCGGCGATTTGCGCGCTTGGATCAGAGGGGCGGCGGGTTGCCAGGCTGACATGCAGCAAGAAATGTTCGCCCGTGGCCAGCAGGCGGTCGCCTTCATACATCTCGTGCCAGAGGTGCATTTTCTTGCCTGTCCCTGCCAGCACCTGCGTGTGCACCTGGATCATCGCCCCGGCGTGGACCTCGTCGATGTGGCGGATGTGGGTTTCGGCGGTGAAATAGCTGCCGCCGCTGGCGATGTAATCTGCGTCGCAGCCGATCAGCTCCATCATCCGGTCGGTGGCATCGCCAAAGGCTTGCAGATACTTGGCCTCATTCATGTGGCCGTTGTAGTCGGTCCAGTCCAGTGGAACCACGCGCTGCACCGTCAGAAGCGGCTTGGACAGATCCCGTGTATCCAGGGGCGCGGCGATCCCAGCGGCATCGGCCAGATGCCGATCATGGGCGCGCACCGTGGCCCCCGCCCCCCAATTGGCCGCACGCAGGGACCGGATGATCCCGACCAGATTGGCATCGCGCAGTTTTTCCAGATCGCGCGGGCTGCGCGGATGGGATTGCGCGTCACATTGATCGCCGACCATTTCGACAAAATCATCGGTCAGGTCGGGCACATCCATCAGCTTGGTCCAGGGCCATTTCAGGCATGGCCCGAACATGGCCAGCATCGCCCGCATCCCGCCTTCGCCGCCAGCCAGGTGAAAGGTCTGCATGGTTCCCATCTGTGCCCAGCGCAGCCCCGGCCCATAGGCGATCGCCGCGTCCAGTTCCTCGGCTGTGGCGACCCCATCCTTGAGCAGCCACAGCGCCTCGCGCCACAGGGCCTCTTGCAGGCGGTCCGACAGGAACCCTTCGATTTCAACCCGGCAGTGCAGCGGCTGCATCCCAAGCCCGGCATAAAGCGTCTTGGCGGTTTCGATACAGGCCGGGTCGGTCTGTTTGCCCGCCACCAGTTCGACAAGCGGCAACAGATAGACCGGGTTAAACGGATGCGCCACGATCAGGCGGCTTGGGTGGGTCATCTTGGCCTGTAGATCGCTGGGCATGATCCCCGACGTAGACGAGGCAATGATCCCGGCGGTATTGACGGCCTCGATCTCGGCATAGACGGCCTGTTTGACCTCCAGCCTTTCCGGCACCGCCTCGACGATCAGCGCGCAATCGGTGACGGCCTCAGCGATTGTGTCGCAGTGCTGCACCGCTCCCTCGGGCGGCAGGGCGACATCGGTCAGCCCCGGCAAGGCCCGCCGCGCGGCGGCCAGCATTTCCTGGGTCTTGCGCTGGGCCTGGGGATCGGGATCGAAAATCCGCACGTCCCACCCGTTCAGAGCAAATCGCGCGGCCCAGCCGCCCCCGATTACCCCGCCCCCGACAATCGCAACTGTATTTTGCATATTGGATCACTTCTTTTCCGATTGGCCCCTGCCCGAACAGCCGGGGCGATATTGCCATGCCAAAGCCCTTGGGGTTTTGCCCCAAGCGCCCTGGGGTTGCCCTAGTTGGGCGCGCGTTTGACCAGGCCCAGCTTTTCGCGCACCTCGGCGGGGCCAATGACCCGCGCCCCCATGTTTTCAATGATGGTTCCGGCCCGTTCCACCAATTGCCAGTTTTCCGCCAGCACGCCTTTCTCAAGCCAAAGGTTATCCTCAAGCCCGACACGCACATGCCCCCCGGCCAGCACGCTGGCCGCCACATAGGCCATCTGATGACGCCCCAGACCAAAGGCCGAAAACGTCCAATCATCGGGCACGTTATTGACCATGGCCATAAAGGTATTGAGATCATCCGGCGCGCCCCAGGGCACCCCCATGCACAGCTGCACCAGGGCCGGGCTGTCCAGCACGCCGTCCTTGACCAACTGCTTGGCATACCACAGATGGCCGGTGTCAAAGGCTTCGATCTCGGGCTTGACGCCCAGCTGGGTCATCATCGCGCCCATGGCCGTCAACATGCCGGGCGTGTTGGTCATCACATAATCGGCTTCGGCAAAGTTCATGGTGCCGCAATCCAGGGTGCATATCTCGGGCAGGCATTCGGCCACATGGGCCACGCGGGCGCTGGCGCCGATCATGTCGGTGCCCGCCTCGGACAGGGGCAGCGGCGTTTCGGTGCCGCCAAACACCATATCGCCGCCCATGCCTGCCGTCAGGTTCAACACCACATCGACCTCGGCATCGCGAATGCGGTCCGTGACCTCGCGGTAAAGCTCCAACCGCCGCGACGGCGCGCCGGTCTCGGGGTCGCGCACATGGCAATGCACCACGGCGGCCCCCGCCTTGGCGGCGGCAATGGCGCTGGCGGCAATCTGCGCGGGCGAACGCGGCACATGCGGGCTGCGATCTTGGGTGCCCCCCGACCCGGTCACGGCGCAGGTAATAAAGACATCTTTGTTCATCGACAGGGGCATCTGGCTCTCCGAATTGCTTGCATCCGCGGCCATCTTGGCGCAGAACCGCCCAAACGACTTGCCCCAAAGCGAAATATACTTGACATAATTCGCAGAAAATCCACCCGGCGATACCCGCCCCCAAAGGGTCAGTTATGGTTGAAACATCGGTTCCCGAAACGGTTCAGGCGACGGTGCTGGTGCTTGATGGCTCCAACACGCTGTCCTTTGCGGCCGCCGTCGACCCCATGCGCGCCGCCAACCGCCAGGCCGGCCGGCCGCTGTTCAATTGGCGCTTTGCCACCCCCGGCGATAATGACATCACCCTCACCAGCGGGCTGCGTCTGCCGGCCGCCCCCCTGCGCCGCACCGCCCATTGCGATCTGCTGCTGATCGTCGCCGGCTTTGACCTGGAACGCCAATCCACCCCCCAGCTTGGCGCCAGCCTGACCCGGCTTGCACGCCAGGGCAGCACCATCGCCGGCATCGACGGCGGCCCGTGGATCATGGCCCACGCCGGGGTGCTGGATGGGCACCGCGCCACCACCCACTGGGAAGACCTCGATCGCTTTGCCGCGCGTTTTCCACAGCTGACCGCACAAAACGCCCGCTTTGTGGTGTCGGGCAACCGCCTGACCAGCGGCGGCGCCGTGCCGGGCATCGACATGATGCTGCACCTGATCGAACAGCGCTTTGGCCCGGCGCTGACCAAACGCGTCGCCGGCAGCTTTATCTATGACCGCGCCCCCACCGCCGACAGCCCGCAACACCGCCTGGGCCCGCGCAGCGGCCACAACGCCCTTACCAGCCGCGCCCATGGGCTGATGGAACAGGCGCTCGACGATCCCCAGCCCATCGCCGCCCTGGCCCGACAACTGGGCCTCAGCGCCCGCGCCCTGCAACTGCAATTTCGCGCCCGTCTGGGCACCACCCCCCAGGCCTATTACCTGTCCCTGCGCCTGGCCGAGGCCGACCGCCTGATCCACCAATCCGATCTGCCTTTGCTGGATGTGGCGCTCAGCACCGGCTTCAACACCCAATCCAGCTTCGCTCGCGCCTATCGCCGCAGCTTTGGCCGCCCCCCCCGGCAAAGCCGCCAAAACACCCCGCCGCGCGGATAATCCTGTCCCGCCCGGCCCTTCTTTTGTTCTTAAATATCCCCGCCGGAGGCCCCGTCCCCGCCACAAATGGCACCGGCCATTCCGGCATGCGCCCGCCGCAAACGCCGCTAAAACGGCATCGGATGCGCGCGGTGCACCGCGTCTATCTCTTGCAGCACCTCAGGCGCCAGAACCAAATCGGCCGCCCCCAGGGCCCGCTCCAGCTGCGCCATGCTGGTCGCGCCGAAAATCACCGACCCCATGAACGGGCGCCCCGCGCACCACGCCAACGCCATCTGCGCCGGATCCAGCCCATGTTTTGCAGCGATCTCAAGATACCCGGCCACCGCGGCAAAGGCCCGATCGGTCCGGCGCCCCCCCAGATCCGCCACCAAAGACATGCGCGATCCATCCGGCACCGCGCCATCTTGATACTTGCCGGTCAACAGCCCGGCCGCCAGCGGTGAAAACGCCAAAAGCGGCACATCCTCTTGCAGGCTCGCCTCGGCCAGATCGGTATCAAACAGCCGGCAAAGCAGCGAATATTCATTCTGGATCGCCGCCACCTGCGGCCCGCCCTGGGCCCGTGCCACCTGCGCCCAGCGGGTCAGCCCCCAGGCGCTTTCGTTGCTCAGCCCAAAGGCCCGGATGGTGCCGCGCTGCACCTCGGCCTGCAAGGCCGCCAGCGCCTCTTCCATATGGGCCTGGGTGTCGATCAACAGCTGCCCCGACGGATCAAAATTCCAGTTCTTGCGAAACATATAGCTGCCGCGATTGGGCCAATGAAACTGATAAAGATCAATGTAATCGGTGCGCAGCCGCCGCAACGACCCCTCGACCGCTTCGCGAATCGTCGCCGCCGAGATCGGCGCGCCGTTGCGCGCGTGCATCATCCCCTCGCCGGAATGTTTGGTCGCCAGAACCACCTCGTGACGGCGCAGCCCGTGATCCAGCCAAAGCCCGATAATCCGTTCGGTGCGACCAATGGTTTCCGCGCTGATCGGATTGACCGGATACATTTCAGCCGTGTCGATGAAATTGATCCCCGCCGCCAAGGCGCGCTCAATCTGGCTGTGTGCCTCGTCAACGGTGTTCTGTGTCCCCCAGGTCATTGAGCCAAGGCAAAATGCGCTGACCTCAAGGCCGCTTTTTCCCAATGTCTTGCGCTGCATCGCCTTGCCCTTTTCTGTGTTCCTGTGCCGCTTGCGCGGAAAACCGCCCCCGCCCAAAGCGCGGCCCCGACTGTTGCCCCGGCCGTTTCCCTGACCCTAGCGCCCTGCCCGCCCATGGCAAGCCCCGGCCCGATGGTAAAAATATCGCCGTCAAAGCGGGAAAACGACCCGGCCTGTCGATTAAGCGCTTGGGGCCACCGGCAAAGACAGGCATGGTGCCACCATATGAGACTGTTGATTTCCTTTGCCGCGCTGTTTTTGTCTGTCATCTTGCTTCAGTTGTCCTCGGGCGGGGTGGGCCCCTTGGATGCGCTGTCGGGTCTGGCATTGGATTTCTCGCGCCAGCAAATCGGCCTGCTGGGATCGGCGCATTTCCTGGGGTTTTTCATCGGCTGCTGGTGGGCGCCGCGCCTGATGGGCAGCGTCGGCCACAGCCGCGCCTTTGCCGCCTTTACCGCATCGGGGGCGATTGGGCTGATGGCGCATATGCTGGTCATTGACCCGCTGGCCTGGGCCTTGATGCGCGTCGCATCGGGGCTGTGCGTCGCCGGCTGTTACACCGTGGTCGAGGCCTGGCTGCAAGCCAAGGTCAACAATGAAACCCGTGGCCGCACCATGGGGGTCTACCGCGTGGTGGATATGACCGGATCGCTGGCCGCCCAAATGATCATCGGGGTGCTGACGCCGGCATCCTATGTGTCGTATAACCTGCTGGCCATCTTGTGTTGCGCCGCGCTCTTGCCGTTGACGCTGACCACAACCCCGCAACCGCAAACCCCCGACTCGCCGCGGTTGCGCCCCAAGCTGGCGGTGTCACGATCGCCGCTGGCCGCCGCCGGGGTGATCGTCGCGGCGATTTCCAGCGCCTCGTTTCGCATGGTCGGCCCGCTTTATGGCCAAGAGGTCGGCCTGGTCCCGGAAGAAATCGCCTATTTCCTGTCGGCCTTTGTTCTGGGCGGCGCGCTGGCGCAATATCCGGTGGGCTGGCTGGCCGATAAATACGACCGCCGCTGGGTGCTGATCTGGCTGTCGATTGCCGCGATTGGCAGCTCGGCGATCACGGTGTTTTCCACCGGGCTTGGCACGCTGGGCATTTTCCTGACCGCCGGGCTGTTTGGGCTGACGACCTTTCCGATTTATTCGGTGGCATCGGCCCATGCCCATGATTTTGCCAGCGATGACGAACGGGTGGAATTGTCGGCGGCGCTGATGTTCTTTTTTGCCCTTGGCGCCATCGCGGCGCCCCTGCTGGCCTCGGTGCTGATTGACCTTTATGGCCCGGCGGCCCTGTTCGGCATGATCGCCATTGGCCATGCGCTTTTGGTGGTATTCGGCCTGACCCGGATGCGCGCCCGCCCAACCAAGGCCAGACGCACCCGCTATGTCTATGCGCCGCGCACCAGCTTTTTGATCGGGCGCCTGACCGGGCGCAGCCGCCACCATCTGCCCCCCAGCGACGATTGACCCATGGCCCTTTTGATCTGGCTGCGCTAAAGCAAACCCAAAAGCATCTGTTTGGGAAACCGCCATGGCACGCCACCTTATCACCTCAGCCATTCCATATATCAACGGGATCAAGCATCTGGGCAATCTGGTCGGCAGCCAACTGCCCGCCGATCTTTATGCCCGCTATCTGCGCGGACGCGGCCACGAGGTCTTGTTCCTGTGCGCCACCGATGAACATGGCACCCCGGCCGAGCTGGCGGCCGCCAAGGCCGGAATGCCCGTGGCCGAATACTGCGCCCAAATGCACCAGACCCAAGCCAAGATCGCCGAAGGCTTTGCCATGTCGTTCGATCATTTCGGACGGTCCTCAAGCCCGGAAAACCACCGGCTGACCCAGCATTTCGCCGGCAAGCTGGCCGAGGCCGGTCTGATCGCCGAAGTCACCGAAAGCCAGGTGTATTCCAATGCCGATGGCCGCTTTTTGCCAGACCGCTATATCGAAGGCACCTGCCCCGAGTGCGGCTATGACAAGGCGCGCGGCGACCAATGCGAAAACTGCACCAAGCAGCTTGACCCGACCGATCTGATTGATCCGCGCTCGGCCGTTTCAGGATCCACCGATCTGGAAGTGCGCGAGACCAAGCACCTTTATCTGCGGCAATCGGCGCTGAAGGATAACCTGGATGCCTGGATCGACAGCAAGACCGATTGGCCGGTTCTGACCACATCCATCGCCAAGAAATGGCTGCATGACGGCGACGGCCTGCGCGACCGGGGCATCACCCGCGATCTGGATTGGGGCATTCCGGTGCGCCGGGGCGATGCCGAATGGCCGGGCATGGAGGGCAAGGTGTTCTATGTCTGGTTCGACGCCCCCATCGAATATATCGCCTGCGCGGACGAATGGGCCAAGGCCAACGGGCTGGACGATGCCGCCTGGCAGCGCTGGTGGCGCACCGATATGGGCGCCGATGACGTGCGCTATACCCAGTTCATGGGCAAGGACAACGTGCCGTTCCATACCCTGTCCTTCCCGGCCACGATCCTGGGATCGGGCGAGCCATGGAAAATGGTCGATCACCTCAAATCTTTCAACTATCTCAACTATGATGGCGGGCAGTTTTCTACCAGCCAGGGGCGCGGGATCTTTATGGATCAGGCGCTGGAGCTGCTCCCGGCTGATTACTGGCGCTGGTGGCTGCTCAGCCATGCCCCCGAAAGCAGCGATAGCGAATTCACCTGGGAAAACTTCCAAACATCCGTGAACAAGGATCTGGCAGATGTTCTGGGCAATTTCGTCAGCCGCATCACCAAGTTCTGCCGCTCAAAATTCGGAGAAGCCGTGCCAGATGGGGGCAGCTGGGGGCCTGCCGAACACCAACTGATCGAAGAGCTGGCCGCCCGCGTCGCCAAATACGAAGCGCTTATGGAAACTATGGACGTCCGCAAATCAGCACAAGAGCTGCGGGCCATCTGGGTGGCCGGCAACGAATACCTGCAATCGGTTGCCCCCTGGACAACCTTCAAAACCGATCCCGCCCAGGCTGCCGCCCAAACCCGGCTTGGCCTGAACCTGGTGCGGCTTTATGCTGTGCTCTCGGCCCCGTTCATTCCGGGCGCCGCCGCCAATATGCTGACCGGCATGCACGCCAGCGACGCCACCTGGCCCGAGGACATGATGCAATACCTGAACGCATTGGCCCCCGGTCACGCCTTCACCACCCCGCCCGTCCTGTTTGCCAAAATAACCGACGAAGAGCGCGACAGCTGGCAGACCCGCTTTGCCGGGACGCGCAGCTGATCAGACAGCGTAAGCCCGCCCCCCACACCTCATGTGGATCGGATAGGAGCCTCCGGCGGGGATATTTAAGAACAAAAGAAGCCGGCAAAGACGCCTTTCCGCCGGCTTGCGATACACTCAGCGGCGCGGCGCGTTTGTTTTTGGCCGCGCCTCTTGTTTTCTTTTGTTTCTAAATATCCCCGCCGGAGGCTTCCTGCCTGTGCATCAGGCATTTTCGCTTATTTGGGTTGTGGTCGGTCGCCGCTGGGATCAATCAGCGCGTCCAGCATGTCAAGCAGCGTTTCCAGGCGGGTCGCGCCATAGCGCTCTTCGAGCGCCGCAAAAATTGCCGCGCTTTCGTCGGCGTGGTCGCGCAGGATCTGTTGACCGATCTGGGTGATTGACACGATGGACTTTCGGCCATCCCGGCGGTCAGGGGCGCGGGTGATTTGGCTGTCGCGCTCCATTGCGTGCAGCATCCGGGTCAGGCTGGGCAGCAGCAGGCAGGCTTGGGCCGCGACATGTGATTGCTCCATCGCGCCATTTTCGTCCAGCACCCGCAGCACCCGCCATTTTTGTTCCGAGACCCCGCTTTTGTTCAGCATTTCGCGGATGGGGCCCATCACATGTTCGCGGGCGCGCAGCAGGGCGATGGGCAGTGATCTGTGGGTGTGGCGCAGGGCCGCTTGTCGGTCGCTTTTGCCGGCGTCTTTTGTATCGTGTGGCCTGTCATTCATTCTTGACATCCTTGTGCAATTTAATTAACAAAGCAAGTAAATGGGGTTTCTGTCATGCCGCACTTTCAAATCGACTATTCGCCAAACCTTGAGCAGCGCCTTGATATCGCAGGGTTTTGTGAATGCCTGCGCGGGGCTGCGATCAAGACGGGGCTGTTTCCTCTTGCAGGGATAAGGATAAGGGCCAGCGCTTGCAACCATGTCGTCATCGCGGATGGCAACCCCGATCATGCCTTTCTTGACCTGTCGATCCGGCTGCGGGCCGGGCGCGAGATGGCCGCCAAGACCCGTGCCTGCGCCGAAATTTTTCAAGCCGCCGAGCAGTATTGCGCCGCGGTTTTGGCCAGCTCGTCCTTTATGTTGTCGCTTGAGATGCGCGACATTGATCCGCAGCTTGCCCCCAAGGTCAGCTCGATCCGCCGATACCTTTCAGGAGCCCCCGATGAGCAAACTTGACGAAAACCTGCGCGCCCTTGACGGGTATCTTGAGGCCCGCAAATCGCGCGGCATCACCAATCTGATCGCAGGGCGTTTTGAGCCGGCTGCCGATGGTGCGGTCTTTGAGACCCGGTCGCCGGTTGATGACAGCCTGATCGCCACCGTCGCCAAAGGCAGGGCGCGTGATATTGATGCCGCGGCCAAGGCCGCCAAGGCCGCCTTTCCCGCCTGGGCCGCCACCAGCGGCGCGGCGCGCAAGAAGATCTTGCACAAGATCGCCGATCTGATCACCCAGCGGGCCGAGGAAATCGCCCTGTGCGAATGTTGGGATACCGGGCAGGCCTTTCGGTATATGTCCAAGGCGGCGTTGCGCGGCGCCGATAATTTTCGTTATTTTGCCGATCTGGCGCCGGGGGCGGCCGATGGGCAGTCCCTGCCCACGGCCAGCCATCTGAATGTCACCGGGCGGGTGCCGATTGGGCCGGTCGGGGTCATCACCCCATGGAATACCCCCTTTATGTTGGCCACCTGGAAGATTGCGCCGGCGTTGGCGGCCGGCTGCACGGTTGTGCATAAGCCGGCGGAACTGTCACCCCTAACAGCCCATATTCTGGCGGAAATCTGCACCGAGGCCGGCCTGCCCGACGGGGTGTTTAATCTGGTCAACGGATTGGGAGAGGAGGCCGGGCGCGCCCTGACCGAACACCCGGACATCAAGGCCATCGCTTTTGTTGGCGAAAGCGCCACCGGCTCTGCGATCATGCGGCAGGGGGCAGCGACCCTCAAGCGGGTGCATTTTGAACTGGGCGGCAAGAACCCCGTCATCGTCTTTGAAGACGCCGATCTGGACCGCGCGCTGGATGCGGCGGTGCTGATGATTTATTCGCTGAATGGTGAACGCTGCACGTCCTCAAGCCGGCTGTTGGTGCAGCAATCCATTGCCCCGACCTTTCAGGCCAAGCTGATCCAACGCACCAAGGCCGTGCGCGTTGGTCATCCGCTGGATCCCCAGACCGAAGTCGGGCCATTGATCAGCCAGGGCCATATGAACAAGGTTACATCCTATTTCGATACCGCCCGCGCAGAAGGCGCAACCATTGCGGCGGGCGGCGCCCGATCCGGGGACAAGGGCTGGTATGTTGAACCGACGCTGTTCACCGATGCCCGCCCCGAAATGGCCATCGCCCAAGAGGAAATCTTTGGCCCGGTCCTGACCGCCTTGCCATTCAAGGACGAAGCCGAAGCGCTGCAAATCGCCAACGACGTGGCCTATGGGTTGGCTGGATATGTTTGGACCAATGACATCAGCCGCGCCCTTCGCGTGTCCGGCGCGCTTGAGGCCGGGATGATCTGGGTCAATTCGGAAAACGTGCGCCACCTGCCCACCCCCTTTGGCGGGGTCAAGGCCAGCGGCATCGGCCGCGATGGCGGCCAATGGTCGTTCGATTTCTATATGGAGCAAAAGAACATCGCCATTGCCCTTGGCGCACATGACATTCAAAAGCTGGGGCACCTGCCCGAAGGAAACTGAAACATGCCTATTCCCGCGCCAAACCTTTACCCGCCCTTTAATATTGTGCGCCTCAGCCATGTTGAGCTGACAGTCACCGATCTGGCCTGGGCGCGCGGATTTTATGTTGATACATTGGGGCTGCAAATCACCCATGAAGAGCCGGGCACCCTGTATTTGCGGGCCATGGAAGAACGCGGCCATCACAGCGTCATATTGCGTCAATCCAATACGCCAAAGATCGCGGTTCTGGGCTTTAAGGTCTGGGACGAAGACGATCTGGACAAGGCCCAGGCCTGGTTCGCCGCGCGCGATTTACCCACCGAATGGATCGAACGCCCGTTTATGGGCCGGGTCTTGCGCAGCCGCGATCCCTGGGGCGTGCCGCTTGAGTTTTATGTCCAAATGGACCGCCTGCCCAGCATTCACCAGAAATACGCGCTCTATCGTGGGGTCAAGCCGCTGCGCATTGACCATTTCAACCTGTTTTCATCCGATGTGGATGCCGCGGTCGCCTTTTACGGCGATATGGGCTTTCGCCTGACCGAATACACCGCCGATGACACCACAGGCCGCACCTGGGCGGCTTGGATGCACCGCAAGGGCGGTGTGCATGACATTGCCTTTACCAATGGCACCGGCCCGCGCTTGCATCACATGGCCTTTTGGGTGCCCACCCCGATGAACATCATTGACCTTCTCGATTTGATGTCCACCACCGGATATGTCGCAAACATTGAACGAGGGCCGGGGCGCCATGGGATATCCAACGCTTTTTTCCTGTATATCCGCGACAAGGACGGGCACCGAACCGAAATCTATTGCTCGGATTATCAAACCTGCGATCCCGACCTTGAACCCATAAAATGGAGCCTGACCGACCCACAGCGCCAGACCCTTTGGGGGGCCCCTGCCCCAAAAAGCTGGTTCACCGAAGGGTCGGTGTTTGACGGGGCCTCGCTGCGCGACAGTGACCTGACCGCACAGCCGATCATCGCACCATGAACTGGGACGATTTCGCCCGCTGGGGTCAGCATATTGCCGACTGGGGTCAGCGTTATCATCAAGGGCTGCGCGACCGTCCGGTGCGCCCGAATGTGGCCCCCGGTGCAATCGCCGCCCAGCTGCCGCCCACGCCGCCGGAAAACGGCGTGCCGATGGAGCAAATCTTTGGCGATTTCGAACAGATCGTCGTGCCGGGCATGACCCATTGGCAGCACCCGCGGTTTTTCGCGTATTTTCCCGCCAATGCGGCGCCGGCGTCGATGCTGGCGGAATATCTTGTCACCACCATGGCGGCACAATGTATGTTGTGGCAAACCTCGCCCGCCGCAACCGAGATGGAAACCGTGATGATCGACTGGTTGCGGCAGGCGCTGGGCCTGCCCGACGGGATCAGCGGCGTGCTTCAGGACAGCGCCTCGTCTGCGACCCTGTCTGCGGTTCTGACCATGCGCGAGCGCGCGACGGGATGGCGCGGCAACAAACAGGGGATGAACGGCCAGGGCTGCTTGCGGATTTACTGTTCCGATCAGGTGCATTCGTCGATTGATCGGGCCTGCTGGGTGGCGGGGATTGGCCAAGATAATCTGGTCAAGATCCCTTCGCGCCGCGACAGCCCGGCCTTTGAGATGGACCCAAGCGCCCTGCAAGCGGCGATAACCCGCGACCGTGCCGCCGGCATGATACCGGCCGGGATTATCGCCATCACCGGCGGCACTGGCGTCGGGGCCTGGGATGACCTGCCGCAGATCAGCGCCATCGCCAAGCGCGAAGGGCTGTATACGCATCTGGATGCCGCCTGGGCCGGCGCCGCGATGATCTGTCCGGAATTCCGCGATCGCTTTTGGCCGGGTGCGGCCCAATTCGACAGCATTGTCTTTAACCCGCATAAATGGCTGGGCGCACAGTTCGATTGTTCCGTTCAGTTTTTGCGCGACCCACAGGCGCAACGCGACACCCTTATGATCGCGCCAGAATACCTAAAGACCACCGGCCACGAGGCGACGAATTATTCAGAATGGACCATCCCGCTGGGCCGTCGTTTTCGGGCGCTGAAACTGTGGTTCTTGATCCGCGCCTATGGGCTTGAGGGGCTGCGCCAGCGCATCCGCAACCACGTCACCTGGGCGCAAGAGCTGTGCACAGCCCTGCAAGGCCTGCCCGGTTTTGTCATCACGACCCAGCCAATCCTCAGCCTGTTTACCTTTCGCTGTCCGGGCGATGACGCGGCACAGCAACATCTGGTCGACGCGATCAACGCCGATGGGCGGATCTATGTCACCCAAGGCGCGCATCACGGGCGCAAAGTGATCCGCTTTCAGGTGGGGCAATTCGACACCACCCGCGATGATGTGCTGTTCGCCCATACCGTCATCCGCGAAATATGGGAACAAATATCAACATGAAATTCGCAACATATACACATGATAAAAAACAATTTTACGGCATAGTTAAACAAGATGGCATCATCGCCATTTCACCAGATTTCCCGCAATACGCCACCTTGCGTGATGTGATTGCCGATGACGCGCTGCATCTTTTGGCGCAGGCCGCCCAGGACCGCCCCATCACCCATCCCCATGGCAGCTTTCGTTGGGATATCCCGGTGCCGAACCCCGAAAAGATCATCTGCGTCGGGGTAAATTTTCCAGATCGCAACGCCGAATACAAAGACGGCCAAGCGGCGCCGCCCTTTATGTCGCTGTTCATTCGCTTTGCCCGGTCGTTTGTCGGTCATGATACCCCGCTGATCCGGCCACCGGAAACGCCGCAGCTTGACTATGAGGGCGAGATCGCAGTGATCATCGGCAAAGGCGGGCGCCGCATCCCCCAGGGCCAGGCCCTTGACCATATTGCCGCACTGACCCTGTGCAACGAAGGCACGCTGCGCGATTGGGTGCGCCACGCCAAGTTCAACGTCACCCAGGGCAAGAACTGGGATGGATCAGGCGCGATGGGCCCCTGGCTGGTGCCCTTTACCCATCCGGCACAGATTACCGATGTTGCCTTGGAATGCCGCGTCAATGGTGTGCGGCGCCAATATGATTCCACCGCGCGGATGCTGTTTCCCGTGGCGCGCCAGATCGAATATATCTCGACGTTTACCACTTTGGTTCCGGGTGATATTATCGTGACCGGCACCCCCACCGGCGCCGGCGCGCGCCTGGATCCCCCTCAGTTCTTGACCCCCGGCGACATCATCGAAGTTGAGGCCCAAGGCATCGGCCTGCTGCGCAACGGGGTGATCGACGAATGACCCCGAACCAGATCGCCGCCGCTGCGGCCGCGTTGCTGCAAGCCGAAGAAACCGGCCAGCAGACCGGGCTGATCAGCCTGGCCCACCCCGGCATGACCCTTGACCATGCCTATGCTGTCCAAGACGCCTTTGTTGCGGCGAAACTGGCCAAGGGACGGCGGCGGATCGGCTGGAAAATCGGCCTGACCAGCCGCGCCATGCAGCAGGCGCTGAACATCACCACCCCCGACAGCGGCGTTCTACTGGATGATATGCTGGTTCCAGATTTCAGCACGGTCCCCAAGGGGCGCTTTATCCAGCCCCGGATCGAAGCCGAGATCGCATTTGTCATGGCCCGCGACCTCTCGGGGGCCGATGTCACCCGCGCCGATGTCGTGGCCGCAACTGATTACGTCAGCCCCGCGCTTGAAATCCTTGATACCCGCATCCTGCGCCAAGACCCCGCCACCGGTCAAAGCCGGGTGATCCACGACACGGTCTCGGACAATGCCGCCAATGCCGGGCTGGTCCTTGGCCCGGCCCGCCACAGCATAGACGCCTTTGATCTGCGCTGGGTCGGGGCTGTGGTCAAACAAAACGGCGTGGTCGAAGAAACCGGCCTGGGCGCCGGGGTGCTGGATGATCCGGTGATGGGCATCGTCTGGCTGGTGCGGCGCCTGGCCCGCTTTGGCGGCCAGGTCCATGCCGGGGATATCGTCTTGTCCGGCTCGTTCATCCGCCCGCTCGAAGCGCCCCCCGGCGCCCAGTTTGACGCCGATTTCCGCGATTTTGGCCGGGTGCGTCTGGCATTCGGCTAAGGCCCCGCACCCAGATGGCCGGCCCTGCAGGGCCCCAATGATTGGGGCCGCCCCTAGCCAAGCGCCTGCAAACGCTTCAACAAAGACGATGTATCCCATCGCCCGCCGCCCAGCTTTTGCACATCCTTATAGAACTGATCAACCAGCGCCGTCACCGGCAGGCTGGCGCCATTCTCATTGGCGGCAGCCAAGCAAATGGCCAGATCCTTGCGCATCCAATCCACCGCAAACCCATGATCGAACTGATCATCCAACATGGTCTCAAATCGGTTCGACATCTGCCAACTGCCGGCCGCCCCGCCTGAAATCACCTCGACCACCGCGCGCCCATCCAGCCCGGCCTTTTGCGCAAAATGCAGCGCCTCGGACAACCCCTGCACCAAGCCGGCAATGGCAATCTGATTGCACATCTTGGTCATCTGCCCGGCGCCGCTCTCGCCAATGCGGCGCACCGTCTTGCCATAGGCCTGCATCACCGGCGCCGCGCGGGCGAAATCCGCCTCGCTGCCGCCACACATGATCGACAATACGCCGTTCTGCGCCCCGGCCTGCCCGCCCGAAACCGGCGCATCCACAAACCCAACGCCAATTTCAGCCGCCGCAGCAAACAACGCCCGCGTAACCGCCGCAGACACCGTGGTATGATCAACAAAAAGCGCCCCGGCCTGCATCCCCGCCAAGGCCCCATCGGCCCCCAATGTCACCGCCCGCAAATCATCATCATTGCCCACACAGGCCATGACAAAATCAGCCCCCTGAACCGCCGCGCGCGGGGTGCGCGCCGCCGCGCCGCCATGCGTGCCGCACCAGGCCTCGGCCTTGGAAAAACTGCGGTTATACACCGTCACCTGATGCCCCGCCGCGGCCAAATGCCCCGCCATCGGGTATCCCATCACCCCCAAGCCCAAAAACGCAATCTTGCTCATCCGTCACTCCCATCGACACCTGGCCGCAGCTTAGCCAATTCCCGCCCCGCGCCAAGGTCAAACCGCCCTGGCCCGCGCCTTTCTTTTGTTCAAAAATATCCCCGCCGGAGGCCCCCCGGCCGGCGCCATGCGCCCCGGCGGGCGATTACCCTAAGGCGCCCAATGCACCGTGCCGCCTGAAATCACCGCCCCGATCGGCGCCTCGGCCGCGGGCAGTTTCAGCGCCCCTTCAAAGGCGGCGCGCTTGTCTTGCCCAAAGATCACCAAATGCTTGCTCAGCGCCCCGCGCAGGACCGGTGCGCTCATGGTCACGCGTGGTTCCAACGCGCCGGGCGGCGTAACGGCGCAAACCGCAGGCGCCGTGCTGGCCATCGCCTCGCCGGTGCCCGGCGCCCCCGGAAACAACGAGGCCGTGTGCATATCCGCCCCCATGCCCAGCAACAACACCGACAGGGGCAAATGCGCCTGCATGTCATCGGCCAGGCCGGGCGCCGCCGCCTGCGCGCTTTGGCCATCGCGATAATAGCCGGCAAACCGGGCCTGCGCCGCCCGGTCACACAGCAGGCGCTGCGCAACCAGCCCGGCATTCGACCTTGGATGATCCGGCGCCACCCAACGTTCATCGGTCAACAAAACCACCACCCGCCGCCAATCCAGATCCGCCCCGCACAGCGCGTCAAAGATCGGCCCCGGCGTGCTGCCACCTGGCACGGCAAAGCTGACCCTTTCATGTTGCAAAAGCGCGTTTTCAAGGGCGCCGGCGATCACATTGGCGACATTCATCGCCAGCATCTCTTGATCGGGATACTCTTTAAATTCCATCAGCTTACCTTTCTCCAGGCGCGGCCATCGCGCTGCATGATCTGATCGGCATCACCCGGGCCGCTGGACCCACATTCATAAGGTTTGGGCACATCGCCGCGTTTTGTCCAGCCTTCGATGATCGGATCAACCCAGGCCCAGGCGGCCTCGACCTCATCGCCGCGCATGAACAGGGTCTGATTGCCGCGAATGACATCCATGATCAGCCGCTCATAGGCGTCAACATGATCCACCTCTTCATCGCCCAGCGCCTCGGCAAAGGTCATATCCAGCGGCACGTCGATCAGGCGCATCCCCCCCGGCCCCGGTTCCTTGATGGTCACGCCAAGGGTGATCCCCTCGTTGGGTTGCAGGCGGATGCTCAGCACGTTGCGGTGCCGCCCGGCGTCCTCTTCAAAGATCGAATGCGGCGTGTCCTTGAACACCACGGTGATTTCGCTAAGCCGGGCGCCCATACGTTTGCCTGTGCGCAGATAAAACGGCGTGCCCGACCAGCGCCAATTGCTGATATTGGCCCGCAGCGCCACAAAGCTTTCGGTCTTGGAGCGCGGATCCCCCACCTCGCTGCGATAATCGGCCAGGCCGCTGTATTGGCCGCGCGCAATGTGATGCGGCTTGACCGGATCAAGCGCCCGGATCACCTTCAGCTTTTCATCGCGCACCGCATCGGGATCAAACCGCGACGGGGGTTCCATCGCGATCAGGCAGAGCAGCTGCATCAGATGGTTTTGCATCATGTCCCGCATCGCGCCCGCCGCATCATAATAGCCGGCCCGCCCGCCAATTCCCACGGTTTCCGCCACGGTGATTTGGATGTGGTCGACATATTGCGCATTCCACAACGGCTCGAACAGCATATTGCCAAAGCGCACCGCCATCAGGTTCTGCACCGTTTCCTTGCCCAGGTAATGATCAATCCGATAGATCTGGCTTTCGTCGAAATACTGGGCCAGGGTTGCGTTCAGCGCCCGCGCGGTCGCCTGATCCCGGCCAAAGGGTTTTTCCACCACAACGCGGGTTTGTGGCCCGGCCAGCCCGTGATTTTGCAACCGCTCGGCCAGGGCGCCGAACAGATCGGGCGACACCGAAAAGTAATATGCCTCGATCCGGTCGCTGGCGGTCAGCAGATCGCGCAGCGCGCGCCAGCCGGTATCGCCCAGGGCATCAATCTGTTGAAAGTGTACGCGCTGCAAGAACCGGTCAAGCGCGCCCGTGTCGCGGGCCTCGGTGGGGGAATGCTCTTGGATGGCGGCGCGGGTCTGGGCGCGAAAGGCCGCGCTTTCTTGTGCGGTGCGCGCGGCGGCGATGATCCGCGCCTGGGGGGGCATCTGCCCGGCACGAAACCGGCGAAAAAGCCCCGGCAAAATCTTGCGCTGCGCCAGATCGCCGGTGCCGCCAAAAATCACCAGATCAAACGGATCGACCGGAATAACCCGTGAAACCATTGTCTTTGCCCTATCTTTCATCTGCCGACTCGGCCCGCCGGGGCCAACGACCATAATCATCACAAGACCGCCAGACCCACTTGAGCCGGGGCGCCCCGCGCTTCATAGTCACTCAAACATCAAACCGATACCCCTGCAACAGGTGCGCCCAATCCTATGAAAGATCTTGCCCCAGCCAACCGCGGCAAATTCACCAATCCGCACACCACCGCCGATGGCGCCCCCCGCGCCCGCGTGTCGCTGAAAAATCCGCAGACCCTGTGGTTCAACACCGGAACGCTGTGCAACATCGAATGCGCCAATTGCTATATTGACAGCAGCCCGACAAACGATGCGCTGGTTTATCTGACAGCGGACGAGGTGGGCGCCTTTTTGGATCAGGCCCGCGCCCGCGCTTGGCCCTTGCAGGAAATCGCCTTTACCGGCGGGGAACCCTTTATGAACCCGCAGATGATCGACATGGCCCGCCGGGCCCTGACGGATGGTTTTCGGGTGCTGATCCTGACCAATGCCATGCGCCCGATGATGCGCAAACCCATGCAGGACGGTTTGATCGCGCTGAACCGGGCCTTTCCCGGTCAGCTGTGTCTGCGGGTGTCGCTGGATCACTTTGGCGCCGATCTGCACGACGCCGAGCGCGGCGCCGGCAGCTTTGACATCACCCTGCGCGGTATGCGCTGGCTGGCGGCGCAGGGCATCCCCATGGCCGCCGCAGGCCGCGCGCATATGGCCCAAAGCGAGGCCGAGGCCCGCGATGGCTTTGCCCGGCTCTTTGCCCGCCACGGCTTTGATATTGATGCCAATGACCCGGCCCGGATGGTGCTGTTTCCGGAAATGGATCTGGGCCAGGATGTCCCCGAGATCACCACAGACTGTTGGGATATTCTGGGCAAATCACCGCAAAGCGTCATGTGCGCCAGCGCCCGCATGGTGGTCAAACGCAAAGGCGCCGCAGCGCCCAGCGTCGTCGCCTGCACATTGCTGCCTTATGAAACAGAATTCGACCTTGGGGCCACGCTGGCGGATGCCGAAGGCGATGTGGCGTTGAACCACCCGCATTGCGCCAAGTTTTGCGTGCTGGGCGGGGCGTCCTGTTCGGCCTGAGGGCGCGAAAATCCGGTTTGGGCCGGTTGCGGCTATTGCACCCTATATACGGTCTCTGATAGGGTCGCGTCACAAGATATAGACCTAACAGCACAGCTAGGCGGAATTCGTGAGCGACACACCCCAACCCCCCGAGAACACAGACGAAATCCGGCCCGAGCGCCCCGAGTATGATGGCCCGTCGGTCACCATCGAACACGAGATGCGCAGCTCGTATCTGGATTACGCCATGTCGGTGATCGTCAGCCGCGCCATTCCCGATTTGCGCGATGGGTTGAAACCGGTCCACCGGCGAATTTTGTTCGCCATGCACGAAACCGGCAACACCCATGACAAATCCTATCGCAAATCGGCGCGCCCGGTCGGGGATGTGATGGGTCAGTATCACCCGCATGGCGACAGCGCGATCTATGATGCGCTGGTGCGGATGGCGCAAGATTTTTCCATGTCGCTCCCCCTGCTGGATGGTCAGGGGAACTTTGGCTCTATGGATGGGGATAACCCGGCGGCCATGCGCTATACCGAGGTGCGGATGGACAAGCCGGCCGCCTTTTTGTTGGCCGATATCGACAAGGACACTGTTGATTTTCAAGACAATTACGACGGCAAACAAAAAGAGCCAACCGTATTGCCGGCCCGCTTTCCCAATATGCTGGTCAATGGCGCGGGCGGTATTGCCGTTGGCATGGCCACCAATATTCCGCCCCACAACCTGGGCGAGGTGGTGGATGCCACGCTGGCGCTGATTGAAGACCCCGACCTGACATCGGAACAATTGATCGAATATGTGCCCGGTCCCGATTTTCCCACCGGCGGGATCATGCTGGGGCGGTCCGGGGCGCGCAAAGCCTATCTTGAGGGGCGCGGCAGCGTCATCATCCGTGCCAAGACGCGGGTCGAGGAAATCCGCAAGGATCGCTTTGCCATTGTCGTTGATGAAATCCCCTATCAGGTCAACAAGGCCACGATGATCGAAAAGATCGCCGAACAGGTGCGCGAAAAGAAAATCGATGGCATCGCCCATGTTCAGGACGAAAGCGACCGCAACGGCGTGCGCGTGGTGATCGAGCTAAAGCGCGATGCAACCGCCGAGGTGGTGATGAACCAGCTGTTTCGGTTTACCCCGATGCAGACCTATTTTGGTTGCAACATGCTGGCCCTGAATGGCGGCCGCCCCGAACAGCTGACATTGCGGCGGTTCTTGACCTCCTTTATTGATTTCCGCGAGGACGTGGTCGCCCGGCGCACCGCCTATTTGCTGCGCAAGGCACGCGAACGCAGCCATATCCTGTGCGGCCTTGCCGTTGCGGTTACCAATATCGACGAAATCGTGGCGACCATTCGCGCCTCGGCCGATGCTGCCGAAGCGCGCGAGCGGCTGATGACCCGGCGCTGGCCGGCGCAGCCGATCCTGCAATACATTGCCCTGATCGACGATCCGACCCACACCGCCAATGAAGATGGCACCTATAACCTTTCGGAAACCCAGGCGCGGGCCATTTTGGAGCTGCGATTGCAGCGTTTGACCCAGATCGGCGTCAAAGAGGTCACCGATGAATTGGAAGACCTGGCGGCCAAGATCAAGGAATACCTTGAAATTCTTGGCTCGCGCGAGCGGATCATGGGCATTATCGCAGACGAGCTGCGCGAGGTGCGCGACCAATTCGCCGTTCCGCGCCGCACCGAGATCGCCGATTGGTCCGGCGACATGGAAGACGAGGATCTGATCGCCCGCGAGGACATGGTCGTGACTGTGACCTCGGGCGGTTATATCAAGCGCACCCCTTTGGCGGATTTCCGCAGCCAGCGGCGCGGCGGCAAGGGCCTTGCCGGGATGCAGACCAAGGAAGAAGACGTGGTCACGACGTTGTTCGTCGCCAACACCCACACACAGCTGCTGTTCTTTACCACCGATGGCATGGTTTACAAGCTCAAGACCTGGCGCCTGCCGCAGGGGGGGCGCACGTCAAAGGGCAAGGCGATCGTTAATATCCTGCCTATTCCGGCGGGGGTATCTGTTGCCGATATCATGCCGGTGGACCGGGACGAAAAAGATTGGTCCGATCTGCAAATCGTTTTCGCCACATCGGCGGGCACGGTGCGGCGCAACGCGCTTTCGGATTTCACCAATGTGATGCGCAACGGCAAGATCGCGATGAAATTCGAGGACGATCACGCCGAAACGACTTTGATCAACGCCAAGATCGCCTCGCCCGACGAGGATGTGATGTTGGTGACCGCCTCGGGCCGGGCCATCCGGTTCCCGTCCAGCGACGTGCGGGTGTTTAATTCCCGCAGTTCGGTCGGGGTGCGGGGCATTCGCCTGGGCGAAAACGACCGGGTTGTTTCCATGTCGATCATTCGCCATTTCAACGCCAGCTCGGACGAACGCGCCGCCTATCTCAAGATGCGCCGGGCCATGGCCGGGATCGCGGATGATGCCGAAATGTCCGCAGATGACGATACCGCAAGCGCGAATGCCACCATCAGCCAGGAACGCTATGCGGAAATGTCGGCGGCGGAAAACCTGATCCTGACGCTGACGGCACAAGGCGCGGGCAAGCTCAGCTCAAGCCATGATTACCCGGTTCGCGGCCGGGGCGGCATGGGGGTTCAGGCCATGGATAAATCCATGCGCGGCGGCCCGCTGGTTGCGTCCTTCCCGGTGGATCTGGATGATCAGGTCATGTTGGCCACCTCCAAGGGGCAATCCATCCGGGTGCCCGTCGATGGGATTTCCTTCCGCTCGCGCAGCGCTGGCGGCGTCAAGGTGTTCAACACCGGCAAGGGCGAAGAAGTGGTCAGCGTGGCCTGGATCGCCGATCAGGGCGACGGCGATGACACCCCGCCCGAGGCCGAGACCGGCGAATAATCGGTCATCCGAAACCAAAGCAAACACCCCCGGAACCATTTCCGGGGGTGTTTGCTTGTGCGATTGGGGTCAAATCCTCAGCCGGGGGCGCATGCTTGGGCAGGGTTAGGGCCGCAGCCCATAAAGATCGCTGAATTTTTCAGTCAGATAGGCCATAAGGGGCGCCTCGCTTGGCGCGGCGCCGCAGGCACGGGTGATCAGATCGCGCGGTTCATATAGGCCGCCGTGGATCTGAACCTTGGCCTGTAACCACCCGGTCGCCGCCGATGTATCGCCGCGCGCCAGATCGTCGTCCAGTTTGGGCAGATCCCGGCGCATCGCCGCATTCAAACATCCGGCGAACACATTGCCCAGGCTGTAGGTCGGGAAATAGCCGAACACCCCGATCGACCAATGCACATCCTGAAGGACGCCATTGCTGGGCCGGTCAACCGCAAAGCCGAAATCGGCCCAGAAGCGGTCATTCCAAGCAGCCTCAAGATCATCCACTGGCAGATCCCCCGACATCAGCGCCCGCTCAAGATCAAAGCGCAGCAGCACATGCAGGTTATATTGCAGCTCATCCGCTTCGGTGCGGATAAACCCGTCTGACACACGGTTCACGACCCGGTAAAAGCTGTCCTCATCCGGGATGCCGAAATCCCCAAAGCTGTCGCGCATTTGCCCATAAAGCCAGCCGGTAAAGGCGCGGCTGCGTCCGATCTGGTTCTCGTAAATGCGGCTTTGGCTTTCGTGGACGCCCATGGAGACCCCCGCCCCCAATGGGGTCAGCAGGTAATCGCGGCTTATGTTTTGTTCATAGGCGGCGTGCCCGACCTCGTGAATGGTCGAGTAGAAACAGTTGAACGGATCGCGCGGATTGGTCCGTGTGGTGATCCGCACATCCTGCCCCGAGCCCGAGCTGAAGGGATGCACCGCCTTATCGACCCGCCCGCGTGTCAGATCATAGCCGAACGCCTGCGCCAGCTTTGTCGAAAGCGCCATCTGCGCCGCCTCATCAAAGACATGATCCAACGGGGCCGGCGCCGGCGCGGCGCGCACGGCGGCGCGCAGCTCGGTCAGGCCGGGGCGCAGGGCGTCATACATGGCCGACAATTGCGCCGCCGTCGCGCCCGGTTCGTAATCATCCATCATCGCGTCATAAAGATCGCCCCCCGCCGCGAGGGCGGCCCCCTCTTCGCGCTTGAGGGCGATGACCTCGCGCAGGATCGGCAGGAACGCGGCCACGTCCTCATCGGCGCGGGCACGGGCCCAGATGCCTTGCGCCCGCGATGTCACCCGCGCAATCCGCGACGAAAGGGCGGCTGGCACCTTGATGGCGCGATCATAGGCGCGGCGGATGTGGCGCAGCTGGGCCTGGCCAACCTGATCCAATGTTTGCGGATCTATATGATCCAGCGCCTCGGCCAGCCGGGGATCGCTTCTCCGGGCATGGAGCACACTTTCCATGGCGGCCATTTCCTCGGCCCGTTGATCGGCTGCCCCGGCGGGCATCATGGTTTCCTGGTCCCACCCCAGACGCCCGGCCACCTGGGCCAGCGCCCCGGTTTCCCGGCTAAATTCCATCAAAGCATCATAGGTTTTCATGGCTCAGGCCCCCCGAATAGATGTTGCAATCGGATATCCCGACAAAAACCGCGCCCGCAGGATCAAGACCCACAAGATCACCGCCACCAGCTGATGAACCAGCGCAATATGCACCGGCGCACCATAAAGCACCGTCATGATGCCCAAACCGATCTGAAGCAACAAAACCGCGAACATGCTGTTGAATGCACCGCGGGTCACCGCATGGGCTGATTTCCTGCCGCGCAGCCAGACCGCGACCGCGTAAAGCGCAACCAGATATCCAACCATCCGGTGCATGAATTGCACCAGCCCCGGATTTTCAAAGAAATTCCGCCACAGCGGTTCAAGATCAAAGGCAAAGGGCGGGAACCATTGCCCCCCCATCATCGGCCAATCGGTATAGGAGCGGCCGGCGTCTATTCCCGCCACCAGCGCCCCGATCAGGATTTGCAAGAACGCCAGATGCAGCAGGCCGGTTGCCATGCCCCACTGACGTCTTTCGCGGGCGCGGCGGGCCTGCAAGAGATCCTGCGCCGCACGCCCCAGCTGCATCACATACCATGCAATCAGCCCCAAAATAACAAAGGCCAGCCCCAGGTGCGTGGCAAGGCGATAGCTGGCGACATCTGTCATTCCTTCGCCGCTGGTCACGCCCGACGCCACCATCCACCAACCGATCGCGCCCTGCGCCCCGCCAAGCGCGCCCAATCCCAACAGGCGCGGTGTCCAGCCGGCCGGGATTTGCCGCCGCAGCGCGAACCAGACAAAGCCCACGGCCCACACAAGGCCGATCACCCGCCCCAGCTGCCGATGCCCCCATTCCCACCAGTAGATCCGCTTGAAATCGTCAAGCTGCATCCATTGGTTCTGAAGGCGGAATTCATCAATCGCCTGATATTTTTCAAATTCACTTTGCCAGTCAGCCGCGCTGAGCGGTGGCAGCGCGCCGGTCACCGGGCGCCATTCCGTGATGCTGAGACCGCTGTCGGTCAGGCGGGTCAATCCCCCCACGGCGATCATCAAAAACACCAGTGAAAACAGTATGATTAGCCACAAACGCATAACCCCGCGCCCCTGCCCTTTGCCGCGATCAATCAGCCCGCTGGCCGGGGCCGCGCGGGTTTGGGGCGCGGCGTTCACATCTTCAAACAACTTGCGTTTCTTGTTCATCTTGCTTCCTCGTGAAATGCGCTGGCGCGATTGCTGGCCTAGTCGGCGCGCTCTTTCCAGCGGACCATCTGCCGCAGGATGCCATGCATCATCTGCACATCGGCGCGGGTCATGGGCATTCTGCTCCAGAAATTGCGCAGGTTGGTGCGCATCGACTGGGCCTTATGGTCGGGAAAGAAAAAGCCGGCGGTTTGCAGGCGGTCCTGATAATGCTGGCTGAGGCTTTCGATATCTTGCCCATTGGCCCAATCTGTGCCGGCCATCTGGTCATCCAGATGGGTGATCTGCGCGCTTTGCCGCATCCATTCATAGCCCACAAGCAGCACGCATTGCGCCAGATTAAGCGAGGCAAAGGCCGGGTTCACCGGCACCGAAATGATGGCGTTTGCGCGGGCGATGTCGTCGTTCTCAAGCCCGGCGCGTTCAGGTCCAAACATCACCGCAACCCGCTGACCTGCCGCGATTTTCTGCGCGGCAAGCTGCATCGCCGCCTCGGGGCTGAACACCGGTTTGGTCAAATCGCGGGGCCGGGCGGTGGTGGCAAAGGTAAAGCTGCAATCGCCCAAGGCGCCGGGCAGATCCGCACACAGCTGCGCATCATCCAAAAGGCGGCCGGCCCCGCTGGCCATTGCCACAGCGGCCGGATTGGGCCAGCCATCGCGGGGCGCCACCAGGCGCATCCGGTCCAGGCCAAAGTTCCACATGGCCCGCGCTGCCGCGCCGATATTTTCGCCCATCTGCGGGCGCACCAGCACCATCGCCGGGGTTTTGGGGTGTTCAATGATCTTGCTCATGCCTTGTGTCATAGGGCGCAGGCCGGCCCTTGCCAAGAAACCAATGTGTGAAATTTTCCGTCGCACCCCGGCAAAGGGGTTTTTCATTCCGCCCGGTTTCCGCTAGGGGATAGCAAGCGCATCAAGGAACGATCACATGGACCTGCCCCAGATTTATCTTATCACCCCGCCGGATGTTGATCTTGGCCATTTTCCCGATCAACTGGCGCGGGTGCTGGACAGCACCCCGGTGGCCTGTGTGCGTCTGGCCCTGGCCACCCGCGACGAAGACACATTGGCCCGCACCGCCGATGTTTTGCGGGAAATCACCCATGCGCGCGATATCGCCTTGGTGATGGCCGATCACATCTTGCTGGCCCAGCGTTTGGGGCTGGATGGGGTGCATCTGGGCGATGCGGCGCGTTCGGTGCGCGACACCCGCAAAGAGCTGGGCGAAGACGCAATCATCGGCAGCTTTTGCGCCGTTTCCCGTCACGATGGGATGGCCGCAGGCGAAGCCGGGGCAGATTACGTCAGCTTTGGACCGGTGGCGCCTTCGGCGCTGGGCGATGGCAGCTTTGCCCCGTTGGAACTGTTTGAGTGGTGGTCAGAAATGATCGAAGTGCCGGTCGTGGCCGAAGGCGGTCTGGACGCCGCCCAAATCGCCGCCCTTGCCCCCTTTACCGATTTCTTTGGCATCGGCGATGAAATCTGGCGCAGTGACAGCCCTGACACCGCTTTGGCCGCCTTGGTCAAAGCCATGCAGCCCTAGGGAATGGTGGCGCCAGGTTCCTGGCCCAGCGTTCAGCCGATAATCCGTTCGACCAACCAATAGGCGCCGGTCAGGGCAATCACCGCCGATGCCGGAACGGCGACGGCACGGCGATACCATGACCGGTGCAACAGCGGCCACAGCAACAATGCGGCCAGGGAAATCACCGCCAGCTGGCCCAGCTCTACCCCGATGTTGAACCCCACCAGCGCGGGAATGAACTGCCCCTGCGGCAGGCCAAAGGCCCCCAGAACGCTGGCAAACCCCAAGCCGTGCAACAACCCGAACCCAAAGATCAGCCCCAACCGCGATGCGCCAAGACGGGGCTTAATTATATTTTCGACCGCTATAAATATAATTGAGGCCGCGATCAGCGGCTCGACCACGCTGGCTGACAGGCGCACAATCCCCAGCGCACCCAGGGCCAGCGTCACGGTATGGGCCAGGGTGAACAGGCTGACCTGCGCCAAGATCGGCCGCAGACGGGGGCTGAAAAGAAACAATCCCAGCACAAACAGGATATGATCCAGCCCGCGCGGCACGATATGCACAACCCCAACCGGCACATAGGCCACCAGACTGGCCCAGGCGCCGCGCGCCCCGCCGCCGTGCAGGGCAATCTGGGGGCTTTGCTCATCGCCTTGCAAATACGCGGTAAAGGGATCCTCTACCCCTTGTTGGCGCAAGATCAGGGCGCCGGCGCCTTTGGGCCAATGAATGGAAAAGCTTGCCGCGCCGTCGGCAATCGGCGCGCGGATCACCAGGGTTGACAGACGCGGCGCATCCTTGGCCACCCCATGTGGGATCTGGCTGTCTGTCAGGGTCAGCGGCGCGGCCGCATGGCCCACAAGCACCACGCCCGATTGGCTCCAGGCTGCAACCAGACGCGGCAAGGCCTGCCCCAGTTGCGCCGGATCAAGCGCCCTTAATTCCCGGTAATTTCCCGAATTTTCAGCCCGGTCCGTATCGTCAAGCCCGTCAAGGTCAAGCCCCGCCAAAAGCGCTTCGGCGTTCAGCCGAACGGTCAGCTGCAACGCTTGGCCATCGGCGCGCACATCCATGATGCTGGGGCTGACTTCATGCGCCTGCGCGCCCGCGCCTATGGCAATCTGGCTTGACAATGCCAGCACAACCCACAGCATCCGTGTTATCCCAATGAAAGCTTTGCCCATGCCCGTTGTTTCCCGTTTGTTGATCGCCCTTGGCTTTGTCTTGTTGCCTGCGGCCCTGCCTGCCCATGAGTTTTGGATCGAACCGCAGGATTATCAAGTCGAAAGCGGCGCGCCATTGATCGCTGACCTGCGCAACGGCCAGCATTTCCAAGGCATCACCCTTGGTTGGCTGGCCAACCGTTTCAGCCGTTTTGAAATCCACCAGACCGCCGGCCCTGTGCCGGTATCGGGGCGGATGGGCGATATTCCCGCCCTTCAGGTTCCGGGCTTGGCCCCCGGTCTGGCGGTGATCGTGCATGAAACCACACCGTCGCGGCTGACGTATGATGACTTGGACAAATTCCGCGCCTTTGTGGACGAAAAAGACCTGCGCGGCACGCTGGACACCCATACCGCCAAGGGCTGGCCCACCGGCGGCTTTCGCGAAAGCTATACCCGCCACGCCAAAGCCCTGGTGCAAATCGGTGGCAATGCTGAGGGCGGCGATCTGGCGACCGGGATGGCAACCGAATTTGTCGCCCAAAACAGCCCCTATAGGCCCGATTACCAAGGCCAGCTTTGGGTGCAACTGCTTGATGATGCGGCGCCGCGCCCCGATGCCCTGATCGAGGTCTATGAAAAAGCCCCCAGCGGTGCGGTGCACTATCGCCGCCTGCGCAGCAACGCCCAGGGCATGGCCCTGATCAAGACCCGCGCCCAACATCGGTATTTGCTGAATGCGGTGATCATGCGCCCACATCCTCGGCCGGAAGATGGCGCGCTTTGGCTCAGCCTTTGGGCCTCGCTTGTTTTTGCCGATCCGCGCCCTTGATCTGCCTCATGGCCCCATGCTCTTGAACTGTTCGGTCAACCTTGCCACAAGGCCACATGAACACTGCGCCTGATATCATCTGCGCCGGGTCGGTCCTTTGGGACATGATCGGCCGCTCTGCGCTTGCCATGCAAGCCGGCGACGACCGCCCCGGTCGTATCACCCGCCTGCCCGGCGGCGTTGCGTTGAATATCGCCATGACCTTGGTGAAATACGGGCTGCGCCCGGCCCTTTTGTCGGTGGTCGGCCAAGACAGCGATGGCAGGGCGCTGATCAGCAGCTGCCAGGCCATGGGGCTGAACACCGACCATGTGCTGCGCCGCGCCGATCTGCCAACCGACCGTTATATGGCCATCGAATCGCAAGGCCGCTTGCTGGCGGCCATCGCCGACGCCCATTCCCTTGAGGCAGCAGGCGCCGCGATTCTGGCGCCCTTGCGCGGCGGCGCGCTGGCCCCGCTCGGCGCGCCCTTTACCGGGTTGATCGCCTTGGACGGCAACCTGCCGGTTGAGACGCTGGCGCTGGTCGCCAGCCATGAGGATTTCGCCAAGGCTGACCTGCGTCTGGCCCCGGCATCACCGGGCAAGGCCACCCGGCTGCTGCCGTTCCTTCAGGCCGGGCGCGGCACGCTTTATGTCAACCTCGAAGAGGCCGGCCTGCTGTGCGGCACCCAGTTCTGCGGGGCCCAAGCCGCCGCGCAGGGGTTGATCCGGCACGGCGCCCGCCGGGCGCTTGTCACTGATGGGGGGCAACCTGCTGCGGATGCCGATGAACACGGGCTGCGCAGCGCCCGCCCCCCCGCCATCACCGCACAGCGCGTCACCGGGGCCGGCGATACCTTTATGGCCGCCCATATCGCCGCCGAACGCGCCGGCACCGCGCCCCAAGCCGCGCTTGAAACGGCCCTGCGGGCGGCGGCGCATTACGTTTCAGGAAAGGAAACCCCGTGATCTTGCCAATGATCCTTTCGGCCGAAGTGGCCGCCGCGAAAACCACCGGCCAACCGATCGTCGCCCTGGAAAGCACAATCATCACCCATGGCATGCCCCACCCCCAAAATCTTGAGGTGGCCCAACAGGTGGAAAACGACATCCGCGCCCTTGGCGCCGTGCCTGCCACCATCGCCGTGCTTGACGGCACGTTGCACATCGGCCTTGACCCCGCACAGCTTGTGCAACTCTCCCAAAGCCGCAACACCGCCAAACTGTCGCGCGCCGACCTGGCGGCCTGCATGGCCAGCGGCGGCACCGGCGCCACCACCGTCGCAGCCACGATGATCGCCGCCCATGCGGCCGGGATCGCGGTCTTTGCCACCGGCGGCATCGGCGGGGTTCACAAAGGCGCCGAACACAGCTTTGACATCTCGGCTGATCTGACCGAACTGGCCCAAACCCCTGTCACCGTCGTCGCCGCCGGCGCCAAAGCGATCCTCGATGTCGACAAAACCCTCGAAGTTCTGGAAACCAATGGCGTGCCGGTCATCGCCGTGGGCCAAGACAGCTTCCCCGCCTTCTGGAGCGCGCACTCCCCCCTGCCCGCGCCGCTGCGCATGGATGACCCGGCCCAGATCGCCCGCGCCCACCGCCTGCGTGCTGCCCTGGGTCTGCCCGGCGGTCAGCTGGTGGCCAACCCGATCCCGGCCCAAGACGAAATCCCCGCCGAAAACCTGGCCCCCATCATTGCCCAGGCCCAGGCCGAGGCCGACCAACAAGGCGTCACCGGCAAGGCCGTCACCCCTTTCTTGCTGGCGCGGATCTTCGATTTGACCCAGGGGCGCTCGCTCACAGCCAATATTGCCCTGGTGCGCAACAACGCCCGGCTTGCCGCCCGGATCGCCCAAGCGCTGATCGCTCTGCCCTAGCGCCCCCCCGCGGCCTTGCCCCAACGTTGACCGCCCCCGCGCGCGCCCCTTCTTTTGTTCCTAAATATCCCCGCCGGAGGCATCCCGCCCGCGCCACCAACCCCCATCATCCGCGGCGCCCGGGCCCGCCCCCACAGCCCCAGCTTTGCCCATTGTAGACCCCGCCCAAAGCGCTTAGGTTCCCCAAGATATCTTCCCATGGGGCCGGCCCTGCGGCTTTGACAACACAATGAACACGCCTTTCGATCCCGACATCCCGCCACCGCGACGCTCGCTTTTTGCCTGGCTGCGTGGCTCGTTCCTCACCGGGTTGGTGGTGATCGCCCCTGTCGGGCTGACGATCTGGCTGATCTGGTCGGTGGTCGGCTGGATTGATGGGTTTGTGCTGCCGTTTGTTCCGCGCGCCTATCAACCCGACCGGCTGATCCAGGATCTCCTTGGCCTAGACCCATCCGTGCAAATCAACGTGCGCGGTATCGGTGTGGTGATGTTCTTGATCTTCACCATCCTGGTCGGCTGGATGGCCAAGGGCCTGATCGGGCGCTCATTGATTGTGCTGGCCGAAAGCTTGGTGGAACGCACCCCGGTGGTGCGCACCATCTATTCCGGCATCAAGCAGATATCCGAAACCGTCTTCGCCCAATCTGAACGCTCATTCGAGACCGCCTGCGTTATCGAATACCCCCGCAAAGGCATCTGGGCGATCGGCTTTGTCTCGACCGGCACCAAGGGCGAAATCGCCGCCCGCGCCCATGACGGGCAGCCGATGCTCAGCATCTTTTTGCCGACAACGCCCAACCCGACCTCGGGGTTCTTGCTGTTCGTTCCCCGCGAAGACGTCATCGAACTGGACATGAGCGTCGAAGACGCCGCCAAGCTGGTGATCTCGGCCGGGCTGGTCTATCCGTCGGACCGGCTGCCCGAACTGCGCAAAAAGCGCAGCCCAAAGCCCCAGAAAAGCTCATAACCGCCAAGGCGCCGCCCGGATGCAAAACCGCGCGGCCCCGATCACCCCGATCACAACGCCGTCCATCCGCCGTCCAGGCTCAGCGTTGTGCCGGTCATTTGTGCGGCGTGTTCTGAACACAAGAACACCGCCGTGCCGCCGATCTGTTCGACCGTTGCGAATTGCTTTGAAGGTTGGCGCGTCAGCATCACCTTTTCGATCACCTCTTCGCGGGTCATGGCGTATTCTTTCATCGTATCGGGGATCTGCTTTTCGACGATGGGCGTCAGCACATAGCCGGGGCAAATGGCATTGGCGGTTATCGCCTCTTGCGCGGTCTCAAGCGCGGTGGTCTTGGTCAGGCCAATCACCCCGTGTTTCGCCGCGACATAGGCCGATTTATAAGGCGAGGCGGTCAACCCATGCGCCGACGCCACATTGATCACCCGCCCCCAACCAGCGGCCCGCATCATCGGCAAGGCCATAGCCGTGGTATGAAACGCCGAGGACAGGTTGATCGCGATAATCTGGTCCCATTTACCTTCGGGAAATTCGGGAATAGGCGCCACATGCTGAATGCCGGCATTGTTGACCAGAATATCACAGCGCCCGGCCTGGGCGATCAAATCGCGGCATTGCGCCGGATCGGACATATCCGCCGCGACATAGCGCGCGCTGACGCCGGCCTCATGGCCGATTTGCTCGGCCAGGGCGTGATCTTCGGCCCGGTCGGTAAAGGAATTAAGCACAACATCCGCCCCCGCACCCGCCAGCGCCTTGGCAATCGCCAGGCCAATGCCTGAATTTGATCCGGTGACGACAGCTGTCTTGCCGCGCAGTGATTCTCCTAGCGTCATGTTCTTTTCCTGATCTGAATGCGCCCGCTGGGGGCTGTAACGGGCAAAGTAAGCCACATCAAAGCACCAATGACCATGGCGTGATGCGCCGCAGCCCTGGGGCCGTCGCGCCTTGCTTTGCTGGGTTTACGCGATACTGGCGGATTTCTGGCCAAAAAGCGCCATGCCGCGCCGCCACAGATCCCGCCGATGCCCGCCCAAGCACGACACAAAAAAAACGCCTGCACAAGGCAGGCGTTAAGTCATTGAGGCAGGTTTCATACAGGCAAGAAACCTATCGAGCAGTGAGTCTTTTATAAGCAATCTGAATGCGCTGTCCAAGCTAAAAGTTTGAAAAGATGGCAATTGCCAGATAGCGTGCCGGCAAATGAACCCCGGCAAACGACAAGGGCGTGTGAAAATGAGGCTTTCTTATTGGGTGAAATCGGCGAAACAGGCCGCTATTTTCTGCGCCGGGCTTTGGGTGTCCGGGGCGCTGGCGGGGCCGTCACACGGGATATCTATGTATGGGCGGCCTGCTCTCCCACCGGATTTTGTGTCTTTGCCCTATGCCAACCCCGACGCGCCGAAAGGCGGCGCCATCCGCTTGGGCAACACCGGCGGCTTTGACAGCCTGAACCCGTTTTCCCACAAGGGCACCGCCCCGTGGCAGCTGGCATTTTTCACACATGAGACCCTTTTGGGCCGGTCCTGGGACGAACCCTTTACCCTTTACGGGCTGTTGGCCGAATCGGTCGAGACCGCACCAGACCGCAGCTGGGTTGAGTTTACCCTGAACCCGGCCGCCCGGTTTTCCGACGGCAGCCCGGTCACGGTTGAGGATGTGATTTTTTCCTTTGAGGTTCTGGGCACGCAAGGCCATCCAAAATATCGCAACCTTTGGGGGCAGATATCGCGCATTGCCCAAACCGCCCCCCGCCGCGTGCGAATCAGCTTTTCGAATGATAATCAAGAGCTTGCTCTTTTGGCTGGGCTGCGGCCGATCTTGTCCAAGGCGCAATGGCAGGGGCAGGATTTCACCAACGCGCCCCTGGCCGACATCCCGCTGGGCAGTGGCCCCTATCAGATCAGCACCTACGAGGCCGGCCGGCGCGTTGTTTTAACCCGCAACCCTGCCTATTGGGGCCGTGATCTGCCATTTCGCCGCGGCACCCATAACATGGATCAGATCGTGCTGGATTTTTACGGCGATTCGTCGGTGCTGTTCGAGGCATTCAAAGCCGGCGAAATCTCGGCGGTGCGGGAATTCAACGCCCAGACCTGGGCCAGCCAATATGATTTTCCCGCCGTGCGATCCGGTCAGATCGTCAAAAGCGAGATCCCGCACCAAAAACCGTCAGGCATGACCGGCTTCGTGATGAACACGCGGCGCGCGATGTTTCAAGATTGGCGCGTGCGCGAGGCGCTGATTTCTGCGTTCAATTTTGAATATATCAATGACACCCTGACCGGAGGAGAGCAGCCGCGCATTACCTCGTATTTTTCCAATTCGGTCCTGGCCATGCAGCCCGGCCCGGCCCCGGCCCCTGTCGCCAACCTGCTTGCCCCGTTTCGCGATGCCCTGCTTCCCGGCACGCTTGAGGGCTATGCCCTGCCGCAAAGCGATGGCAGCCTGCGCAACCGCAAGAATATCCGCCGCGCCATGACCTTGCTGGCCGAGGCCGGCTTTGCCGCCGATGCCGCCGGGACAATGCGCGGCCCGGATGGCGCGGCGCTGGCCTTTACCTTGCTGCTGACCAAGGGCAACAGCGAGAACAAGGCGATTGCCGATCTGTATCAGCAGGCCCTTGCCCGGCTGGGCATCGACATGCAGATCGAAACCACCGATGACGCGCAATATACCGCGCGGGTAAACAGCTTTGATTTCGATATGACCGCGTTTCGGCGGTCTTTGTCTTTGTCGCCGGGCAACGAACAGCGCTTTTACTGGGGGGCACAGGCGGCCGATCAGGCTGGATCGCGCAATCTGATGGGGGTCAAGGATCCGGCCATTGACGCGATGATTGATGCGATGCTGACCGCCCCTGACCAAGAAACCTTTACCGCCGCCACCCGCGCCCTTGACCGGGTGCTGACCGCCGGGCGCTTTGTGATCCCGTTTTGGCAATATACCACCGGGCGAATTGCCCATGACAAACGTTTGCGCTTTCCCGCCCGCACGCCGATTTATGGCGACGGTCCGAATTTTATGCCCGAGGTATGGTGGATCCAAGACAACTAGCCCCCGCGCCGCAACGCGGCATTTGACACGGCCCATTGGCTCAGCTAGCGCGGAACGGAACAGATCGACCAAGACAGGTGCTTAGAATGACACGACAGCTTTGGGCCGAGGCCCTTGGAACCGGGATGCTTTTGATGTCGATCGTGGCCAGCGGCATCATGGCGGTGAACTTGTCAGGCGGAAACATCGGGCTGGCGCTTTTGATCAATGCGGTGGCAACCGGCGCCATGCTGTTTGTGATCATCACCGTTTTAGGGCCGGTGTCGGGGGCGCATTTCAACCCGGCGGTAACCTTGGCCTTTGCGCTGCGCGGTGACATCTTGTGGCGGGTTGCGGCGCAATATGTCGCGGTTCAGATCCTTGGCGGCATCGCGGGGGTCTGGGCCTCGCATTTGATGTTTGAACAACCGGTTTTGCAAATCGCCAGCGCCATGCACCGGACCGGACCCGGCATGTGGCTGTCCGAAGGGCTTGCCACTTTTGGGTTGCTTTTTGCCATCTTTGGCGGGCTTCAGACCCGCCCCGCCAGCGTTCCCGCCTTGGTTGCGCTTTATGTCACGGGGGGATATTTCTTCACCGCCTCAAGCGGCTTTGCCAACCCCGCCGTGGCCATCGCCCGCGGCTTTACCGACAGTTTTGCCGGCATTTACCCCGGCCATATCGCCGCCTTTGTTGCAGCGCAGCTGCTGGCCACCCTTGCGGCGCATGTGATCTTGCGGCCCTTGCTGGCCAAACGCCCCTAGACCAGCGACGTCACCCACAGGATCGACGCGTCATCGGCGCTGAGCGAGACAACATTATGGCCCATCGTGGCGTCATAATAGGCGCTGTCGCCGCGCCGCATTTCGATGGGTTCGTAAAATTCGGTATAAAGCCGGATCACCCCGGTCAGAACATACAGAAATTCTTCGCCGTCATGGCGCACCCAACCATCGAATTCATCAATGGACCGGGCCCGAACACGGGCGCGATAGGGCAGCATCTGCTTTTTCGTCAGGGTTTCGGCCAGCAGCTCGTGCTCATAGGTGACGGTGGCCTGTGCGGTGCCGCTGCCGTGTTTGGTCACGGCCAATCGGCCATTGATCTGCCCGGCGCGCGGCGGGGTAAACAACTGAGGCACCGATATTTTCAGCCCGACCGCCAGCTTTTTCAGCGCATCATAGGTGGGCGACATCTGGCCGTTTTCAATCTTGGACAGGGTGGATCGCGCCAACCCGGCCTGGGTCGCCGCCTGTTCCAACGTCCAATCGTGGGCCTTGCGCAATTCACGCACCCTTGCCCCCAGATCCAGCGGCACGCCCTGCTCTTCCTCGCCGGTTGCGCGGGCAATTTCGATCAATGATTTGGGGTCTGAACCAAGCATGTTGTGGGCTATACTGTCTTGAAACGTCATGCGCAACGGGCTTGCGCTGCCCTTGGACCGCACCCACCATGGGCAGCCCACCGCACACCAGCGCGCTTGCGCCGGGCGATAGGGCGCAGTAACTGAACCCATGCAGTTTTCCATCTTTGATCAAGGCCCGGCAAAGGCTGTGCCGCCCCGGTTCAACATGGCCCAGCATGTGCTGGCCGCGGGCACACGCACCCCCGGCAAGCTGGCCTTGCGGATTATCGGCCCCGGCCCCAGCACAGACTGGAGCTTTGGCGCCCTGATCCAAGCGGTGCGCGGCACCGGATACGGCCTGCGACAGGCCGGGCTGGTGCCGGGTGATATCGTGCTGATGCGCCTTGATAACACGGTCGATTTTCCAATCGCCTATCTGGGGGCATTGGCGGCCGGGCTGGTCCCTGTGCCGACCTCGGCGGCGCTGACCCAAAGCGAAACCGCCCAGATTATCGACGATCTGGCCCCGGCCGCGATTTTGCACGCCCCCGATGTGCCCTGCCCGGCCCCGGCAAACGAACCACAGACCAGCCGCCACATCGACGTTCAGGCCCTGCGTGCCATGCGCAATCTGCCGGCGATTGATTATCACATGGGCGCGCCGGATCGACTGGGCTATGTGATATATACGTCAGGAACCTCAGGGCGGCCGCGCCCTGTCGCCCATGCCCACCGCGCCATCTGGGCCAGACAAATGATGTTTGACGGCTGGTATGGCATGACCGCACAGGACCAGGTCTTGCATGCGGGCGCCTTCAACTGGACCTATACGCTGGGCACCGGGCTGATGGATCCCTGGACGCTGGGGGCCACGGCGCTGATCCCGGCGCCGGGCACGCCGGCCAGCGATCTGCCCGACCTGATGGCGCGATACGGCGCCAGCATCTTTGCCGCCGCCCCTGGCGTTTACCGGCAACTGCTGCGAACCCAGATGCCCCCCCTGCCCGATCTGCGCCACGGCCTGAGCGCCGGTGAAAAATTGCCCCCCCCGGTGCAAGGCGCCTGGCAAGCGGCAACCGGCACCCCAATTTTCGAAGCCTTCGGCATGTCGGAATGTTCAACCTTTATATCAACCGCCCCCGGACAGACCTGCGACCCAGACAGCCTTGGCCGACCGCAACCGGGCCGCAAGGTGGCCATCCTTGGCCCGGACGGGCCCGTGCCCCTGGGCGATCCGGGCACGATTGCCGTTCACCGCAGCGATCCGGGATTGATGCTTGGCTATCTGCATGCCCCGGCGGAAACGGCGCAAAAGTTCCAGGGCGATTGGTTCTTGACCGGCGATCAGGGCATGATGCGCGCCGATGGTCAGATGATCTATCTTGGCCGGGCCGATGATATGATGAACGCCGGCGGGTATCGCGTTTCACCGCTTGAGGTCGAACAGGCCCTGACCGGTTATCCGGGGATCACCGCCATCGCCGCCACCGAAATAGAGATCAAGCCAGACACCCGCGTCATCGCCGCCTTTTACACCGGGCCGGCCACGCTGGACGAAGCGGCGCTGGCGCGCTATGCCTCGACTGTTCTGGCCCGCTATAAACAGCCGCGGCTTTATATTCATCTGCCAAGGTTGCCCACAGGCGCCAATGGCAAACTGTTGCGGCGCGCGCTGCGATCACAATTTAAGGGCCGCCCATGACCACCCCAATCAAGCTGGATATCCTGTCTGACCCGATTTGCCCCTGGTGCTATATTGGCAAAACCCATCTGGATCGCGCCCTTGCCGATCACCCCGATCATCCCTTTTCGATCGAATGGCACCCGTTTCAGTTGAACCCCGATATGCCCGCAGGCGGAATGGACCGCCGCAGCTATCTGGAAACCAAATTCGGCGGCAAGGCGCAGGCCGCGCGTGCCTATGCCCCCGTGCTTGAGCACGCAACCAAAGCCGGGCTGACCATTGATTTTGAGGCCATGAAACGCACGCCCAACACCCTGGATGCCCACCGTCTGATCCATTGGGCCGGGATCGAAGGGCGACAAACAGCGGCCGTTTCTGCCCTGTTTACCGCCTATTTCGATCAGGGGCGCGACATCGGCAACGCCGAAGTTCTGGCCGATCTGGCCGACGGCTTGGGAATGGATGCGGCGCTGGTGCTGCGGCTGTTGGCCAGTGACAGCGACAAAGACGATATCCGCGCCCGCGATGCCCACAGCCGCGACATGGGCGTTTCATCGGTGCCAACCTTCATCGTTGCGGGCAAACACGCGGTTCCGGGCGCGCAGCCCCCGGCGCTTTGGGCCAAGGTCATTGCCGATTTGCGTGGCTGATCTGGCGCAACTTAATTAACTTGTTTATTATTTTGCCTGATGGTGCCGCTTGGCTATTCCCTTCAAACGGGAATCCACTAAGGTGCCCATCGCCAGCGCACAACCCCCGGAGCCCCCTTGACCCCTTCCCCCTGTCCAAGCCCGATGCACCGCACCGAATTTGTCGCCCTGATGGCCATGATGGTCTCGACCGTGGCGTTTTCGATGGATGCGATGCTGCCCGCTTTGCCGCAAATTGGCGCCGAACTGTCACCGGCCGAACCAGCGCGCGCCGCGCTGATCCTGACCAGTTTCGTCCTTGGCATGGGCTTGGGCACCTTTATCAGCGGCCCGCTGTCCGATGCGTTTGGACGGCGGCCGATCATATTTCTGGGCGCCGGGCTTTATATCGCGTCGGCCTGTCTGGCCTTTGTCGCCCCCACGCTGGAAATCATGCTGCTGGCGCGGCTGCTACAGGGGCTGGGCGCGGCCGGCCCCCGCATCGTGTCACTGGCGATCATGCGCGATCTGTTTTCCGGGCGCGAAATGGCCCGCATCGTGTCAATCGTGATGATCTTCTTCACAATCGTGCCGGCCATCGCCCCGGCGCTTGGCATGGGCATCATCGCCGCCTTTGGCTGGAAGGCGATCTTCTTGTCCTTCATCCTGTTTTCCCTGATCTCAGTGCTGTGGCTGGGCCTGCGCCTGCCGGAAACCCTGCCCCATAATCAACGCCGCCCGCTCAGGCTGGCCCTCATCCACGACGCCATCCGGCAAATGTTTGCCCACCCGGCTGTGCGCCTGTCGATCATCGTGCAGACCCTGGCGCTGGCCATGCTGTTTTCGGTCCTGATGCTGGTGCAACCCATCTACGCCGAGGTCTTCAACCGCGCCGAAAGCTTCCCCTTCTGGTTTGGCCTCGTGGCCCTGCTGTCTGGCGGCTCCAGCCTGCTGAACGCCGTGCTGGTGGTCCGCCTTGGCATGCGCCGCCTGGTCACCATCGCCCTGGGCAGCCAGATCGCGCTCTCAGCAGGCATGCTGGCCCTGGCCGGCAACACCGGCGATTACAGCTTTGCCCTGTTCATCCTCTGGCAATTCTTCCTGTTCTTTCAGGCCGGCCTGACCCTGGGCAACCTCAACGCCATCGCGATGGAACCCATGGGCCATATCGCCGGCATGGCCGCCAGCGTCATTGGCGCAATCTCAACCATCTGCGCCGCCGCGATTGCCTCGCCCATTGGCCTGATGTTCGACGGCACCACAAGCCCGCTGGTTCTGTCGGTGCTGATCATGGCCGCCCTTGGCTATGCGCTCATGCTCTACATGGGCCACCTTGAACGCCGCGATCAGCCCCGCCACCCCTGACCCGGCTGCTTCTTTTGTTCTGCAAATATCCCCGCCGGAGGCTCCTGCCCGTGCCGCACGCGCTCCCGCCTCGGTCTCAGGCCGATTTGGCGCGTTTTTCCGCCCGCAGCTTCTCGGCCAGATCGCGGGCGATGGCAAAGGCCCCCTTGATCTTGTCCGCCTCGGCGCGCCAATCGCGGCGCACGACAATCTTGTTGTCCTTGACCTTGGCCATGCCACGCTGATCTTGAATAAACTCCACCAATCCCTTGGGCGAGGCGAACTTGTCATTGTGAAACTGGATCGTCGCGCCCTTGGGTCCGGCGTCCAGCTTGGCAATCCCGGCGCGTTTGCACATCGCCTTGATCCGCACCACCAGCATCAGCGAATTGACCTCGCGCGGTAATTTGCCGAACCGGTCGATCAATTCGGCGGCAAACCCTTCCAGTTCGACCTTGGTGCTCAGCCCGCTCAGCCGGCGATACAGCCCAAGCCGCACATCCAGATCCGGCACAAAGGCCTCGGGGATCAACACCGGCACGCCCAGGTTGATCTGCGGCGCCCATTGGTCATCGGCTTCGGACAGCCCTTCCATCTGGCCGCTGCGGATCTTGGCAATCGCATCCTCCAGCATGGATTGATAAAGCTCAAACCCCACATCCCGCATCTGGCCCGATTGTTCTTCGCCCAGCAAATTCCCCGCCCCGCGAATATCCAGATCCTGGCTGGCCAGGGTAAAGCCCGCGCCCAGGCTGTCCAGGCTGCTCAGCACCCGCAGCCGCTTTTCCGCCGTCGCCGTCAGCTTGGCGCGTGGCTTGGTGGTCAGATAGGCATAGGCCCGTGTCTTTGACCGGCCGACCCGCCCCCGGATCTGATAGAGTTGCGCCAGGCCAAACATATCGGCCCGGTGTACGATCATCGTATTGGCCGTGGGAATATCCAGCCCCGATTCAACGATCGTTGTGGCCAGCAAAATATCGAATTTACCGTCGTAAAAGGCGTTCATCCGGTCATCCAGCTCGCCCGCCGCCATCTGGCCATGTGCCACGACAAAGCTCAGCTCGGGCAGTTGGTCCCTCAGAAAGGTCTCGATCTCGGGCAGGTCAGAAATGCGCGGCACCACGAAAAACGATTGCCCGCCGCGATAATGTTCGCGCAGCAGCGCCTCGCGCAGGGTCACGCTGTCAAATTCCGACACATAGGTGCGAATGGCCAGGCGATCCACCGGCGGCGTGCCAATGATCGAAAGATCGCGCACCCCGGTCAGCGACAGTTGCAGCGTCCGCGGGATCGGTGTCGCGGTCAGCGTCAGCACATGGATATCGGTGCGCAGGGCCTTCAGGCGTTCCTTGTGTCCCACACCGAAATGCTGTTCCTCGTCAATGACCAGCAGACCCAAATTCTGGAAACGAATGTTTTTGGCCAAAAGCGCATGGGTGCCAATCACGATATCGACTGTGCCGCGCGCCATGCCATCGCGGGTGGCCGCAGCCTCTTTTGCCGAAACAAAGCGGCTCAGCTGGCGCACTTCGACTGGAAAGCCGCGAAACCGTTCAGCAAAGGATTTATAGTGCTGGCGCGCCAGCAGGGTTGTGGGGGCAATCACCGCCACCTGCGCCCCGGACATGGCCGCCACAAAAGCCGCGCGCATCGCCACCTCGGTCTTGCCAAAGCCCACATCACCGCACACCAGCCGGTCCATCGGATTGCCCGAGGTCAAATCGTCAACCACATCGCCAATCGCCCGCAGCTGATCATCGGTTTCGCTATAGGGGAAACGGGCGCTGAAGGCATCCCACATCCCCGGCGGCGGGTCCAGCACCGGCGCCTTGCGCAACGCCCGTTCGGCGGCAATGCGGATCAGCTTGTCGGCCATCTCGCGGATGCGTTCCTTGAGGCGGGCCTTTTTGGCCTGCCACGCGCCGCCGCCCAGCTTGTCCAGCAGCCCTTCCTCGTGGCCGTATTTCGACAGCAGTTCGATGTTTTCCACCGGCAGATACAGCTTGGCGCCCTCGGCATATTCAAGCAAGATACATTCATGCGCCGCGCCGGCGGCTGTCACCACCTCAAGGCCCATGTAGCGCCCAATGCCGTGATCCACATGCACGATCAAATCGCCGGGCGACAGGGATTGGGTTTCGGTCAGGAAATTCTCAGCCCGGCGCTTGCGCTTGGGGCTTCGGATCAGGCGATCGCCCAGCACGTCTTGTTCGGAAATGACCGTCAGCCCCTGGGTTTCAAACCCGTGCTCGAGCGCCCAAACCGCCAGATGCAGCCCGCGTTTACCGATTCTTGACGCATCTGAAATCGGGATGGCCTCGGACAGGCCTTCGTCCTCGATCAGCCCGCCCAATCGCTCGCGGGCGCCTTCAGAATAGCTGGCGATCACCACCGGACCTGACTGCATTCGCGTTTTGATATGCCCGGCCAAAGCCCCAAAAAGGCTCAGGTTTTCCTGCTGGCGTTCGGGCGCGAAATTCCGACCAAGGCGCCCCCCTGCATCCAACACCGCCAACCCGGTTGGTTGCGGCATAGCGGCCAGTTGAATGACCCGGCGACCGGCAATGGCATCGCCCCAGGCGGCATCATCCAGATACAGCGGACCCGGCGGACAAGGCTTATAGACGCTGTCCATTTTGCTGCGGCTGGCCATGGCGATCTTGCGGGTTTCATATTGGTCTTGGATCGCGTCCCATCGGGCCAGGCGCATCGGCGTGACCTGATCGTCCAAGGTGATCGTCGCACCCGGCAAATAATCCATCAACGTATCCAGCCGGTCGTGAAAGAACGGCAGCCAATGTTCCGCGCCTTGATGCTTGCGCCCGGCGCTGATCGCCTCATAGAGCGGATCATCGGTGCCCGCCGCGCCAAATTCGATCCGGTAATTTTGACGAAACCGGGTTATTGCCGCCTCGTCCAGGATCACCTCGGAAACGGGTGCCAGTTCGACCACGTCAAGCTTTTGGGTGGTGCGCTGGGTTGCCGGATCAAAGCGCCGCGCGCCATCCAGCGTATCGCCGAACAGATCCAGACGCACCGGTCCCAGATCCCCTGGCGGATAAATATCAATAATGCCGCCTCGGACCGCATAATCACCCGGTTCAGTGACGGTCGGGCTTTGCACAAAGCCCATGCGCACCAAAAACGCACGCAGCGCGCCTTCGTCCACGCGGGTGCCGACTGTGGCGGTAAAGGCGGCGTCTTGCAAAACCTGCCGCGCCGGCAGGCGCTGGGTCGCGGCGTTCAGCGTCGTCAACAACACAAAGCGATCCGGCATCCCATGGACAAGCCCCGCCAGCGTCGCCATACGCCGCGCCGAGATATCAGCATTGGGCGACACCCGGTCATAGGGCAGACAATCCCAGCCCGGAAACACCACCACCGGCACCTGCGGCGCGAAAAACGCCAGCGCGGCGCGCATGGCCTCAAGCCGTTTGTCATCGCGGGCGATGTGCAGCACCGGCCCGCCTGATGTGTTCATCTCGGCCAGCAAAAGCTTTGCATCAAGCCCCTCGGGGGCGCCGGAAAGGGTGATATGGGTCTGATCGGTCATGGGGTCTCAATTGAGGCAAGGCGCGCCCGTGTCAACCCGCGCCAGGCAGGTCACAGCGCGCCGATGGTCAGGTTTTGATACATTCCCCAAAGCGCGGTGACAAAAATCGACACCACACCAATGGCCTGGACGAACAATCGGTGCCGCCCCAAACGGCGGATCAAGGCGGCGCCCTTCAGGGCCTGTTGATCAATCAGCCGCGCATTCGACAGCGACAAAAGCCCCACCAGCGCCATGGGAAACGCCAGCAAGAACACCGCCTGGGCAAATTCCACCCCATAGGCAAAGCCCAACAACAACAACGAGCTGAGCGCGAAACAAATCAGCCCCAGCAGCCACAGCCCGGCCATTTGCCCGATCAGCAAAATCCGCCGCACATTGATGGCGCAAAGCTCTTCCAGGTCCAGCTCGCTTTGGCCGCCCAGACCGCGGGCGCGTGTGACCATATCGTATGGCACGCCCAAGACCCAATGGCTGGCGGTCGACCACATCACCGCCAGCGCAATCCAATACCACAGGTTCGAGAACGAGCGCATGTCGATCAGCTCGAACAGATTTTGATACCAATCCAAGGGACTACATCTTTGTTGTTGCTTGCGTCTTTCTAGCCGGGCTTGGCGGCAATTCCTACCCTTGGCACAGGCAATTTTCCGTGGCACTGAGAGGGACACATTCAGACACCCCATTCAGACACCTCGGAGGCCCCAAGATGCGCCCGACCCAAGCCGCCTTTCCCGCCACGCGTTTTCGCCGCGCCCGTCAAAGCGCCAGCATCCGCGCCCTGACCCGCGAAAACACGCTGAGCGTGGGGGATTTGATCTGGCCGGTATTCGTGCGCAGCGGCGACGGCATCATCGAGCCGATCCCCTCCATGCCCGGTGTCTTTCGCCGGTCTGTCGACAAAATCGCCGAAGCCGCCCGCGAGGCCGCCGATCTGGGCATCCCGGCGATCTGCATCTTTCCCTATACCGGCCCCGAAGAACGCACCGCCGATTGCGCCGGCGCCTGGGATCCAGACAACCACGCCAACCGCGCCATCCGTGCGATCAAAAAGGCAGCGCCGGAACTGGCGATCATGACCGATGTGGCGCTGGATACCTATAACATCAACGGCCATGACGGCTTTGTCGAAAACGGCGAGATCGTCAACGACAAGACCGTTCAGGCCCTGGTCAAGATGGCCATGGCCCAGGCCGAAGCCGGTGCCGACATTATCGGGCCATCCGATATGATGGACGGGCGCATCGGCGCAATCCGCAGCGCGCTTGAGGGGGGCGGGCACCAGAACGTGATGATTCTCAGCTATGCGGCCAAATATGCCTCGGGGTTTTATGGCCCGTTTCGCGATGCGGTCGGGGCCTCTGGGGCGCTGACGGGCGACAAGAAAACCTATCAGATGGATCCGGCCAACACCAACGAGGCCCTGCGCCTGATTGAACGCGACCTGCGCGAAGGCGCCGATATGGTGATGGTCAAGCCCGGCATGCCCTATCTGGATATCTGCACACGGGTCAAAGACCGCTTTGGCGCGCCGACCTTTGCCTATCAGGTGTCGGGGGAATACGCGATGATCCGCGCCGCTGCCGATCACGGCTGGATTGATGGCGACACCGTGATGCTGGAAAGCCTGATGGCGTTCAAGCGGGCCGGCTGCGATGGGGTGCTTAGCTATTTTGCGCCGCAGGCCGCCCGGCTTTTGAACCAGCGGTAAGCCGCCAAAACATCACACCGTGGGGTGACAAGCCCGCCGGTTGCGCGTATCTTTGCCGACAAGTCGGGAGAACCGGCAGGTGAGCAATCAAATTACAGGCATTCAGATGACAAATCATTCATTCTCGCGCCGCGCCTTTGCATTGGGCGCTGTTGCGTCCTTGGGGCTGACCGCCGCCTGCGGCAATGGCATCGGCAGCACCGGCCCCGCCACCATCGACGCCCGCGTTGATGCCACATTGGCCGAAATGTACAGCACCTATCCCAACACCCGCGCGCTGGCCGAAAAGGCCAACGGCATGTTGGTGATGCCCCTCGTGACCGAGGCCGGCTTTGGCTTTGGCGGTGCCTATGGGCGCGGCGCGCTGCGCGTCGGCGGGGTGACTGTCGATTATTATTCAACCGCAAAACTAAGCGGTGGCCTGCAAATCGGCGCACAGCAATATGCACATGTCCTGTTTTTCATGACCGAGGACGCATTGCTTGAGTTCCGCCAATCGGCCGGTTGGGCTGCGGGCGGCGACATCGACTATGTGATCTCAAGCAATGGCGACGGATTGAAGGCCGAAACCACAACGGCGCTGTCGCCCGTGGTGGCCGCCGTCTTTGGACGGGCCGGTCTGAAAATCGGTGCAACGCTGCAAGGCACGAAATACACGCGGATCATCCCATAACCCCGCCTTCCCTTTGTGGCGGTTCGGGCTTACACAACACCCCCGTAACCGGCGGATGGGTCCAGGGCTAAGATGGGTGTGTTGATCAAATGGCTGTTGCGGCTTGCGGGCGCGCTGGTGGCGTGTGCGGCCATCGCGGCGGCTGGCGTCTATTATTTGGCGGCGCGGTCATTGCCCCAATATGACGCCGATCTGGTCGTTAACGGGCCAAGCGCCCCGGTTCAGATCATTCGCGACAATGCCAATGTGCCCCATATCATCGGCGACGAAGACCTTGATGTGTTTTTCGCCCTTGGTTTTGCCCACGCCCAGGACCGGCTGTGGCAGATGACGCTGTTGCGGCGCACGGCGCAGGGCCGCCTGTCCGAGGTGTTTGGCCCCGCCACGCTTGAGACCGACAAGCTGATGCGCCGGTTTGATCTGGCCGGGCTGGCCGTGCAATCGCTTGCGGTTCAAACCGTGCGCACGCGGGCCGTGCTTGACGCCTATGCGGCGGGGGTGAATGCGCGGCTTGATCAGATCAACCGCCAGGCGCTTGGGCGCGGCGCCCCCGAAATGTTCATATTCGCCGCCCCGGTCAGCCCCTGGAGCGCGGCCGACAGCATTGCGGTGCTCAAGCTGATGGGGCTGCCGGCCCTTCAGGAACTTGTCACCGAGGTTGAGCGCGCCCGCGTGTCGCTGGCGCTGGCGGATTGGCAACGTCAAAGCGATCTGCACCCGGCGATCCCGGCGGGTGTCGATTATGGCGCCCTGTTTCCCGACGCCCCGCGCTTTGCCAGCGCGCCCGCGGCGTCAGGGGCAGCCGGGGCGACGCCGCACCCCTTGTCGCCGCTGGCCGCCCTGCCTGCCCCCGCAACCAGCGCCTGGGCCGCAGCGCCGGCCCGATCGGCGGCCGGGGGCACCTTGCTGGCCAGCGACCCGACCGGCCGGTTCAGCGCCCCCGGTCTTTGGTATCTGGCCCGGCTGGGCCTGCGCAACGGCAGCGCCATCGGCGCCACGATTCCCGGCGTTCCTGCCATCCTAAGCGGGCGCAGCGGGGCCCTGGGCTGGGGCCGCGCGGGGGCACCGGTTGATGATCTGGATCTGTTTATCGAACGCCTGAACCCCGAGAACCCTGCCGAATATCTGACACCCGGCGGCTTTCGCCCGTTTCGAACCCAGCGTTCAATCATCGCCGTCAAAGGCCAAGAGCCGGTCACAATCACCCAGCGCTGGACCGACAACGGCCCGGTGCTGCGCAGTGAAATGGACATCGCGCTGATCGCCCCGCCGGGCACGGTTGCGGCGCTGTCTTGGACCGGGCTGTCGGCGCAAGATACCTCAATCGGGGCGGCGATTGACCTGATGCAGGCGCAATCCCTGCGCGCCGCGATTGACAGCGCCCGCGATCATATTGCCCCCGCGCAGACCTTGGTGCTGGCCGATCGCGACAACATCGCGCAAAAAACCATCGGCCTGCGCCCGATTCGCGCCGCATCCCATCAAACCCAAGGCACGCTTCCGGCGCCCGGCTGGCTGGCGGAAAACCGCTGGCAAGGCTGGCACAGCTTTGACAGCGCGCCGCAATCCATCGCCCCCGACAGCGGTATCTTGGCCAATTCCGGCCGCGCCTCGGGCGCGGATCTGGGCCTTCAGACCCGTTGGCAGCGCTTGATGGAAACCCGCCAGGTTCATACCCGTGACAGCTTTGTCGAGGCCCAGCTAGATACCGTCAGCTTTACCGCGCGGGCCCTCTTGCCTTTGATCGGGGCCGATCTGTGGTTTACCACCCAAACAGCGCCGGCCGGCACCCGTGCGCGCCAACGGCAAAAGGCCCTGGCCCTGCTGGCCAACTGGTCGGGCGAAATGAACGAACATATGCCCGAACCGCTGATCTATGCGGCGTGGATGCGCGCCCTGCAAAAGCGCCTGATCGAAGACGATCTGGGGCCAGTGGCCGCACAGATTACCCACCTGCGTCCGGCCCTGATCGAACGCGCCTTTCGCGGGCTGAACGGGGCCGACGTCTGGTGTGATATCCGCCAGTCCGCCCCAAAGGAAACCTGCACCGATCTGGCGATCCTGGCGCTTGATGATGCGTTGATCTGGATCGAGGAATCCTGGGGCCCTCAGCTGGAGTCCCTGCGTTGGGGCGATGCTCATCAGGCCCGCCACGATCACCCGGTTTTGGGCAATGTCACGGCCCTGCGCTATTTTGTGAACATTCGCCAAAGCACCAGCGGCGGCGACAACACATTGATGCGCGGCCAAAGCAAAGGCCAAGATCCCAACCCGTTTGAATCGGTTCAGGGGCCCGGCTATCGCGGGGTCTATGATTTTGCCGATCCTGACAGTTCGGTCTTTATTGCCGCCACCGGGCAATCGGGGCATTTCCTGTCCCGCCACTATGACGATCTGGCCCAGCTATGGCGACGCGGCGAATATATCCCGATGTCGCTGGATCTGGATCTGGCGCGCGCGGCCTCGGTTGGGGTGACGGTGTTGCGCCCCAAGGAATAACCCGCCAAGGATCCCCCCGATGCCCAAAGTGATCTTGTTCAACAAACCCTATGGCGTGCTGTCGCAATTCACCGACAAAGGCACCCAAGGATCGCCCCGCCCCACCCTTTCGGGGTTTATTGATCTGCCCGGTTTCTATCCCGCCGGTCGTCTGGACCGCGACAGCGAAGGGTTGATGGTGCTGACCGATGATGGCCGGTTACAGGCGCGTATTGCCAATCCCAAACACAAGATGCCCAAGACCTATCTGGTGCAGGTCGAAGGCACGGTTGATGCTGCGGCGCTGGCGGCACTGTGCAAGGGCGTGGCCCTTAAGGATGGTTTGACCCGCCCCGCCCAAGCCGTGCCCGCCGCCCCGCCCGCCGGGCTTTGGCCGCGGGTTCCGCCCGTGCGCTTTCGCAAATCGGTGCCGGACAGTTGGCTGCGCATCACCATCTCAGAAGGGCGCAACCGGCAGGTGCGGCGCATGACGGCCCATGTCGGTCTGCCCTGTCTGCGGCTGATCCGCGAAGAAATCGGCATCTGGCGGCTGAATGATCTGGCCCCCGGCGCCTGGCGCTTTGCCGATGCAAGCGGCCCCTGACGGGGGGTATTGGGGCGGGGATTACTGGCGCGAAAACTGATCGGCTTGGGCGGCGGTCCACAACACGGTGATGTCAAAACCGTCGTCGGTTTGTGTTTCGCTTTCCACCAGCTCTTGCGCGAACAGCCAGGCCCGCTTTTTGCCATCGGCGAACCCAAGGGTCAGCTGTTCGCGACGTTTGCTGCCCTGCAAGGTCGCCGCGATGGCGGCCATCAACGGCGGCAGCCCCTCGCCGGTCAAGGCCGATGTGGCAAACACCTTTTCATCGCGCCCGGCCCGCACACGCATCGCCGCCGCGCCGGTGTCATCCATTTGATCCAGCTTGTTCCAGACCTCGAACATCGGGCGATCCTTTTCCACCCCAAGCGAGGTCAGGATCTGCCGCACATCCTTGGCCTGTTGCTCTGATTCGGGGTGCGAGATGTCGCGCACATGACAGATCACATCGGCGGCCAGAACCTCTTCCAGGGTGGCGCGAAACGCGGCCACCAGTTCGGTCGGCAAATCAGAGATAAATCCCACCGTGTCCGACAAGATAACCTCGGGGCCTTCGGGAATTTCAAAGCGCCGCATCGTGGGGTCAAGCGTGGCAAAAAGCATATCTTTCGCCATCACATCCGCACCAGTCAACCGATTGAAAAGCGTTGATTTTCCGGCATTGGTATAGCCAACAAGCGCCACAATCGGATAGGGCACCTTGGCCCGTGCCGCCCGGTGCAAGGCCCGCGTCTTGACCACTTTGTCCAGCTGCCGGCGCAGGCGCACCAGTTGTTCGTCGATGGCGCGGCGGTCGGCCTCGATCTGGGTTTCGCCGGGACCACCGACAAAACCAAGGCCGCCACGCTGGCGTTCAAGGTGGGTCCAGGCCCGCACCAGACGGGTGCGCTGATAATTCAGCGCGGCCATTTCAACCTGAAGCACCCCTTCGCGGGTGGCGGCCCGGTCGCTGAAAATCTCAAGGATCAGCCCGGTGCGGTCCAACAGTTTGACGCCCCAGACCTTTTCCAGATTGCGCTGCTGGACCGGGCTGACAGGCCCGTCGACCAGCACCAATTCGACCTCGTGATCGCTCAGGCTTTGTTTGATTTCCTCAATCTTGCCCGAGCCAAACAACATCCCTGCCCGCGCGGTCTTGAGGGGCACGATCTGGGCGCCCATCACCTCGATCTGGGGCAAGGCATGGGCCAGCGACACGGCCTCGGCCAGCGAATGGCTGGCAAGGCGGCGTTCCTTGGCGGATTTGATGTCAGGATGTAACACCCAAGCGCGCGTCGGGCGCGCTGCTGTGGTGTCCTCTATCTGAAAGTCTGGCCTGCTCAAGAAGCCTCTTCACCCTCATAAAGGCTGATCGGCTGGCTTGGCATGATCGTTGAGATCGCGTGCTTGTAAACCAGTTGCGATTGGCCATCGCGACGCAACAGAACACAAAAATTGTCAAACCAGGTGATCACGCCTTGCAGCTTAACCCCATTGATCAAAAAAATCGTTACCGGGACTTTTGCCTTGCGCACGTGATTCAGGAATGCGTCCTGAAGGTTCTGTTTATCAGATGCCATAAGTCATCTCGCCTTTTTTCTTGCCTGCACCTGCGGATCAGGCGCCATAGCCCCAAGTATGAAGCGCGCGCGCAGGACATTCCAGCCCCAAAATCTTTGGCGTGAAAAATATCCCCTAGGCGCGCCATAAATCCGCAGTAAAAAGCGCGATAATCGCCAGGGTTTCCAGACGGCCCAGCACCATGGCGCCGATCATGACCGCCTTGGCCGGATCCCCGATCAACGCCAGTTGGATCGGGCTGTCGGCCGCAAATTCAACCAAGGGGCCTGTGGTGGACAGCGTGGCAATGGCAAGGACGATGGCGTCTTCGAACTGGACCCCCAAAAGGGCCAAAAGCACGGTGATCAGCGCCATCGACAAGGCGAACAGCATGAAAAACACCCAAGCGATAAAGGCGCCATTGCGTTGCAATCGCCGCGCCTGCGGCGAGGCCATGCTGACCGACGATGGATGGACCAGGCGCTCCATTTCGCGCAGGCCGTTCGTATAAAGGGCATAGACCCGCAGCAGCTTGACCCCCCCTGCCGTGGTTGCCACCCCGCCGCCGATCATCGCCAGGCCCATCAACACCAACCCCGGCGTTGCCAGACCTGACCAGGTTTGGGCCTCGGCCCAATGGCTGCTGGCAAAACCTGTCGTGGTCAAAAAGGACGCAACCGTAAACAACGCACCCCAAAACGCCCCCAGCGCCTCGGCCGGGGTCATGGGGGCGCTGACGTCATAGCTGGCCACCCAATGACGGGCGAACAGCACCAGCGGCACGGTCACAACCACCACCAATGCGGCGCGGATTTCCGGATCAGTGCCCAGCCGCCCCTGCGTCGCCGTCACCGTGTCCGACGAAAACGTCAGCCGCGAGACGGCAAAGACCATGAACATCAGCATCGCCGCTTCGCCCAGCACGCCGCCGTTGCTTTGGCCCAGCCCGCCAATCGGCGATATCCCCGAGGTGGCCATCACCGACATCGCGTGACACAGCGCCACAAACCCGTTGTCCCCCGCGATCAACAACAGCAACCAAAGCAGCAGCGTCAACCCCAGATAAAGCGGCATCAACACGGCACAGACCCGCCGCAGCCGGGCCCGCGGGTCGGCGCGATCAACCCGGCCCTTGATGGCATCGCGGCGCCCCGGTTCGGCCTGCGCTGTCACTTCGAACCCGCCCAAATTCATCGGTGCCAAAATCGCCGAGGCCGCGATCCACATCAACAGCCCGCCCATCCAACCGACCTGAGCGCGCCATAAATGCAAGGTGCGATCAAGCCGGCCCGGATCGTCGAACAACGTGGCGCCGGTGGTGGTGATGGCGCTGACCATTTCGAAATAGGCATTAAAGAATGACGTGGTCTTAAGGCCGAAATGAAACGGCACCGCCAGAAACAGCGGCAAGATGACAAACGTCGACAGCAACGACATCAACGGGCCAAGGGCACCATGTCGCGGCAAACGTCCGGCATGGGCCACCGCGATCAAGACAAAGGTAATGCCCCCCAGCAGCCCGGCGTAAAAGAACCCCCGCGCCGTATCCAGATCCCGCGCAATGGCGCCAAAGATCGACGGCATCACCATCGACACCGCCGCACAGCCAAACAGCAACAAGAACAGCGGCAATTGCAGCAACCCATTCCAGATCGCTTGGGCCGAAGGCCGCGAAGGGGGCAGCGCAGCCATGGTTTAGAAAAAGTCGATAGAGACCTGCAACAGGCGCTCTACTTCTGGAACATCGCCCGCCAGGGCAAACAGCGCAACAACATCGCCTTCGTCGATGCGCATTGATCCGGTGGGGCGCAGGATCTCATCACCTTTGCGGACCATCCCGACCAGCACCCCTTCGGGAAACTCAATTTCGGAAATGCGCCGCCCGGCCAGGGGTGATGTCGACAGCACCTCGGCCTCGATCACTTCGGCTTCGGCGTCCCCGATGGAATAAACCGCCCGAACCCGGCCGTGGCGGATATGACGCAAGATGGAACTGACCGTGGTGGCGCGCGGATTGATATAGGCATCAATCCCCAGCGGGGTCATCAACGGCACCAAGGTTGGATCATTGATCAAGGCAATCACATAGGGGCAGCCTTCGGCCTTGGCGCGCACACAGGCCAACATATTTGTCTTGTCATCATCCGTGACCGACATCATCGCATCGGCGCGGCTTATGCCGGCCTCGGCCAGCAGGGCCGCGTCAAGCCCATCGCCATTCAGCACAATCGTGCGCTCCAGCGCCTCGGCGGCGCGTTCGGCAATGACGATATTCTTTTCTATCACCTTGGCGCGAATACGTTTGGCGCGCGCCTCAAGGGTCTGGGCCACGGTCAGCCCGACATTGCCCCCCCCCACCAGCACCACGCGCTCTTGCTTGCGGACCTGCTTGCCGAAAATCTCCATGGTGCGCGAGGTATCATCGGCATGGGTAAAGACATAGCAATCATCCCCCACCAGCAGCTGATCATTGGCCTCGGGGGCGAACAGCGTGCCTTCGCGGCGCACACCAACCACCACCGCACGCAGGGTGGAGAACAGATCGGTCAACTGCCGTAAGGGGGTGTTGACCACCGGGCAGCTGTCTTCGATGGTGATCCCCAGCAGCTGGGCGCGCCCGCCCATGAACACCTCGGTATCAAAGGCCGACGGCGCTGACAGCCGCTGCAACGCCGCCGCGGCGACTTCGCGTTCGGGGCTGATCACCACGTCGATGGGCATATGATCACGCCGATACAGATCCGAATAAATCGCATCCAGATACGACTGACTGCGCAACCGGGCGATCTTGCGGGTGATACCAAACACCGAATGGGCCACCTGACAGGTGACCATATTTACCTCGTCCGAATGGGTGGCGGCGATGATCATATCGGCATCGCGGGCCCCGGCGCGGGCCAAAACATCAGGATAGCTGGCAAACCCGGCAATCCCCTGCACATCCAAGGTATCTGTCGCCCGGCGCACCAATTCGGGATTGTTGTCCACAACCGTCACGTCATTGCGCTCGCCTGAAAGATGCCGCGCGATCTGCCAGCCAACTTGGCCGGCGCCGCAGATAATGACCTTCATCGGGCATGTCCTTCAAATCTTTAGGGCCTTCTGAATGGCATGCGCACAACGGGTGGTCAATTCAATTGTCTGGCGCCGGGATTTCAGGCACAATTACCGGATGAAACACGCCATTACCGCAACCTTGTTGGTTGTGCTTTGCGGCTGTGCCCCGCCACCGGTCTTTTACCGCGCCGGGGCCACCCCCGCACAGATGCAATCCGACCTTTTGCGCTGCGAGGTCAGCGCCCTTGAAGCGGTGCCCATCGCAACCGTCCTGCGGCGTGATCCCCCCGAATATATTCCCGGCGCGGTCGTCTGTGACAGCAGCGGAACCTGTGTGCAGCAGGCCGGATTTTATATTCCGGGCGCGATCTTTACCGAGGACGCAAATACCGCCCTGCGGGCCAAAGTGACCCAAGATTGCATGGAACGGCGCGGTTACGGGCTGATTGCTCTGCCGCGCTGTGCCGGCGCGGCGCCCGTGCCCCTGCCCGCAGACGGCGTTTTGCCCGCCTTGTCTCCGCAAAGCTGCCTGATCCCTCAACCGGGGGGCAAATGGCAGATCGGCGCCCCTGCCCCATAAGGTGATCAACCGCTCTGGCGTGTGGCTGGGCCTTGGCGTAAATCTTTGGCATGACACAAAATGATTCCCCCGCCGCTGATTTCGCCGCCACCAAGGCCCTTGTCCAAGCCCATTATCATGACATGGCCCGCGCCACACCGCAGACAGTGCAATCCATTCTGGAAAAGCGCGTCTCGGGGGAGTGTCAGTGGTATGGCATGCACCCTTTCAACGAACAATGCGGCCCGGCGGCCATCGCAAACAGCTTTTGGCAGCCCCTTTTGCGCGCTTTTTCGCGGGTGCAGCGGCGGCAGGATATCTTTTTCGCCGGCCTGAACTGTATCGACAATGACCCAAGCCAGAACGCAGGCCAGAACGCAGGCCAGTGGGCGGCCTCAATGGGGCATCTGATGGGGCTGTTCGACGCGCCCTTTCTGGGCATACCGGCCACGGGGAAAATGGCCTTTTTGCGCTATGCGGAATTCAACAAGGTCGAGAACGGCAAAATCACCCAGACCGCGCTTTTTGTCGACCTGTTGCATTTGATGCTGCAGGCCGGGCTGAACCCGCTGAAGGCGCCGCAAACCGCCGCGCATCTGGTGCAGCCGGGGCCAATGACCCATGATGGAATGCTAAGCGATCCCCAAGACCCCGCCGAGGGGCGCAAGACCCTGGACCGCATTCATGCCATGATCGGGTCGATTGACCGCGCCAATGCAGATCCCAAGCCACTGACCCCCCAAGAGGAATTACAGCAAGATTGGCATGACGACATGATCTGGTGGGGGCCGGCCGGAATTGGCGCGACCTATACCATTGATCGTTATATCCAGCAGCATCAGCAACCGTTCCGCAAGGGGCTGTCGGATCGCAGCTTTAACGGCCACCTGTGCCGGATGGCCGAAGGGCATTATGGCGGGTTCTTTGGCTGGCCCAACCTGACCCTGACCAACACCAATGGGTTCATGGGCCTGCCAATCAGCGACACCCGCGCCGATATGCGCGTGGTCGATATTTATCGCCGCGCCGGCGACAAACTGGCCGAGAACTGGATATTCATCGACATGCTGCACTTCATGAAGATGCTGGGCGTCGATGTGCTGGCGGATCTAAACCCCTAAGCATCGGGCCGGCGTGATCACCGGGGGCCGGGGTTGATGTGCAGGCGCGCCGGCGCCGGGGCTAGTCGTCCTCGGTCTGGGCGACGCGGCTGCCGGATTTGACCGTCGTCACCACCCCCAGTGATTTCAACTTGCGGTGCAGGGCGCTGCGCTCCATTCCGACGAAATGCGCCGTGCGGCTGATGTTGCCACCAAACCGGTTGATCTGGGTCAGCAGATATTCGCGCTCGAACGCTTCGCGGGCCTCGCGCAGCGGCAGGCTGGCCAAACTGCCCGACAAGATCACCCGCCCGCCATCGGCGGCGCTGTCGTCGTCACCGGGCAGTTCGCGCGCCTCAATCGGGCCGGTGCTGTCACCAAGGATCAACACCCGTTCAATCAGGTTCTTCAGTTGGCGCACATTCCCCGGCCAGGACATGGTTTGCATCAGGGCGCTTGCCTCGTCCGACAATTCCCGCAGGGGCAAGCCCTGATGGGCGTTCATCGCAGCAATGAAATGCGCCGCCAACAGCGGAATATCCTCGCGGCGATCCTCGAGCGCGGGCACCGCGATCGGCACCACGTTCAGACGGTGATACAGCTCTTCCCGAAAGGTTTGGGCCTGGATCGCTTGTTCAAGATCGCGGCTGGTGCTTGAAATAACCCTCAGATCGACACGCACCTTGTCGGCACCGCCAACCCGTTGAAATTGCTGATCAACCAGAACCCGCAAAATCTTGGATTGGGTGCCGATCGGCATGTCGGCGACCTCGTCAAAATAGATCACCCCCCCGTGGGCCTCTTCCAGCAGGCCCGGCTCAAGACCGCGCTCGGCGCTTTCGCGGCCAAACAGAACCTCTTCCATGCGTTCGGGGGCAACGCCGGCGCAATTGACCACGACAAAAGGCGCATCGGCGCGGCTTGAATGTCCGTGAATATAGCGCGCGGCAACCTCTTTTCCGGCGCCCGCAGGTCCGGTCAACATCACCCGGCCATTGGATTTGGTCACTTTGTCCAACTGTCCCAACATGGCGCGATAGGCCGGGGCATTGCCGATCATCTCGGCTTTTTGGGTGTCTTTGCGGCGCAGACTTTGGTTTTCCCGCCGCAACCGCGAGGTTTCCATCGCCCGGCGGATCACCACCAACAGCTGATCGATATTGAACGGCTTTTCAATAAAGTCATAGGCGCCCTGCTTGATCGCTGCGACCGCAATTTCAATATTGCCATGGCCGGAAATGATCACCACCGGCACATCAGGGTTATCACGTTTGACGGCCTTTAGAATGTCGATCCCGTCCATCCGGCTGTCCTTAAGCCAGATATCCAGGATCATCAGCGCCGGCGGATCATCGTTGACCGCGCTCATCGCATCATCCGAATTGCCCGCCATCCGCGTGGCATAGCCCTCGTCTTGCAAAATATCCGAGATCAGCTCTCGGATGTCGCGTTCATCGTCAACGATCAGAATGTCGCTCATTGATCCTTGTCCTTTTCAAGCCCCGGATATTTCGGGGCATCCATGGTCATCAAGGGCAGCGTGATATGCGCCATCGCCCCCGCGTGGGTTTGTCCGTCGAACAGGGGGGCGGTCTCAAGCACCAGCGTCCCCCCATGTTCTTCGATAATCTTTTTCACAATCGGCAGGCCCAGCCCGGTGCCTTCGCTGCGCGTCGTCACATAGGGCTCAAACAACCGGGCGCGGTCCTCGGGCAGGCCGATCCCGTTGTCGCAAATGCGGATATCGGCCCGCACGCCATCGCTGGCCAACTGCACGAAAATCTGCGGATCATAGCCATCAGGAACGCCATTTTTTTGCAAAGTTTCAATGGCCTCACCTGCGTTCTTAATCAGATTTGTTAACGCCTGAGAAATCATCGTGCCATCCAGATCACTGCGCACCGGCGTATCTGGCGCGGCAAAACCGATGCGCACGCCGGGTTGCCCTGTTTGCTGCAACAAGACGGCATCGCGCACCAATGTCACCAGATTTTCGCTGCGCTTTTCCGGCTCGGGCATGCGGGCGAATTTTGAAAACTCATCCACGATACGCCGCAGGTCCTGGGTCTGACGCACGATCACGCTGGTCATTTGCTCAAGGGTATCGCTGTCGGCGCCCAGCTTGGGGGCAAATTTGCGTTTTATGCGTTCGGCCGACAGCTGGATGGGGGTCAGCGGGTTCTTGATTTCATGGGCGATCCGCCGCGCCACATCCCCCCAGGCGGCCATCCGCTGGGCGCTGACCAGATCAGTCACATCATCAAAGGCAACGACGTATCCCTCCAGCCGGCCGTCCTCGCTGCGCCGGGTGGCCATACGCACCAAAAGGTTCTCAAGCCGGCCCTGCCGCGAGACCTTGATTTCGGCCTGGGCCACCTCTGATCCGCCCTGCACAAGGCCCTCGAACAGCGGCGCAAACTCGGGCACCGATACGGATAAATCCAATGATTGCTGGTCCTCGTGCCAGTCCAAAAGTCGCTCGGCCGAGCGATTGACAAAGGCCACGCGCCCCTCGGGGTCAAGCCCGACCACCCCCGAGGTGACAGAGCTGAGCACCGAATCAAACAGCCTGCGGCGGCGTTCGATCTGGCGGGTGTTATCCACCAACGTGTCGCGCTGGCCTTTCAGCTGGCTGATCATCTGGTTGAAATACCGCCCCAACATGGCGATTTCATCATCGCCGGCCTCTTCGCGCACCCGCACATCCAGATCACCGGCCCCGACCTGTTGCGCCGCGCCCGCAAGGCGGCCAATCGGGCCAGACAGCCGTTCGGCATACCACAGCCCCAGCCAGATCGCCCCCAGGATCAAGATCACCGCAAACCCCAGATACAAAAGGCCAAATTCAAACAAAAGCCGCCCACGGTCGCTTTCCAATTGCTGATAAAGCCGGGCGGTTTCCTTGGTTTCATCCAACAGCGACAGGATTTCACCATCGACATCGCGGCTGACATACAAGAACCGATCCACAAAACTGTCCAGCCGCACCAAGGCCCGGAATTCGTTGTTGGGCCAGTCTTCGATGATGATGATGTCCTGGGCATCCGCCCCTTCAAGGTCGGTCTGGGGGGGGGCTTCGTAATCGAACAGATACGACCGATCGCCACGGGCACGGATGGTGGCCGTTCCGTCAATCAGATAGGCTTCGCGCAGGCCGCGCTGGATCTTGCGTTGGCCATCGGCCAACACCTCGCTGTCGGGTTTGTTGATGCCGGCGCGGCGGGCCTGATCAATGGCCCGCGCCAGCGCCAGCGCGTCTTCGGCCAGATCAACCCGTTGTTCGGACTCATAGGCCTGCGCCGCCGCCAAGGATGATCCCACCACCTCGCGGACCCGCTCCGAGAACCAGCCCTCAAGCCCGAAATTAACCGTCAACCCGGCAAAGACCGCCACGGAAACCGTCGGCAAAAGCGCCAAAAGCGCAAAGGCCCCGGTCAGCCGCAAATGCAGCCGCGAGCCGGCCGATTTGGCCCGCCGCGCCACCACCAGACGCCCGACCTGCGCCAGCACCAGACCGGCAACCAGCAGCACATAGATAAAATCCACCAGCAAAATCAGCCGCAGCCCAACGGTATTGCCCGCCTGCCCCAACGGCCCCAGAACCAAATAGGTCGTCAGCGCCAGAACCGGCGCCAGCAGCACCAAACCCAGGGTCGCCGCATTGCGCAGCCTGCGCATCCGGCGCATCTGTCCCAGCTTGAGCCAGCGAGAATTGCGTGTCCGGGGTGCCACCCGTCCCCCTACTGATCTTGTGTTAAGCAAAGCGGTGAACCGCAGGATACTGTGGATGACCGCAAGAGGTGTCCCCCATTGGTCACGTTGACTGTGGCGGTTTTACATCAATTTGCGACGCCGTGTCACCTCTATATCCAGCTCAAGAATTTTCTTTCGCAGGGTATTGCGGTTGATCCCCAGCAGCGCGGCACATTTCGCCTGATTTCCGCCGGTTTCGCTTAGGGCGATGTCAATCAGCGGCGCTTCGACTTCGCGTAGAATACGCTGATACAGACCCGCGGGCGGCAAGATATGCTCGTGCAGATCAAAATAGCGCTGAATGTGCCGCGCGACCGCATCCGACAGCGGCTCGGCCCGGCCAATCGCCGCCTGCGGGGCCTGGCGGCCAAGGGTCTGTGTGACCTGATCCGCCGTAATCACCCCCCCCTGCGCCTGAGCGGCCAAGGCGTTGATCGTGTTCTCAAGCTGGCGCACGTTGCCGGGCCATGCGCAATGGCGCAGCGCCTCAAGGGCGGGGTCCTCAAGACCGGGCGCCGGGTCCAGACGGGCCAAGAAGTGATCGGCCAACAGGGCGATGTCCTCGGGGCGGGCGCGCAGCGGCGGCAGGTGCAACTGCATGGCGCTGATCCGATAATACAAATCCCGGCGCAGGGTTCCGGCCTCAAGCTGGGCGTCAAGCGGGCCAAGGGCGGTGGCGATAAACCGCGGCCCAGGTGCGCCGCCTGCATCCATCATCCGCACCAAGATGCCCTGAACCGCCAGCGGCAAATCGCCCAGCGCTTCGATCAGGACGGTGGCCTGAGGCGATCGCACCAGCGCGGCGGCGCGCTCGGCCGTCAGATCATCGGGGCCGACCACCACCAGCGGCCCTTCGCTGCGCTCGCTCAGGTGATGCAGGCTGCGCGCGAGCAAGGTCTTGCCGGTGCCTGATTCCCCCATGATCAACAAAGGTTCCGCCGCATTCACCGCCCCTGCCACCTGCCGATACAGCGCCTGCATCGGGGCGCTGCGCCCGATCAACGGCAAATCCCCTGGCGGCGGGCGCTTGCGCGGGGCAGGTTTCGCCGGGCGTCCGCGCCGCTCAAGCGCGATTGCTGTGCGTTTCATCAAGTCAGGCAAATCGAACGGTTTGGGCAGATAATCAAAGGCCTCGGCCTCGGCGGCTTTGATCGCCGTCATGATGGTGTTTTGCGCCGAAATCACGATCACCGGCAAATCGGGCCGGTCCAACGCGATCTTGGGCAACATCTCAAGCCCGTTACCGTCGGGCATCGCCACGTCCGATATAACAACGTCGCCGATCCCTTCACCAACCCAGCGCATCAGCGTTGTCAGGCTTGAGGTTGCGTGCACCTTGCAACCGGCCCGCGTCAAGGCCTGTGTCAGAACGGTGCGAATTGTGCGATCGTCATCGGCGACCAAGATCGTTCCATCCATGTTTTACCCCTTACTGTCCCCATCCGACTGACCGGCCCGCGCCAAGGAAATGCGAAAGCAGGTTTCCCCCGGCACAGAAGTTACCGAAATCCACCCCCCCAGATCCGAGACGATCTTGCTGACCAGCGCCAGCCCCAGACCGGTGCCGTTTTCCCGGCCCGACACGAACGGATCGAACACCGCGTCCCGGATTGCATCCGGCAGCCCCGGCCCGTTGTCGATGATCTCGATCTGAAGCGGCAGCGCCGCCCCCCCGCCATCCGCCCGGCGCAACCGGAAGGAATGGGCATAATAGGTGCGCATTCGGATCACACCGCCCTTTGCTCCGGCTGCCTCGCTGGCGTTGCGCAGCAGGTTTTGCACGACCTGAAGCAGCTGATCGGCATCCCCCATCGCCAAAGGCAACGACGGGTCGTATTCTTCGATGATTTGCATCGCTGCGCCAAAGCCAAGCAAAGCCGATCGGCGCGCCCGGTCCAGAACGTCATGCAGATTGACCGGACCCCGCCGTGGCGGGTTCAGGTTACCAAATTGCTCGACTTGCTCCAACAGTTTTACCACCCGCCGGCATTCCGCGACGATCAAATCGGTCAGGGCACGATCTTCGGCGCCAAGGTTCATCCCAAGCAGCTGCGCGGCGCCGGTGATGCCGGCCAGCGGGTTCTTGATCTCATGCGCCAGCATCTCGGCCATGCCGATGGCGGATTTGGCCGCCGCATTGGCCCCGTGCCCCGGCCCCATCTGGCCCGCCAGCTCGCGCGGGGCGATCAGCACAATCATCTCGGAGCGGGGGCCGGGCAGTGGCGCCAGTTGCAGGTTGCACATCATGGGCGGGCGCGGCGGCACGGCGATGTCGACATCGTTGACAAACAGCGGCGTGCCGGCATCACGGGCGCGCCCGGCCGCCAGCATCAACGCCGCATCCGCGCGCAACACCTGCCACAGCGGCACGCCGATCAGGCTGCGGGACGAGACATTCAAAAACCCTTCTGCGGCGGGGTTCACATCATGGATCACCGCATCGGCGCCGATGACAAAGGCCGGCACCGGCAGGCTGGTCCATATGCGGTTGCCCCCCGTTGCCTCGGCCCCCGTCGCCTCGGCCCCTACCCCTTCGGCCCCTGTCATCCTGCGCTTCATGCGGCAAGGCGCTCTGGGCCATGGCAGGCGCGCCCAATCAGGTGGTGTACCTGGGCCGAACTCTCTGCGGTCAAAACCGCGCGGCGCAGATCCGCCGGTGTGGCGCAATAATCCATATACCACCCCAGATGCTTGCGCGCCACGCGCAGGGCCAGATCCCCGCCATAGAACGCAACGATGCTGGCATAATGCTGTTGCACCATATCGGCAAAGGCCGCCCCTTGCGGTATCACCGGCGCCGGCGTCCCAAAAAGCGTATGGGCCACCTGGGCCAATATCCATGGGCGCCCCTGCGCCCCGCGCCCGATCATCACCCCGTCACAGCCCGATTGCTGCAAAGCTTGGCGCGCGGTTGCGCTGTTGGTGATGTCGCCATTGGCGATCACCGGAATATCCACTGCGCGCTTGGTGTGGGCGATTGCGGCCCAATCGGCCTGCCCCTTATAGAACTGACAGCGGGTGCGCCCGTGGATGGTGATCATACACACCCCGGCATCGCGCGCGCGGGCGGCGATATCGGGGGCATTGCGCAGATCGTCATCCCACCCCAGCCGCATCTTAAGGGTGACCGGAACCTTTACCGCCTTGACCACCGCATCAATCAGGCGCAGCGCATGATCCGGCGTTTTCATCAGCGCCGACCCCGACAGCCCCTGCGTAACCTTTTTGGCCGGGCAACCCATGTTGATATCAATGATACGCGCGCCGCCTGCTTCGACCATCCGCGCGGCTTGGGCCATTGGCGCCGCCTCGCGGCCCGCCAGCTGCACCGCCGTGCCCGCCACATCCAGGCCCAGCTCGGCTTTTTCGCGGGTGCCGCTGCGCGCGTTGATCATATCAACCGATGCCACCATCTCGGATGTGACCAATCCGGCGCCAAAGCGCGCCACCAGCGCGCGGAACGGCAAATCGGTTATCCCGGCCATCGGCGCCAAAAGCACCGGTGGGGTCAGATCGAACGGCAGGTTCACATGCTTAATCCTTGTGCAGATGCGCCCTTGTAGCCATCAAACCCCGCAGGCTCAATAAATATGCGGCTTTGCGCCCGGCCCGAACGGCCAATTGCCTAAATTTTAGGCAATAGCCGCCAATTGAATGATCACGCCAAAGCCCCTAAGGAAGAAGCGCAAAGAACAAAGGCCAAGGCCAAGCAATGCGCAGGCCAAAACGGTGGCCAAAGCAAAGGGGATCGGTATGAAAATCGCGGCGCTGATTGTTGCAGCCGGGCGCGGCAGCCGCGCCGGCGGCCCGCACCCCAAACAATGGCAAGACCTGCTGGGCCGGACCATCGCCGAACACACGGTGGGGCAATTTCTGGATCACCCGCGCATTGATCATATCATGCTGGTGCTGCACCCCGATGATATCGCAGATAAATCGCGGCTGTGGCCACAAGACAAGGTGCTGATAACCCCCGGCGGCGCCGAACGGGCCGCCTCGGTGCGCTGTGGGTTGCAAGCGCTGGTGCCCTTTGCCCCCGATCTGGTGCTGATCCATGATGTCGCCCGCCCTTGCCTGCGTCCGCAGGTCATCGACGATGTCATTGCCGCGCTGGCCGATGCGCCCGGCGCGGCCCCGGCGCTGATGCTTAGCGATGCGTTGTGGCGCGGCGCCGACGGACAGGTGCAGGCGGCGCAAGACCGGCAGGGGCTGTATCGGGCACAAACGCCGCAGGGGTTTGATTTTCAGTCCATTTTACAGGCCCACCAACAGGCCCACCTACAGGCCGCGCACAGCCCGAATGCCACGCCAGCGGCCGATGATGTGGACATTGCCCGCCGGGCCGGAATTGACGTTCAGATCACCATGGGCGATGAAGACAATATCAAGATCACCCACCCCCAGGATTTTGAACGTGCCGCGCAAATAGTGAGAAAACACATGAACACTGTTCCTGATATCCGCCTTGGCAATGGGTTCGATGTCCATGCCTTTGGGCCGGGCGATTCCGTGACCCTATGCGGCGTAAAGGTGCCGCATGATCGCGGGCTGGTGGGGCATTCCGATGCCGATGTGGCGATGCACGCCATCACCGATGCGATCTTTGGCGCGCTGGCGGATGGCGATATCGGTCAGCATTTCCCCCCCAGCGACCCCCAGTGGAAAGGCGCCGCCAGCGATATCTTTTTGCGCCATGCGGCCGGGCGCGCCGCCGACCGCGGCTTTGAGCTGTCGAATATTGACTGCACGCTGATCTGCGAGACCCCGAAAATTGGCCCCCACGCCCAGGCCATGCGGCAAAACCTGGCCCAGATCCTTGGGCTTGAGCCAGGGCGCGTTTCTGTCAAGGCCACCACATCCGAGCGCTTGGGCTTTACCGGCCGGCAAGAGGGGATCGCCTGTATCGCAACGGCGCTTTTGGTGAAATCATGAAACAGACATTGGCCCGCTGGATCGCGACTGTTCTGGGTGTGGGGTATTTGCGCCCGGCGCCCGGCACCTGGGGATCGTTGATCGCCCTGCCGTGGGGGTGGCTTTTGCATGTGGTCGGCGGCTTTCCGTTGTTGTTGCTGGGAATTGCCGTCGCCTTTGCCAAGGGCATGTGGGCCATTCCGATCATGACCAAAGGGCAAACCGATCACGATCCGTCAGAAATCGTCGTGGACGAGCTGATTGGCCAGTGGATCGCCCTGTTGCCGCTGTCTTATGTGGCCTGGTCGCGGGGGTTGGATGTGCTGGTGCTGTGGCCGGGGTGGATCACCGCCTTTGTGTTGTTCCGGCTGTTCGATATCTGGAAGCCATGGCTGGTGGGATGGGCCGATCGGCGTGGCGACGCGCTGGGGGTGATCCTTGACGATGTCATCGCCGGCGTCTTTGCCGCCATCGGCGTGATGATCGCCGCAGCGCTGTATCACGGCCTGTGACCATGAGCCCGGCCGCCCAGATTGTGGCGCTGTGCCGCGACCGTGGCCTGACCATCAGCTGTGCCGAAAGCTGCACCGGTGGGATGCTGGCCGCCGCCCTGACCGATATTGCCGGGGCCTCGGCGGTGTTTGACCGGGGCTTTGTCACCTATAGCAACGCCGCCAAAATGCAGATGCTGGGTGTCAGCGATCAAACCCTGGCGCGCTTTGGCGCCGTATCGGAGGAAACCGCCGCCCAGATGGCCCGCGGCGCACAGCGGGCGGCGCAGGTGCAGATGGCCGTGTCCATCACCGGCATCGCCGGGCCGGGTGGGTCAGACCATAAACCCGAAGGGCGCGTGTGCTTTGGCCTGGCCTTTGGCGACCAACTGACCACACAAACCGTTGAATTCGGCGCGTTGGGCCGCGAAAACGTGCGCCTTGCCGCCCGTGACCACGCCTTGGGCTTGATGTTGGCGCGGCTTGACCCGCCTTTCCAAGCTGCTGAATAAATAGGCACAGCGCGCAAAATCGCGGCATTCTGCCTGAAATTTTCCCAGACAGCCCATCAAATCGGCCCGTTTCGCTTTGATCCCTTTGCAGCGCGCCGCAAAAACCGCCTTTGCTGCGCCCGAGAATACCAAAAGGACATCCAACATGAACGCCGCCGATACCGCCTGGATTATCACCGCCACCGCCCTGGTCCTGTTTATGACCCTGCCGGGGCTTGCGCTTTTTTATGGCGGGCTGGTGCGGGCGCGCAACGTGCTGAGCGTCTTTATGCATTGCTATGCGATTGCTTGCTTGATGAGCCTGCTTTGGTTCGCCCTGGGCTATAGCATCGCCTTTGGCGACGGCAGCGGCGGTATCTGGGGCGGATTGGGCAAAATCGGGCTGCGCGGTGTGACCGCCGACAGCCTGAGCGGCACCCTGCCCGAGGTGTTGTTCTTTGCCTTTCAGATGACCTTTGCGATCATCACCCCCGCCCTGATTGTCGGGGCCTATGTGGAGCGGATCGGGTTTGGGTTCGTGCTGCTGTTTTCCGGTCTGTGGATGCTGCTGTGCTATGCGCCGGTGGTGCATTGGATTTGGGGCGGCGGGTTTTTGTCGGATGGCGGCATTTTCGGTGAAATTGGCGTGCGGGATTTTGCCGGCGGCATCGTGGTGCATGAAACCGCCGGGTTGGCGGCGCTGATCCTGGCGGTGTTTCTGGGCCCACGCAAAGTGCAAACCACGCCGCCCCACAACCCCGGCATGGTGATGATCGGCGCCGGGATGCTGTGGGTTGGATGGTTTGGATTTAACGGCGGCTCGCAACTGGCGGCGGATGGCGGCGCCGCCATGGCGATCACCGTGACCCATATATCGGCGGCGGCAGCATCGCTGAGCTGGGTCGCGTGGGAATTGTTCAAGTTCGGCAAGGCGTCATTGGTGGGCCTTGTGACCGGAACCATCGCCGGATTGGCGTCGATTACGCCGGCATCGGGGTTCGTTGGCCCGCTTGAGGCGCTGTGCATCGGCGCCATCGCCGGGGTGCTGTGCCAAGAAGCAGTGGTGATGATCCGCAATCGCCTGCGGATTGATGACACGCTGGATGTGTTTGCAGTGCATGGGGTCGGCGGCATCTTTGGCACGCTGATGATTGCCGTCTTTGGCGCCGGCGCCTGGGCGGCGCAGCTGGGCGGGCTTTTGATTGTTGGCGCCTATACCTTTGGCGTGACCACTGTTTTGGTGCTGATCCTGCGGCAGGTGGCACCGCTGCGTGTCAGCCCCGAGGTCGAAACCAATGGCCTGGATCTTGAGGTACACGGCGAGCGGGCTTATGACCTGAGCAGCTGACGCCAGAGCAGCTGACGCCCGATTGCGCCTGGCCCCAATCGGGCGGGATCAGCTGGAGCCCACGGGGCGATAAAGCCCCTTGGCCCGATCCTCAAAGGCCCGAACGATACGCTGCATCGCTTCGTTGAACACCACGCCAATCAGCTTTTGCAACACGATGTTGCGAAAGGCGAAATCCACATGAAAGGACACATCGACGCCGCCTGGCACGTCTTGGAACTGCCAATGGGATTTCATGTATTTGAACGGACCATCAAGATAATCTGTTTCAATGCGATGATTGTCCGGGATCAAGACGACGCGGCTGGTGAAGCGTTCGCGAAAAACCTTGAAGCTGATCACCAGATCGGCCTCCATCACTTGGGTGCGGCCCTGTGGCACCACCGAGCGGACGCGCGCCGCCGCGCACCATGGCAAGAACTGTGGATAGGCCGCCACATCGGCCACCAGATCATACATTTGCGCGGCGGTGTACGGCAGGGTTCGGGTCTCGGAGTGGGTAGGCATTGATTTGTCGCGTTAGGAAAGGTAGGCAACCTTTCCTATGCCTGCCCCCTGAACGCAAGGATATTCCCGTGCCAACACGCCCCCATGTGATAGATGAAATGATCTCGGCCAAGGCCATTGCTGCGCGTATCGAAGACCTGTCGCGCGAGATCCAGCAAGAATTCAAAGACACCGACAAGTTGATCGTGGTTGGATTGCTGCGGGGCAGTTTCGTGTTCATCGCCGATCTGGTGCGCGAGCTGGCCCTGCCGATCGAAGTCGATTTCCTTGAGGCGTCAAGCTATGGCGATTCGACCGTATCGAGCCGCGAAGTGCGGATATTGAAAGATTTGCGCGGCGCCATCGAGGGGCGCGACGTGCTGGTGGTGGAAGATATCGTCGACACCGGCCACACGCTGACCCATGTGCGCCACCTGCTGGAGAGCCGTCAGCCGCGCCGTTTGAAGACCATTGCCCTGTTGGACAAACCCAGCCGCCGCGAGGTCGAGATCAAGGCCGACTGGATTGGTTTTGAAATCCCTGACGAATTTGTCGTCGGTTACGGTATTGATTTCGCGCAGCGCAATCGCAACCTGCCGTTTATCGGCAAGGTGCGGTTTCTGGAGACGTAAGAGCCGCAAGCGGTGCCGGTCTGGGCCAAGGTGGGGCCTCCGGCGGGGATATTTAAGAACAAAAGAAGCGGCGTTTAGCGCCCCAGCTTGCGGTTTCTTGCGGCGCGCAGGCGGGCAAAGTCGTCGCCGGCGTGGTAAGAGGAACGGGTCAGCGGCGTGGCCGAGACCATCAGAAAGCCTTTGCCAAAGGCGGCTTTTTCATAGGCGGCAAATTCATCGGGATGCACAAAGCGATCCACGGCGTGGTGTTTGGGGGTGGGTTGCAGGTATTGGCCGATGGTCAGAAAGTCGATATCGGCGGCGCGCATATCGTCCATGACCTGCAAGACCGCCTGACGATTTTCGCCCAAGCCCACCATGATGCCCGATTTGGTAAACATGGCCGGGTCAAGTTCCTTGACCCGTTGCAGCAGGCGCAGCGAGTGGAAATAACGCGCGCCGGGACGCACCTCGGGATAAAGTCCGGGGACGGTTTCAAGGTTGTGGTTAAAGACATCGGGGCGGGCCTCGACGACCTGTTCCAGCGCAGTTGGGGCGCATTTGATGAAATCGGGTGTGAGGATTTCGATGGTTGTGGCCGGTGAGCGGTGCCGCACCGCGCGGATGGTCTGGGCAAAATGTTCGGCGCCGCCGTCTTCGATATCATCGCGATCCACCGAGGTAATGACCACATGGTTCAGGCCCAGCTTTTCGACCGCATGGGCGACGCGGCCGGGTTCAAAGCTGTCGAGATCCTGGGGGGGTTTGCCGGTGGCAATGTTGCAAAAGGTGCAGGCGCGGGTGCAGACCTCGCCCATGATCATCATGGTGGCGTGGCCTTGGCTCCAGCATTCGCCGACATTGGGGCAGCCGGCCTCTTCGCAGACTGTGACCAATTTGTTGTCGCGCATGATCCGGGCGGTTTCGGCATAGCCCTGACCGCCGGGGGCGCGCACGCGGATCCAGTCGGGTTTCTTGGGCTGGGCATTGTCGGGGCGGCGCGCCTTTTCCGGGTGGCGTTGTTCAGGGATCTTGAGATCACGCATATGGGCGGCCTTTGCACAAACTTGGGGTGCCTTTGTTTAGCATATTTGTCCGGCGGGGAAAGAGCGGCGGCGCCTTTGGGTGTTATTTGTGCTTGCCAACGGTGGCGCGGAAATTGGGCGGGGCCTCCGGCAGGGATATTTGCGAACAAAAGAACCGCAGTGTCAGCCGATGAGCGGCCCGCCCGGCCCGGTGGTTTCCGCATAGTGGCGGTGCAGCCGGGTCAACGCGATGCGCAGCACGATCTTGCCTGAGCGCGCCGACCAGCCGAGCTTTTTCTCGGCGCGTTCCAGCCCTTCGAGATAGCAGCAACAGCGCAGAACCACGTCCGACAGGCCCGGCCCCAGATCGGTCAACGCCGCGGCAACGCGGGCGCGGGCCTTGGTTGGGCCATCGCCCACGCCGCTGTCCGGGACGAAGCTGCCGCGTCCGCCGGCGGTCAGAAAGCGGTCCCAGTTTTGGGCGACGCGCGGTCCCATTTGCGCCAGCTCAAAGTCTTCGCGCAGGCGCTCTCCGGCGGTGACCTGGTCGTCGGTCAGGAATGCGGCGCCATTCTTGTCGCGCCGCCGGGCCAGCGCCGTCAGCGGGCTTTCGGCCAGGTTATAGCGCATCCGTCGCGGCCGGCCGGTTTCAGGTTCAATCAGCTGTTTTTCGCCCCAGCTGCGGTGCTGGTCGGCAAATGGGGTCATGCTGTCGGCAAAACCCGGCGTCTCGGCCGTGTCATGGCCCAGCATGGTTTCCAGTGCCGCACGCCCCGACGAGGTGATCTTATAGCGTGTGATGCGCCCGACCTTGTCGGTGCTGATCCAATCCTTGAGGGCAAGGGCCTCGGCGATTTTGCGCGGCACGACCCCGGTGCGGGTTGTCTGCCCCCCCGGCCCGTCGCGGACAATCACCGCCTTTTCCATATCCGTCGCGACGGCCAGCACGGCGCCGGTTTCACACAGGCGCCGCAGGATACGGCCGGCCTGGGCCAGGATCGCAGATTCGTCGGGCGTGTCGGTGGGCCCCGGGTTTGGCGTGGGTTGAGAATTCATTCGAACAGCATCCTTTTTCTGCAATAGGTCCGCATTGGCGCGGGGCTGAAAATGCGCCGCGCCCAACGTTCTGAGCGCCGAATCAACAAGGGGATCATCGCGGCGCTGCTCGATCCGCCGGATTTGTCGCAGCACGGTCGAGGCATGGCACCCAAGGGCGCGGGCCAAGGCCCGGATCGGTTGCCCCGTTTCGGTATGCACCAGATAGGCAAGGGCCGCGGGCGGCACCCAATTTGGCATCGAAGATGTGGCAGCATTGGCAGGCATCTGATCGCATGACCTTTCTTCTGTCAGGCTAGGTGACGCAGTTATCCACAAGTTTTCCCCAAGTTACGAGCACAACTTAAAGCTGTAATCGTTACCCTTTGATTAACAAGAACGGCCCGCTAAGCATTGTTTCTAAATAATAAACACAGTTTAAGCGATCGTTCGGCCCAGAGCTTGGCGGCGCAACAGGGTCAAAGCCCATGCCATACATCCCCTGCAAAAGCGGCTGGCGCGCCCCGCGCAGCCCCCAAGAGAGGATTGAAATATATGCAAGATTTGCTTTCAATGCTGCATGCGCTGCATCGCCCACGCCTGTTGATGCGCGCCGCCCGTATCGGCGCCGAAGACTATCGGCGCGACAGCCATCTGCACCGTCTTCTGGGCCATGGCAAGCTGCCCCCGCAGGGGAAAACCATGATGAAACTCATTGAGTTAGAGGCCGACTTGAACGCACAGCGGCTGGACAACGATTCAAGCTATAGCTTGGTGCGCCATGTCGATGTTCTGATCGCCTTGGTCGGCGAGGCGCGCATCCTGCGCACCTCGCAACTGGATATATCGTTCCGCTAGGACGATTTACATAAAGCTGTCAGGCTCGGCCGCCTTTTTGCGGGCGACATATTCGGTCAGCGCCTCAGAGATTGCCGGATCCATCGCCGGTTGCTGATAATCGGCCAAAAGCTTCTTGACCCGCAAGGCCGCCAGCGCCTGCGTATCGCGTGCGCCTTCGTCCTCCCAGGTTTCATAGGGCTTATAGTCAAGCAAATCAGACTTCCAAAACGCGGTCTTAAAGTTGTTTTGCGTATGCTCGCATCCCAGGTAATGCCCGCCGGGCCCCACCTCGCGGATTGCGCCCATGGCCTGGGCATTGTCATCGACGGCAACACCCTGTGCCAGATGATGCAGGGTGCCCAGCTGATCGGCGTCCATGACGAATTTCTCAAAGGATGAAACCAAACCGCCCTCAAGCCAGCCACAGGAATGCAGCATAAAGTTGACGCCCGACAACAGCCCCATGTTCAGACTGTTGGCGGTTTCATAGGCAGCCTGCGCGTCCGGCAGCTTGGAACCACAGAAGGATCCGGCCGACCGGAACGGCAGCCCCATCCGCCGGGCCAGCTGACCCGCACCATAGGTGATATGCGACGCCTCGGGCGTGCCAAAGGTCGGCGCGCCTGAATTCATGTCAATCGACGTCACAAAGGCGCCAAAAATCACCGGCGCACCGGGACGGATCAGTTGCGAATAGGCGATGCCGGCCAGAACCTCGGCCAGAACCTGCGTCAACGTGCCCGCAACCGACACCGGCGCCATGGCCCCGCCAACGATAAAGGGGGAAATGATGCAAGCCTGATTGTTCGCGGCATAAACCTCAAGCGCGCCCATCATCACATCGTCAAATGTCATGGGCGAGTTGATGTTGATCAGCGATGTCATCACGGTGTTTTGCTGCACGAATTCCTTGCCAAACAGAACTTCGCACATCTCAACGGAATCCTGCGCGCGGCTTGGCTCAGTAACCGAGCCCATGAAAGGCTTGTCGCTCAGCGTCATATGCGCATGCAGCATATCCAGATGCCGCTTGTTCACCGGCACATCTGTTGGCTCGCACACCGTGCCGCCAGAATGGTGCAACCACTTGGACATATAGCCCAGCTTAACAAACTTGCGGAAATCCTCCATGGTCGCATAACGCCGACCGCCCTCGGCGTCGCGCACGAATGGCGGCCCATAGACCGGCGCCAGCACCAGGTTGCGCCCGCCGATGACCACATTCCGCTCAGGATTGCGCGCATGCTGGGTAAAGACCGAAGGCGCCGTCTTGCACAGCTGGCGCGCCAGGCCGCGCGGAATGCGCACCCGCTCACCATCCACATCCGCGCCCGCATCCCGCCAGCGCTGCAACGCGGCGGGGTTCTCGACAAAGTTCACCCCCACCTCGGCCAGGATCGTCTCGGCGTTGGTCTCGATAATCTCCAGCGCCTCCTCGGTCAAAACCTCGAAATTGGGAATGTTGCGCTCAATATACCGCGCCGTTTCAAAAGATACGGCACTGCGGGCGGCCCGGCGGGCGGCCCCGCCACCCCCGCGTCCCCGTCTGCGTTCAGCTTCTGACATGGAAATCCCCTTGATGTCATGATTGCCGCCTAGCTACCCCATCCCCGCTGCCCTGCGCTCCCGATTTGCGGCCATCGCGGGAAAAAAACGACATGCCGCCCTTCTTATGTTCAAAAATATCCCGGGGTCTGGGGCAGCGCCCCAGTAACCTCTTGCCTCAGGCGCCCCGCTTGTCTAATCCCCCCGCATGAGCACCACAGAACACGACCGCCTCCTCATCATAGACTTCGGCAGCCAGGTCACTCAGCTGATCGCCCGCCGCTTGCGCGAATTGCACGTCTATTGCGAAATTCACCCGTTTAATGCGGTGGACGATGCGTTCTTGCACGCCTTCGCACCCAAGGCGGTGATCTTGTCGGGGGGGCCGGCCTCGGTCTTTGCCGATGGTGCCCCCAAGCCCCCCGCTTTGGTCTTTGATCTCGGCGTGCCGGTTTTGGGCATCTGCTATGGTCAACAGGTCATGATGCACATGCTGGGCGGCAAGGTTGAACGCGGCCATGGCACCGCTGAATTCGGCCGCGCCTTTGTTACACCTGCCGCCGATCCGCTGGATCTGCTTGCAGGCTGGTTTGACGCCGCAACGCCCCCGGCCCGCGAACAAGTCTGGATGAGCCACGGCGACCACGTCAGCCAGATCGCGCCGGGCTTTGCCGTTTATGGCACCTCGCCCAATGCCCCTTTTGCCATCACCGCCGATCCGGCCAGACGCTTTTATGCCGTGCAATTCCACCCCGAGGTCCACCACAGCCCCAAGGGCCCCAAGCTCTTTGAAAATTTCGTCAAGATTGCCGGTTTCAAAGGCGATTGGACCATGGGCGCCTATCGCGAAGAGGCCATCGCACGCATCCGCGCGCAGGTGGGCGATGGCAAGGTGATTTGCGCACTGTCGGGCGGGGTGGATTCCTCGGTCGCGGCGGTTTTGATCCACGAGGCCATCGGCGAACAGCTGACCTGCGTCTATGTCGATCACGGCCTGATGCGCAAAAACGAAAGCCAAGAAGTCGTCTCGATGTTCCGCGAGCATTATAACCTGCCGCTGATCCACGCCGATGAATCCGATCTGTTTCTTGGCCGTCTCGAAGGGGTCAGCGATCCCGAAACCAAGCGCAAGATCATTGGCGGGCTGTTCATCGAAGTGTTCGAAAAACATGCCAAGGCCATTGGCGGCGCCGATTTCCTGGCCCAGGGCACGCTGTATCCTGATGTGATCGAATCCGTCAGCTTTTCCGGCGGCCCATCGGTCACGATCAAATCGCATCACAACGTCGGCGGCCTGCCGGAACGCATGAACATGCAGCTGGTCGAACCCCTGCGTGAGCTGTTCAAAGACGAAGTCCGCGCCCTGGGCGTTGAACTGGGCCTGCCCCCCAGCTTTATCGGCCGTCACCCGTTTCCCGGTCCCGGTTTGGCCATCCGCTGCCCCGGCGAAATCACCCGTGAAAAGCTGGATATCCTGCGCGAGGCCGACGCGGTCTATATCGACCAGATCCGCAAACACGGGCTTTATGATGAAATCTGGCAAGCCTTTGTCGCAATCCTGCCGGTGCGCACGGTTGGCGTCATGGGCGACGGGCGCACCTATGATTTCGCCTGCGCCCTGCGCGCGGTGACATCTGTCGACGGCATGACGGCGGATTATTACCCCTTCACCCATGAATTCCTTGGTGAAACGGCCACCCGGATCATCAACGAAATCCCCGGCATCAACCGTGTCACCTATGACATCACCTCCAAACCCCCCGGCACGATCGAGTGGGAATAACCCCCGATTGGTGCGGAAATGACCAATTGGGCCGATCTGTTGCGACAGGGGGAACGCAAGGCCCTGGGCCAAGCCAAAGAGGGCGCGGCGCTGTTGCTGCGGCAGCCCCAGCAACTGGATGACGTCTTGCAGGTGCTCAAGGATGGGGCCACGGATGGCACCTTGGTTGCGCATGGGTTTTACGTCCTCAAAGAGGCCAGCCTAAGCGATCCGGCCCTGCGGGCGCGCAGCCTAGAGTTCTGCACGCGCCACCTGTCAAGCTTTCCTCAGTTCGAAGCCCGTGAAAATTTCCTGCGCATTGCTTTGATCGACCCCTGTTTTGACAAACAGCTGCATCAGATGGCCCTGCCGATGACCACCGACAAAAGCGCCATCGTCGCGGCCTATGCGGTGGAATATTGCCTGCGATTTGTCGCAGCCCATCACCCCAATGATCTGGCCAAGACCTTTGACCGGTTTGAAAAAACCGCAACCCGCGCCGCCGTGCGCGCCCGCCTGCGCCGCCTGCGCCCAACCCTGCTGGGCTGATGCCACCGGCGCGCACCCACGCCAACGTATCGGTGGGTGGTGCAATACGGGCTGGCTATTTCGGTGCAATGGTGGTTTTGATCCTTGCAGCGATCAACAACCGTGCGGTGCACCATTTATGAGCCTTTCCCCTGTCCTGCGGGCCGCGCTTTGGATGAGCGGCTCAATCGCGTCGTTTTCGGCCATGGCTGTGGCCGGGCGCGAGGTATCAGGCCAGTTGGACACATTCGAGATCATGGCCTATCGCAGCTTATGCGGCTTTTTGATCGTGATCCTTGTTGCCCAGGTGACCGGACATCTGCGCCTGATCCGCGCCCAGAACCTGACGACGCATCTTTTGCGCAATGTCGCGCATTTTACCGGGCAAAACCTTTGGTTCTATGCCGTGACGGTCATTCCCCTGGCACAGGTGTTTGCGCTTGAGTTTACCTCGCCTCTTTGGGTGATTGTGCTGTCGCCGCTGATCCTGCAAGAGCGTCTGACCCCGGTGCGGGCCCTGGCGGCCGGCATGGGGTTTATCGGTATTTTGATCGTTGCCCGCCCCACCGTTGAGGGGATCAATGCCGGGGTCATCAGCGCAGCCAGCGCGGCGATCTTTTTTGCCATCACCATCATGCTGACCAAACGTTTGACCCGCGATCAAAGCATCACCGAAATCCTGTTTTTCCTGACCGGGATGCAACTGGTGCTGGGCTTTGTTTGCGCGGGGTATGACGGCGATATGGCGTTGCCGGATTTGGCGCATCTGCCCTATGTTGTTTTGATCGGTCTGGCGGGGCTTTTGGCGCATTACTGCCTGACCAATGCGCTGGCGATTGCCCCGGCGACCGTCGTCGTGCCCATAGATTTCATTCGTCTTCCGACCATCGCCATCGTCGGAATGGCCCTGTATCAAGAAGCCTTGGATATCTGGGTTTTCCTGGGGGCGATGGTGATTTTCACCGGCAATTACATCAACATAACCGCCGAAACCCGCCGTGTTGCGTAATGCGCAAGAAACGGATCGCGCCTTTGCCATCCCAGTGATTAGATAACCGGGATGAGCGCTCAGAAAGACATATCCCATGCCGCTTGGGCCCAATTGATGCTGTTGGCATTAATCTGGGGCGGCTCTTTTGTATCCATTCGCATTGCATTGGACGAAATCGGCCCCCTGACGGCCGTGGCGCACCGGGTGTTTTGGGCGGCGCTGGTGCTGTGGCTGGTGATTGCGATCCGCGGCCTTGCGGTGCCACGCGATCGGCGCACATGGGGCGCCTTCCTGGTCATGGGGATATTGAACAACGTGCTGCCGTTTGGCCTGATGGCCTGGGGGCAGCTTTATATCGCCAGCGGCCTGACCTCAATTTTGAACGCGGCCACGGCGATTTTCGGCGTGCTTGCGGCGGCGATCTTTTTTGCCGATGAGCGGATGACAAAACGCAAAGCCATCGGTGTCAGCCTTGGGTTTCTGGGTGTGGCGACCGCTATTGGGCTTGAGAATCTGCGCAATTTCGATTTGCGCAGCGCCGCCCAACTGGCGGTGATTGCCGGAACGCTGTCTTATGCCCTGGCCGGGGTCTGGGCCCGCAAAACCCTGGGGCACCTGCCGCCCCAGACAGCGGCGGCCGGTATGCTAAGCGCCGCCGCTGCCGTGGCCGTGCCGCTGGCCTGGTGGCTTGAGGGCCCGATTTCGCCGCAGCTTGGCGTGCGCAGCATTGCCGCGATTGGATATTATGCGGTTTTTGCCACGGCGGGGGCTTATCTGCTGTATTACCGAATTTTGGCCGTGGCCGGCAGCGGCAATCTGATGTTGGTAACGCTGCTGGTGGCGCCGGTGGCCATCGTTCTGGGCGCGGCTTTGCGTGATGAAACCCTGGCGGCGGGCGCCTATGCCGGGTTCGGCTTGTTGGCGCTGGGTCTTTTGGTGCTGGACGGGCGGTTGCTGGCGCGGATCAAATGGCGCCAGGCGATTGACCGCGCCCGTCGCCAAAGCTAGGACTTGGGCGATCTTTCAGCCAGCGGGCCGTCCTTTTTATGCTTTATACCTCTGCAACCTCGTGGCGCGCGGCAGCGCGAAAATCTGTCCTGGTGTTCGGGATGTCCGGGCTGGGCAAAACCCATATGTCGCAGATCCTGCGCAGCAGCGGGGATTGGTTCCATTACTCGATCGATTACCGCATCGGCACCCGTTACATGGGCGAATATATCGCCGATAACGCCAAGGCCGAGGCGATGAAAGTGCCGTTCCTGCGCGATCTTTTGCTTAGCGACAGCATTTATATCGGCTCAAACATCACGTTTGAAAACCTGTCCCCGGTGGCCAGTTATCTGGGCAAGCCCGGAAACCCGGCGCTGGGCGGGCTTGATATGGACGAATACACCCGGCGTCAGGATCAGTTCCGCAAAGCCGAAATCGCCGCGCTGAATGACACCGCCTATTTTCTGCAACGCGCGCAGCGGCTTTATGGCTATCCGCATTTTATCTGTGACACCGGCGGATCCATCTGCGAGTGGGTCGATCCAAGCGATCCCAACGACCCGCTTTTGACCGAACTGTCGAAACATTGCCTGTTGGTGTGGATCAAAGGCAGTGACGCCCACACCCAAGAGCTGATCCGCCGTTTCGACCGCGCGCCCAAGCCGATGGCCTATCAGCCGGCGTTCCTGGCGCGCAGCTGGGCCGATTATCTGGCCCAGACCGGCGCGACCCCAGATCAGGTCGACCCCGATCAGTTCATCCGCTTTGCCTATGCCAAAGCCTTGGCACACCGGCAGCCACGCTATGCAGATATGGCGCGGTGGGGGGTGACGATCACCGCCGACCAAGTCAGCGCGCTGACCTGCACGCAAGATTTTGATGCGCTGATTGCCCACTGTTTGTAACCAAGCGCTGGGTGGCCCGCCGCCGCCCCTTTTGACGACAACGACCAAGGACCAAACCCATGCCAATCAAATTGCCCGCCACCTTGCCTGCTTTTGAGCTGCTGAAAAAAGAAGGCGTGATGGTGCTGGATGATGAGCTGGCATCCCGTCAGGATATCCGCCCGTTGCGGATTGGTCTGCTTAATCTGATGCCCAAAAAGATCCAGACGGAAAACCAATTCGCCCGGTTGATCGGCGCCACCCCCTTGCAGATCGAGCTGTCGCTGATCCGCATGTCGGAACATCAAACCCGCAACACCGCCGCCGAACACATGGAAAGCTTTTACCGCCCCTTCGAAGAGGTGCAGGCGGAAAAGTTCGACGGGTTGATCATCACCGGGGCACCGATTGAACATCTGCCGTTTGAGGATGTGACCTATTGGCCCGAGCTGGTTAAAATCATGGACTGGACCCAAAGCCACGTTCATTCGACCTTTGGCGTCTGTTGGGGCGGCATGGCGATGATCAACCATTTTCATGGGGTCAAGAAACATATCCTGGACGCCAAGATTTTCGGCTGTTACCGGCATCGGAACCTGGCCCCTGCATCGCCATATTTGCGCGGGTTTTCAGACGATTGCGTCATTCCCGTGTCACGATGGACCGAAATGCGCCAACCCGAGATCGACCAAAACTCTGGCCTGGTGACGTTGCTGGGCAGCGATGTGGCCGGCCCTTGCCTGGTCGAAGATCCGGCGCATCGGGCGCTCTATATTTTTAATCATTTCGAATATGACAGTGACACGCTTAAACAGGAATATGACCGGGACGTGGCCGGCGGCAGCCCAATCAATGTGCCGGTCAACTATTACCCCGATGATGACCCAAGCCGCACCCCGATGAACCGCTGGCGCAGCCATGCCCATCTGTTGTATGGCAATTGGATCAACCAGATCTATCAATCCACCCCGTTTGATCTGAACCAGATCGGGCGTTAGCACGGCAATATTTGCGCATCGCGCCGGCTGGACCCATATTGATGGCATCGCCGACAGCGACAGTGGAAAGGCTTGGATGACCAAACGCGGCTATCACCATGGGAACCTGCGGCAAGCGTTGATTGACGCGGCGCTTGACCTGATCGAGGCCAAAGGCCCCACCGGGTTCACCCTGTCCGAGGCGGCGAAACAGGCAGGCGTTACCCCGGCGGCGGTCTATCGCCACTTTGAAGGCCGCGAAGACCTGATCGCCGAGGCGGCCATCCAAGGCTATGATATTTTTGCAGATTTGATGGAATATGCCTATCAATCCGGGCAACCTTCCGCCCTGGCCGCCTTTGAGGCCACCGGCCGGGCCTATCTGGCCTTTGCGCGGAAATACCCCGGCCATTATATCGCAATGTTCGAAAGCGGAATTTCCGTCAATCGCACGCCGAAACTGTCGGCTGTGTCTGCCCGCGCCAGCCAGGTGTTGGAAAAGGCCGCCACCGATCTAAGCCAGCACATCCCGGCCGACAAACGCCCCCCCGCCGCGATGTTCAGCGCCCATATCTGGGCGCTAAGCCACGGTGTTGTCGAATTGTTTGCACGCAATTCCCCCGGTCGCGCCAGCCCCTTTCCCGCCGACGATTTGTTGGAAAGCGGCATCGGTATTTATCTGCGCGGGCTGGGCCTGATTGGACCGGATGATTGCAGCTAGGCGTTCAATCTTTGTTCACCATTGCCGGCCTATACCTTGGGCACCTTGAACAACGGGGATGGAATGACAGACCTTGCGCCTTTGGCCCCGATGGGGTTGCCCGACCTTAATTCCCCCGCCCCGGCCAATCTGACGCGGCGCGCCAAGGCGGCGATTGTCGTGCGGCTGCTGCTGAATGAAGGCGCCGATATCCCGCTGGAAGACCTGCCTGAGGATTTGCAGGCGCAGTTGACCCAACAGATGGGGTCGATGCGGTTTGTTGACCGCGCGACCCTTGGCGCCGTGATTGACGAATTTGCACAGGAGCTGGACGGCATCGGCCTGTCCTTCCCCGGCGGCATTGCCGGCGCGTTAGAGGCGCTGGATGGCCGAATTTCACCGCAAACCGCCGCGCGCCTGCGCAACGAGGCCGGCGTCAAGCGGCAAGGCGATCCTTGGCCGCGCCTCTGCGAGATGGGCGCGCAAAAGCTGTTGCCCGTGTTGCAAAGCGAAAGCACCGAGGTGGCGGCCGTTTTGTTGTCCAAACTGTCGGTGCCGCGGGCGGCCGAACTGCTGGGCCTGCTGCCTGGGCCCCAAGCACGCAAAATCACTTATGCCGTCTCGCAGACTGGCGCCGTCACCCCGGCGGCGGTCGACCGCATTGGCCTGTCGCTGGCCGCACAGCTGGACGCAGAGCCGATCCGCGCCTTTGACAATGACCCGGTCCAGCGGGTCGGTGCGATCCTTAATTCCACCACCTCGGTCACCCGCGACGATGTTCTTGAGGGGTTAGAGCAGACGGATCAGGGCTTTGCCGATCTGGTGCGCAAGGCCATCTTTACCTTTGCCAATATCCCGCAACGCATCGCCCCCCGCGACATCGCCCGTATCGTTCGGGAAATTGATCAAAAACAATTGGTTGTCGCTTTGGCTGGGGCCGGGCAGAACAATCTGCAACCCTCGGCCGATTTCATTTTGGAAAACATGAGCGGACGCATGGCCGACCAACTGCGCGAAGAAATGGCTGAATTGGGCACGCCCAAGCCGGCCGATGTCGAAGGGGCCATGTCGCAGATCGTCAGCCGCATCCGAGAGATGGAGGCGAACGGCGATCTGCTGCTGGTCGAAGAAGAATAGCCAGCGCCCAATCGGCGCGGGCCAACCCCATGGCCAGACGCCTAGCTGGCGGTTTCCGATTGCTGGCGATGCCAAAGCTGAGCATAGCGTCCGGATTGCGCCAAAAGCGCGTCATGGGTGCCCTGTTCGACGATCTCGCCCTGTTCCAGCACCACGATCAAATCGGCCTCGGCGATGGTTGACAGACGATGGGCAATGGTCAGCACCGTGCGGCCCCGACCGGCCTGAATCAATGCCTCTTTTATGTCTTGCTCGGTTTCGCTGTCCAACGCGCTGGTGGCTTCGTCCAAAAGCAGGATCGGCGGATCCTTCAGCAAGGTGCGCGCAATCCCCACCCGCTGCTTTTCCCCGCCCGACAGTTTAAGGCCCCGCTCTCCGACCTGGGTGTCATACCCTTCGGGCAGGCTTTCGATAAAGCTGTGAATTTGCGCGGCTTTTGCTGCGGCTTCGATCTCGCTCTGGGTGGCGCCATCGCGCCCATAGGCGATATTGTAACGGATCGTGTCGTTGAACAGCACCGTGTCCTGCGGCACCACACCAATGGCGGCATGCAGGCTGGATTGCGTGACCCTGCGCACGTCTTGCCCATCAATCCGCAGCGCCCCATCCGACACATCATAAAACCGAAACAACAACCGCCCGATGGTCGATTTCCCTGACCCCGTCGATCCGACAATCGCCACCATTTGCCCCGGCTTGGCGGTCAAACTGATGCCCCGCAGGATCGGCCGCGCCGGATCATAGCCAAAGCGGATATTATCCAATGTGACCTCTCCGCCGCTGACGCGCAGCGGTTTGGCGTCTGTGTCGTCTTTTATCTCAGAGGGTTGCCCCAGCAATTCAAACATCTCGCCCATATCGACCAAGGCTTGACGGATTTCGCGATACACCGTGCCCAAAAAGTTCAACGGCAAGGTAATTTGCAGCATATAGGCGTTCACCATAACGAAATCGCCCACCGTCAACGTGCCATCCTGAACCCCGATCGCCGCCAGGATCATCACACCAACCAAACCGCAGGTGATCAAAAGCGATTGCCCAAAGTTCAGGAATGCCAGGGAATAATTGGTCTTGATCGCAGCGATTTCATATTGGGCCATGGCCGCATCATACCTGCGGGCTTCGCGGGCTTCGGCGCCGAAATATTTGACCGTTTCGAAATTCAGCAGGCTGTCGATGGCCTTTTGATTGGCATCTGTGTCCTGATCGTTCATCTGGCGGCGCAATTTGACCCGCCATTCTGTGACGGCAAAGGTAAACCATACATAAAGCGCAATCGTCACCGACACGACCAGCAGATAGCGCGCATCAAACAGAACCGTCAGGATAATGCCGATCAATAGCAGCTCAAGCACCAGCGGGCCGATCGAAAACAGCATGAACCGCAGCAGGAAATCAACGCCTTTGACGCCGCGTTCAATGATCCGGCTAAGCCCCCCGGTTTTGCGCGTGATGTGATAGCGCATAGACAATTTATGAATGTGTTCAAAGGTTTCCAGCGCCAGCATCCGCAGGGCGCGTTGCCCCACGCGGGCGAATACCGCATCGCGCAATTGCTGGAACCCAACCGTCATAAGCCGCGCCAGACCATAGGCCACGGTCAGGCCAACCGCCCCCAGCATCAAGGTCGAGCTGCCCTCGGGGGCCAGACTGTCCACCGCTTCTTTATACAGCATGGGTGTGATGACCGACACCAGCTTGGCCAAAAGCAGCAGCGCCATGGCGATGGTCACGCGCCGCCGCACCCAGGGCATATCCGCCGGCCACAGATAGGGCATAACCTTGCGAATCGTCCGCCACCCCGAGCTGCGCTCGGCGCGGGCAAAGGCCTTGTCTGTCTTTGCATCGGTCTTTGCGGCGGTTTGGGCATCGCCCGGCACGTCTGCGGCCTGTGTGCTGGGCGGGGTCTGGGGCGTGGCGGAATTGGGGGCCATAACTTATCCTAAAGCTGCTCTGCGCTTTACATAAGCCCCTGCCCCGCAATGCACCAGCCAAAGGCACAGAATATCCGCGCCCTTGGCCAAGGTCTTAGTCAGGCAGGTCGAACACCTGCCCCGGATAGATCAAATCGGGGTCACGGATGGCGTTCTTGTTGGCCTCGAACACTTTGACATAGAGCAGCCCATCGCCATAGCGGGCGCGGGCAATCGCCCAAAGCGTATGACCTTTCTGGACGGTAATTGCCTCGATCGGTTTGTTGGTTTTGGCGCTGGCCTCGGCCAAAACCTGCGGCGATTCCCGCCGCAGCGGCGTTTCAATCCGGCTGAGCATTTTGCCCGCAGCATCAACCGCATCAACGCGCAGCATGTAATCCCCCGGCGCTATATTCGGCAAAATGCCGCGCCATCTGCCGCCGTCTTGCACCGCAAGGGTCTGCACCAGGGCATTGTCCAGATACAGCCGCACCTGGCCGGTGCCAGCCTGTGCACGGCCGGTCAAGCGCACGTCCCCTGCCTCGGAATAACCGATGGTGTCCAAGGTTATGACCTGCACCGCGGCATCGTCTTGCAACAGCTCAACCCCTGTTTCCGACGATTTAAGCACCGCAACCCGTGGCGCCCGGGCTTCCGTTTGCGCAGGTTCTGCTTGGCTGGGGGCGGCTTGGCTTGGGCTGGATTGCCCGGCATCAGAGACGGTGGATTGTGATTGCCCGGACGCAGATGGCTGGGGTTCCGCTGGGTCGGAACTTGCGGTGGTTTGCACGCCTGCATCTGGCAAAGTGGCGGCGTTTTCGGTTTGCGCGGGCTGATCTTTCTCGGGCTTGTCAGCCGCTGTGTCGTCATCAGCGTCGGCCGAGGCGGTCATATCTTGGGCGGCTTCAGTCGGCGCGTTCTGCGGCGCGGCGGCGGCTTGGGTTTGCGTGCCTTGGGATTGCGGCTGGGCCGCAGGCGCGGCGGGCGCAACTTGGGCGGTTTCGACTGGCGCAGGCATGGGGGCCGGCGCGGGTGCTGCCGGGGTTTGTTCCGCCTTGGGCGCGGGCGTTTCCTGGACCGGGGTGGCCGGCGCCGCTTCTGCCTGGGCCAGATCAGAGGGCGACACATCAGCTGTCGCCGCCTTGGTCGACGCGGCATCCGCAGTCGCCACATCGGTCGGCGCCACATCAAGCGGCGCCAAGATCACATCCGCGGCAGAAAGCTGCTGCGCGCCGGCGTGGGTTTGGCGGATGCTCAGCACACGCGGGTCGGCGCTTGGCTCAAGAAAGGCGATCGCCGCAAAGGCGCCGCTGTCATCAACAATGGCACTGGCGATTTCGACCTGGTCCAGCAACACCGCAATCTGCGCACCCACCGCGCCGCGCCCGGCGATCACCACCAGACCGTCATCTTCCAAGCGCACCTCGTCGATGCTGGGGATAACAATCGGGGCGGCCGGTTCGGGGCTGGCTTCATCTTGCGCTTTGGCCTGGGGCTCGGCGTTTGCCTGGGGCTTTGCCGCTGGCGCGGGCTTGGCATCAGGCGTGGCGGCGGCGGGGGCCTGTGGCTGTGTCTGGGGGGCGGTATCGGTCTGTGCGGTTTGCTCTGGCGCTGGGGCCCGCAGGGTCATGACCCCGCCAAACGCCAGCAACCCGGCCGCCCCAGCAGCGATCCACCACATGCGGCCCGAACCGGCGGCTGTGTTTTCCTTGTTCATCGTGACCTTCCCGTCCCAAAACGACCCGCATTTGGCGGGAAACATTGAGCCCATATAGCAAGCGCGCTATCAGGGGTCAAAACCCAAGCTTTCCAAAAGCATAATTCCCAAGCCGGAGCCCTGAAATGTTTGAAAAATCTGTCTGTGTTTATTGCGGCTCGCGCTTTGGGAACGACCCGGCGTTCAAGAAAACCGCACAAGATTTGGGCGATTTGCTGGCGCAAAACAACTGGCGGTTGGTTTATGGCGCCGGGGATGTGGGATTGATGGGCACCGTGGCGCGCGCCGCCCAGGCCGCCGGGGGCACCACCTTTGGGGTGATTCCCCAGCATTTGGTCGATTGGGAGGTCGGCAAGACCGATCTGACCCAATACATTGTCACCGAAACCATGCACGAACGTAAAAAAGTCATGTTCATGAACAGCGATGCGGTGATCGTTCTGCCCGGCGGCGCCGGATCCCTGGACGAGCTGTTCGAAGTTCTGACATGGCGGCAACTGGGCCTGCATGAAAAGCCGGTGATCATCGTTAACACCCATGGCTTTTGGGATCCGCTGCTGACCATGCTGGAGCATGTTGTCGCCCAAGGCTTTGCCGACGCCAGCTTGCTGGATTATTATACGATCGTGCCCGATGCCGGATGTGCGCTTAACGCTTTGCGGCGGGCCTTTTCACGCCCCAGCGCCGACGCAGAATAAATCGCAAGCGCCGTCCAGATCATCGCAAAGGCCAGAAAGTGCCAGCCTCCGAAGGCTTCGCCAAAGACAAAGACCGCAACGGCGAATTGAATGGTCGGGTTCAGATAAAGCAACAGCCCGCAGGTGGCCATGGTCAGACGTTTGGCGGCAAAGCTGAACAAAATCAGGGGCATGGCGGTCAGCGGCCCGGACAAAACCAGCAAGGCGCTGTGCCACATATCGCTGCCAAAGCTTGACTGCCCGCCGGCATGGCTTTGCCACAACAGCAAGACCGCGACCGGCGAAATCAGCAAGACCTCGGCGGTGACGGAAACCACCGGGCCCAGCTCAAGCTGTTTTTTGAACAACCCATAAAGACCAAAGGTCACCGCCAACAACAGGGCGATCCAAGGCGCCTGCCCCAGACCAAAGGTCAAGACGCTGACCGCCAGCGCCGCCAAACCGACCGCCGCCCATTGCGCGCGGCTAAGGCGTTCGGCAAAGAATATCCGCCCCAAAAACACCGCAACCAACGGAAAGATGTAATACCCAAGCGAGCTTTGCGTGGCGCGGCCGATCTGAATCGCCCAGATGAACACAAACCAATTGGCCGCGATCATCACCGATGCCAAAAAGATCACCACCATGTTGCGCGGGGCGGCAAAGGCCCGCCGCACATCCCCCAGGCGTCGCTGATAGGCCAAAACCAACAGAAAGAACGCCAAAGACCAAACGGTGCGATGCGACAGCACCTCAAGCGGTGGCACCCCGGCCAGTTCTTTGTAAAAAAGCGTCGAAAGCCCCCAAATGGATGCCGCAGCAAGGGTGGCGGCAACGCCTTTGGCTTGATCGGACAGCATAAGTTTGGCCTTTGCAGGGGGTCTGCCAAGCTTGTGACGCAAGCCCATGCCAAGGCCAAGCCCTAATACGCAAAACGCCCCGCCAAATTCCGGCAGGGCGCAGCGCGTTCAACGTTGGGCGGCGTTTACATCCGCGACGCGACGTTTTCCCAATTGACCAGGTTGTCCAGGAAATTGGTCAGATAGGCCGGGCGTTTGTTGCGGAAATCGATATAATAGGAATGTTCCCACACATCACAGCCCAACAGCGCCGTTTGACCAAAGCACAGCGGGTTCACGCCGTTTTCCGTTTTGGTCACTTTCAGGCTGCCGTCTTTGTCCTTGACCAGCCAAGCCCAGCCTGACCCGAACTGACCGGCGCCGGCCGCCGAAAAATCGGCCTTGAACTGATCAACCGACCCAAAGCTTTCCACCAGTGCCTTTTCCAATTCGCCGGGCATGGCGCTTGCGCCGGGGCCCATCATTTCCCAAAACTGGTTGTGGTTCCACAACTGGCTGATGTTGTTGAAAATTCCGTTTTGCGCAACGGCTGTGGGGTTATAGGTGCCGGTGATGATCTCTTCCAGGCTTTTGCCATCCCATTCGGTGCCCTTGATCGCCGCATTGCCATTGGTGACATAGGCATTGTGATGCAGATCGTGGTGATATTCCAAGGTCTCGGCGGACATGCCTTTTGCCGCCAATGCGTCATGGGCATAGGGAAGATCAGGAAGTTCAAAAGCCATTTTGGGCCCCTTTTCGAATTAAGTTGGGTATGCCTCACATGAAGCGCATCGGCCATGAACTTCAAGGGGCAAGCGCCCATATCGGCGGATTTTTTGCATCAGGGCCGGCGGACCGTGGTCAGCCACCGGGGCCAACGAACCGCCCAAACAAAAGCAGCCTGCCGGGATGGCAGGCTGCGCCTTGCGATGCAGACAAGATCAGAGGCGATCAGATATGCCCCACCTCGGATCCGGGCTGAGCGGCGATCTTGAGCAGGTCAAAGACATATTGCGCCTGGCTGCGGAAACAGATGATGCTGAAGCGGTCATCGCCATCAACCCAAAAGGCTGCGGCCACCTGTGCCATCCGGGTGCGCCGGATCATGCCGGGGGTGAATTGATCGCGCCGCAGATCCACCGGCGCCAATTTTGCCATCACATCGCGCGCATGGGTTCCGCCAAGGTGGAACATGGCGCGGGCATCCGACACATTCACCGCCAACGCATGGCCCTTGCCCAGCGTCTTTTGCATCTTTGCCATATTCGCGGCCACATCCGCATAGGGGCACAGCACCAGCAATTCATCCGGCGACATCCAGGCGATGCCGCTTTGTTCAACACAATTGACCTGGCGCTGACCGGGCATGTCCACCCCGGCCACCCCGGTGGCGGCGTTCTTGACCTTGGCGCTGGCCAAATCACCGCGCAGGGTGATCATCCCTTGCAGGGGGGCTTCGACAATCGTGGCAATCCCCGCATCATAACGCGCGCCGCCCAAAGCTGTCTGCGACAGTGTTGCTTGCTCAGACATTTTGCTTTTCCCCTTCTTTGTCATAGAAGACCGGATCGACAATCCGCGCCTCATAGGTTTTGCCGTCGGTGCCGGGAAAGCTTATGACCTCGCCCATGCGGTCGGGTCCATGCAGGACAAGGCCCATGGCAATGCCGCGGCCCAGCGTCGGCGAATGATAGGTCGATGTTACCCGCCCAATCACATTGCGCTGACCGTTGGCATTGACCCCCTCGCCCGCCGCATAAGCGCCATCAGGCAGGGTCGATCCATCCACCGTCTCAAGCCCGACCAGCTTCCACCGCTCAGGATCGGTCATATGCGAACGCGCCTGCGCGCGTTTGCCCAGATAATCCTCTTTTTTCTTGGAAATCGCCCAGTTCAGGCCCAGATCCTGGGGAATGATGGTGCCGTCCGTTTCATCCCCGATCATGATAAAGCCTTTTTCGGCGCGCAGAATATGCAGGCATTCCGTGCCATAAGGCATGGCGCCAAATTCTGCACCCGCAGCCATCAGGGCATCCCAAAACGCCTGGCCCTGCCCCGCGTCCACGGCGATTTCGTAAGACAGCTCGCCCGAGAATGAAATCCGGTAAACCCGCGCCTTGAACCCGCCGATTTCGCCATCGGCCCATTCCATGAAGCCAAGCGCCTCTTTCGAGACATCCATGCCGCCCAGCTTTTCCAGAACCTTGCGGGCGTTCGGGCCGACAACGGCAACCTGTGCATATTGCTCGGTCACATTGGCGACATAGACCTTCCAATCCCACCATTCGGTTTGCAGCCATTCTTCCATATGGCCGTGAATGCGCTCGGCGCCGCCGGTGGTGGTGTGACACAGGAATGTATCCTCGTCGATCCGCGCCACAACGCCGTCGTCAATCAAGAACCCGTTTTCGGAACACATCAGCCCATAGCGGCATTTTCCCGGCTTTAGGGTGCTCATCATATTGGTATAGAGCATGTCGAGAAATTTACCGGCGTCTGGTCCCTTGACGACCAGCTTGCCCAGGGTTGACGCATCGAGCAGCCCCAGGTTCTGGCGGGTGTTCACCACCTCACGCATGACCGCGTCATGGGTGCTTTCGCCATCGCGCACAAAGGCATAGGGACGCCGCCAATGGCCGACAGGTTCCCAATCCGCGCCGTTGGTGTCATGCCAATCGTGCATCGGTGTGCGGCGAATGGGCTGAAACACCTCGGCGCGGGCCTCGCCGCCGATCGCGCCCATGGAAATGGGCGTATAGGGCGGGCGGAATGTGGTGGTGCCGACCTGCGGGATAGGCGTATCCAATGCCCCGGCAAGCGTCGCAAGACCGTTGATATTGCTAAGCTTTCCTTGATCTGTCGCCATGCCCAACGTGGTATAGCGCTTGGCGTGTTCGACGCTCTCAAACCCTTCGCGCGCAGCCAGCTGCACGTCAGACACCTTGACATCGTTCTGGTAATCCAGCCACGCCTTGGCGCGCAGCGGGGCGCTGGCGCCCTGCGGCATCATCCACACCGGCAGCATCGGTGCCTCGGCCGGGGTTTCGCCCTTGGGGGCCTTGGTTTTGCGCGCAGTAAATCCCGCCGCCTTGGCTGCGGCCTGACCGGCTGCATGGGCATCGCCCAACGCATCAGACAGGATCAACGCGCCACTGGCCGCGCCCGCCGCCGTGACAAAGCCGGCGCCATCCGCACCGGTTGGCGCCTTGTCGCGATCAGGTTTAAAGAACGCCTGGGCGTCATCCCAGGCCAGCTTGCCGCCGCAATGGGACCACAGGTGAACAACCGGCGACCAGCCGCCCGACATAGCCACCGCATCACAGGTGATTTCCTCAAGCACGGCGCCTTCGCCGGCCTGGGCACAGATGGCAACGCCGGTGACGCGCTTGTTGCCCTTGACCTTGGCGATGCCGTGGCCATGCAGCACCCGCAGGCCCAGCGCCTTGGCCTGCGCCATCGCCGGGCTTTCATCGCCCGCGGGGCGGGCATCGACGATTGCGGGCACCTCAAGACCGGCAAATTTCAACGCAAAGGCGGTCAGATACGCATCATCATTGTTGGTGACGATCACCGTGCGGTCGCCAATCGACACGCCCCAATTGGCCACATAGTCGCGCACGGCTGACGCCAACATGACCCCCGGAATATCATTGCCCGCAAAGGACAGCGGCCGTTCAATGGCCCCCGTCGCGGTGATGATATGCCCGGCCCGCACCCGCCACAAACGGTGGCGCGGTCCTGCGGCCTCGGGCGCGTGATCTGTCAGACGCTCATAGCCCAGCACATAACCGTGGTCGTAAACCCCGGCCCCCATGGTGCGGTTGCGCAGCGTGACATTTTCCATCGACGCCAGCTCGGCCACGGTTTTTTCAACAAAGTCTTCGACCGGATCGCCGTCAACGGTGCCGCCATCAACCGGGGCACGTCCACCCCAATGGGCGGTCTGTTCGATCAGCATCACCTTGGCGCCAGATTGCGCCGCCGTTTTTGCCGCCAGCAGGCCGGCAACACCGCCGCCAATGACCAGCACATCGCAAAAGGCATGATAATGCTCATATGTATCGACATCGCGCGCCTTGGGCGCCTTGCCCAGACCGGCGGCCTGACGGATGAACGGCTCGTATACATGTTTCCAGAAGGCGCGCGGATACATGAAGGTTTTGTAATAAAACCCAGCCGGCATAAAGCGCGACATATATTTGTTGATCACGCCCACGTCGAATTCAAGGCTGGGCCAGTGGTTTTGGCTTGTCGCGCTTAGCCCGTCAAACAGTTCGGTGGTGGTTACGCGCTGGTTGGGTTCGAATTTGCCCTCGTCGCCCATATTGACCAACCCATTGGGTTCTTCCGCGCCCGAGGCAACGATGCCGCGCGGACGGTGGTATTTGAACGATCGGCCAACCAACATCTGGTCATTGGCCAGCAAAGCCGAGGCCAGCGTATCACCTTCATAGCCGCGCAATTGTTTGCCGTTAAAGCGGAAAGTGACAGGTTTATCTTTGGTCAGCAAGCGACCACCAGTAGCAAGACGTGTGCTCATATCAGAACCCTCGATGCGAGGTTAACATTGGGAAAGCGGCGGCGATCATGAATGTTCTCTCCAGCGCCAGCCGGGCCGCTTGTCGGAAATCACCGCCTTGATCTCGGCGGGTGGCTCATAGGTTTGGGCCGCATAGGTGCCAAACACCTCAAGCGTGGTGGTGCACCGCGCAGCATGGAACCACTTGCCGCAGCCATTGGCATGGCGCCAGCGTTCAAAATGCACGCCCTTGGGGTTTTCGCGCATGAACAGATAGCCTTCGAATTCATCCTCGGATGATCCGGGGCCAAAGCGTTTCAGATGCGCTTCGCCGCCGCCATGGAATTCTGTTTCCTCGGCGGTCACACCGCACATGGGGCAAGTCAAAATCAACATGGGTGTGCTCCTTTGGGTTGCTCCGCGCGCCGGGCGGATTGTGACTTGGGTTGGGCTGGGAAAAGCGGGGGGGTCATATGGGCCATCAGTGCGCCACCCCGGCCGCAACGCTTTCGTCGATGAACCGACCCTCGCGGAAGCGTTCCATCCCAAAGGCATCGGTCAAAGGCCCGTGCCCCTTGGCCATCAATTCCGCCATGGCCCAGCCCGAACCGGGCGTCGCCTTAAAGCCGCCCGTGCCCCAACCACAGTTGATAAAGACGTTTTCGACCGGCGTCTTGGACAGGATCGGCGACCGATCCCCGGTGATATCGACGATCCCGCCCCACTGGCGCAGCATTTTCAGGCGCGACACCATCGGAAAGGTTTCAACAAGGGCGCGCACGGTTTCCTCGATATGATGGAAACTGCCGCGCTGGGTATAGTTGTTATACCCATCGGTGCCGCCGCCGATCACCATCTCGCCCTTGTCGGACTGGCTCATGTAGCCATGCACCGTGTTGGCCATCACCACCACGTCCATGCAGGGTTTGATCGGCTCTGACACCAGCGCCTGAAGCGCCACGGATTCGATCGGCAGACGGAAACCGGCCATCCCGGCCACATGGCCGGAATTTCCCGCCACCACGATGCCCAGCTTGTCACAATCAATGTCGCCCTTGGTGGTGCTGACACCGACAACCTTGCCGCCATCGCGGCGCACGGCCGTGACTTCGCACTGCTGGATCACATCCATGCCCATGTCGGAACAGGCCCGCGCATAGCCCCAGGCCACCGCGTCATGGCGCGCCGATCCGCCGCGCGCCTGCCACAGACCGCCCAGAACCGGATAGCGCGGCCCATCCAGATTGATGATCGGCACCAGTTCCTTGACCCGCTGCGGGTTGATGAATTCGGTTTTGACCCCTTGCAGGGCATTGGCATGGGCGGTGCGCTGATAGCCGCGCACCTCGTGCTGGGTTTGGGCCAACATGATCACCCCGCGCGGGCTGAACATCACGTTATAGTTCAGATCCTGGGACATCGTCTCAAACAGGCTGCGCGATTTTTCATAAAGCGCCGCGGACGGATCTTGCAAATAATTGGACCGGATAATCGTGGTGTTCCGCCCGGTGTTCCCGCCCCCGAGCCAGCCCTTTTCAATAATCGCGACATTCTTGATGCCGAAATTCTTGCCCAGGTAATAGGCCGTGGCCAATCCATGCCCGCCTGCACCGATGATTATCACATCGTATCTGGATTTGGGGGCCGGGTTGCGCCAGGCGCGCTCCCATCCCGTGTGAAATCGGGCTGCCTCTCGGGCAACGGCAAAAGCAGAATATCGTTTCATATCGGCACCCCGGAATGGATTCGTGAACACGCAGTGGCTAAGCCTCTTCTGCGCCCCATACCGAAAAAGAGGATACTCAGCGCGACATAAATCACTGCTTTTGCGACAGATGTCGCAATTGATCCATTTCTTCAGCATCAGCGGCGATTTGACCCTTTTGCGCCAGCGCCGCCACCGCTACATCTGTTGGCAACAAAAGGAAAGACCATGACGTTTTGGATAATCGCCCTGGGGTTGACGCTCTGTGTGGCTTGGGTGCTGGCAAAGGCCCTGCGGCACGCCCGCGATGACGGCCCGCGCCCGGCCCATGATGTGAATGTATACCGCGCCCAGTTGCGCGACACCGAACGCGACATCGCCCGCAAGCTGATCTCGCCGGCCGAGGCCGAGCGCCTGCGCCTTGAAATTTCGCGGCGCCTTTTGGCCGCCGATGCCGCCAGCCCCCGCCCACAGGTCGCCCTGTCACCGCAGCGGGCAGGGCTGATTGGTGCGGCGGTGGCCGCCATACTTCTGGTGCTGGCCGTTGGGCTTTATCAACAGATGGGGGCGCCCGGCTATGCCGATCAGCCGCTGGCCGCGCGCAAGGCACAGGCCCAGGAACGCCGCGCAAGCCGCCCCTCGCAAAGCGCCCTTGAGGCGGCGCTGCCCGCGGCGGCCCCCGCCACGCCCAGCCCTGAATATCAGGCGCTTGTGGATCAGCTGCGCCAAGCGGTCCAATCCCGCCCCGATGATCTGCAAGGCCATGAACTCCTCGCCCGAAACGAAGCAAACCTTGGCAATTATGCCGCCGCCGCCCGCGCCCTGGCCCAGATCACGCGTATCAAGGGCGACGCCGCGACCCCCGCCGATCTGGTCAACCAGGCCGATATGATGGTGATCGCCGCCGGCGGTCTGGTTTCGCCCCAGGCCGAAGACATCCTGACCCGCGCGCTGGCCCTTGACCAAAACAACGGCACCGCACGCTATTATATGGGGCTGATGATGGCCCAGACCGGCCGCCCCGATATGGCCTTTCGCATCTGGAACACCCTCCTGCGCAGCAGCGCCGAAACCGATGTCTGGGTGGCCCCGATTCGCGCCCAGATAGAACAGATCGCCGCGCTGGCCGGGGCAGAGTATACCCCCCCGACCAAAGGCCCGGACGCCAGCGATATCGCCGCCGCACAAGATCTAAGCGCCAGCGATCGCAGCGCCATGATCAATGCCATGGTGCGCGGCCTGTCGGACGAACTCTCGGATCGGGGTGGCCCGGTGCAAAAATGGGCCCAGCTGATCACCGCGCTGGCGGTGCTGAACCGCCTCCCCGAGGCCCAAGCCGTGCTGACCGACGCGCAACAGGCCTTCAAAGACGACGCCCAGGCCCAAGCCATCTTGTCCCAGGCCGCACAGCAGGCGGGCCTTGGCGAATGATCTACGACGATCTCGAACAGCTCTCAGCCGCCTTGCCCCGATTTCAGGCCCTGGCCGGCCTTGACCTTGGCGACAAAACCATCGGCGTCGCCGTCAGCGACACCTGGCTCAGCATCGCCACCCCGCTTGAAACCATCCGCCGGCGCAAATTCTCGCTCGATGCCGACGCCTTGGCCAAAATCGTCCAGGACCGCAGCATCGGCGGGCTGATCCTCGGCCTGCCCCGCAACATGGACGGCAGCGAAGGCCCGCGCTGCCAATCCACCCGCGCCTTCGCTCGCAACCTGCTGCGCCTGCCCGCCTTTGCGCAAACCCCGATCACCTTCTGGGACGAACGCCTCAGCACCGTCGCAGCAGAACGCGCCCTGCTCGAGGCGGATACGTCACGAAAACGTCGCGCCCAGGTGATCGACCACGTCGCCGCCGGGTATATCCTGCAAGGGGCGCTCGACCGGCTGGCCGTCATAAACCGCAATCAATAGGAACACAGGCATGACCGAAGACATCTGGGTGCGCGACGAAATCGACAGCCCCTGCATCAAAATCTGCGTGATCCACCCGGCCGCACGCCTGTGCACCGGCTGCCTGCGGTCGATTGACGAAATCACCACCTGGTCAAAACTCACCCCCGAGGCACGCCGCACCATCATCCAGGATTTGCCCGGCCGGCGCAGCACCCTGACCAAACGGCGCGGTGGCCGCGCGGCACGGCGCGCGCCCTGAACCCTTTCTTTTGTTCTTAAATATCCCCGCCGGAGGCCCCGCCCCCGCGCCCATCGCTGCCGCCTGCGGCCCCGCGCGTCATTGCGCCTGAAGCTTGCGCGCCTCTTGCCCGGCCAATTGCAACAAACTCTCCATGAACGGCTTGCCCCTGTCGTCCTCGCGCACCGCCGCATAAAGCCGCCGGGTAATCCCGGCCTTGGTCAGCGGGCGGGTGACATAATCTGAGCTGTATTTGACCTCGCGCACCACCCAATCGGGCAACACCGACACCCCGCGATTTGACGCCACCAAAAGCAAGATCACCGCCGTCAGTTCCACCTGCCGAATGGCGGCCGGTTCCACCTTGTTCGGGATCAACAGTTGCGAAAACACATCCAGACGGCTGCGCTCCACCGGATAGGTAATCAACGTCTCGGCGCGAAAATCCGCCGCCTCGATAAAGGGTTTGGCGGCCAGCGGATGGTTTTGCGCCGCGACAAAAACCGGGGCATAATCAAACAGCTCAACAAATGTCACCCCCGGCAGGTCCTCGGGGTCCGACGACACCACCAGATCGACCTCTTCCCTCAGCAAGGCCGGCAGGGCCTCAAAGGCCAGGCCCGGTCGAATGTCCACATCCACATCCGGCCAGGCTTGGCGAAACCGCTCCAGCACCGGGAACAGCCATTCAAAACAGGCGTGGCATTCAATCGCGATATGCATGCGGCCATGGCTGCCGGCCCGCAGACCCGAAAATTCGTCCTGCAAGGCTTCGACCTGCGGCAGGACCTGCTGCGCCAGCGCCAGCAACCGCAGCCCGGCCGGCGACAGCTTCAGCGGTTTGGAGCGCCGCACAAAAAGCTCAACCCCGGCCTGATCCTCCAGCCCTTTGATCTGATGGCTCAGCGCTGACTGGGTAATGTGCAACTGCTCGGCGGCGCGGGCCAGCCCGCCTGCCAAATGAATGGCCTGAATGGTGCGTAAATGGCGAAATTCGATATGCAATCAAGCAATCCTCATGTTGAAGATGAATTTTATGAATTTGTTTCACTTTATGCTTTGTGACACAAGAAGGAAAATCAACAAGGAAATATGATCATGCCATTGCCCGCCGTTTCATTCGAAGTTTTTCCGCCCCGCTCTATTGATGCCGCGTTCAAGCTGGCGGCAACGGCCCAGGCGCTGGCGCCGCTCAATCCGCGGTTCTTCTCGGTTACATATGGCGCCGGCGGCACCACGCGCGACCTGACCCAGGACGCCGCGCTGGCCTTGCACCGCGCATCAGGCCTGCCGGTGGCCGCCCATTTAACCTGTGTCGGCGCCAGCAAGGCCCAAACCCTTGCCACCGCCCAAAGCTTTGCCCAGGCCGGGATCCGCAACATCGTCGCCCTGCGCGGTGATCCGTTGCACGGTCAGGGCGCCTTTGCCCCGCATCCAGACGGTTTTGACAACAGCATCGCATTGATTGAGGCGCTGGCCAAAACCGCAAGGTTTGACATTCGTGTCGGCGCCTATCCCGAAAGCCATCCCGACGCAGCCAACGGTGCGGCCAATATTGATTGGCTCAAAGCCAAGATCGACGCCGGCGCAACCGAGGCAATAACCCAGTTCTTTTTCGAGGCCGACACCTTTTTGCGGTTTCGTGATGCCTGCGCCAAGGCCGGGATCACCGCGCCGATCACGCCGGGCATCCTGCCCATCACCCATTGGCAGAAATGCCGCGCCACGGCGCTGCGCTGCGGGGCAAGCGTGCCACAATGGCTGGATCAGGCCTTTGCCGCCGCAACCCGCGACGATCGCCACGATCTGCTGGCCGAGGCGTTGTGCAGCGAATTGTGCAGCACCCTGATCGACGAAGGCGTGGACAGTTTGCATTTCTATACGCTGAACAACGCGCGGTTGACCCGGCGGGTGTGCACCGCATTGGGGCTGACGCCGCAGATCGAGGGGCTGTCCAACGTGGCCTAGGCCGCCGCCGGACCGGGCCGATGGGTTGCCAGATGAATTGCAGGGCCTTGTGATCATGGGGGCCGGGCTTTATGTCTGCGCGGGAATGATCCGCCCCAAGCCCGCCTCGCGGGCCCAGCCGCAACGCAAAGGTCCGCGCGATGCCCACCCCCCTTTACCGGCTAAGCCGTCGTCTGGGCCATTACCTAAGCAATCTGGTGATCGTCGGCCTGATCGGGCTGGCGCTTTTGTTGCCCTATGCAATGCGTGTGCGGTTCATCGGCTGGGTGATGCAGCGGATCATCGGGCCACTGGCCGGATACCAAACCCGCGCCCGCGCCCATCTGCGGCTGATTTGGCCGGGCCTGCCCAAGGCACAAATCAATGCCATCGCGGCGGCCTGTCTGAACAACGCCGGGCGCACCTTTATCGAAAACTATTCCGGCCAGACCTTTGCCGCACGCCTTGGGAACACCCCGCTGCAAGGCAAGGGGGTTCAGGCCCTGCGCCAAGCGGCGCAAAGCAAAAAGCCGGTGATCTTAGTCACAGGTCACTATGGGAATTACGAAGCGGTGCGCGCCGCATTGGCCGCCCAGGGTTTCGATGTCGGCGGGCTTTACCGCGAGATGGCCAACCCCTTTTTCAACGCCCATTACGTCAAGACCATGCAGGCCTTTGGCGGGCCGGTATTTGCCCAGGGGCGCCGGGGCACCGCCGGCTTTGTGCGGCACTTGCGCAGCGGCGGCCAATTGGTTTTGCTGTTCGACCAACATGTCTTTGGCGCGCCCAGCTTTGATTTTCTGGGTCAGCCGGCCAATACTGCCACCTCGGCTGCGGATCTGGCCCTGCGATATGGTGCAGAGCTGATCCCGTTTTATGGCCTGCGCAGGGCGGATGGGTTGTCATTTGATTTGGTGCTTGAGGCGCCGGTGCCACATACAGATGCAAGAACCATGACCCAGGCCCTAAGCGACAGCCTGGCGGCGCGGATCAAGGCCGACCCCGGTCAATGGTTCTGGGTGCACCGTCGCTGGCGCCCGTGACCGGATCAGCGCCGCGCCATCACCGCACAACCTGTGCGGCAAAAATCGGCCCCATCCGCGCCCCTTGTATCAACACCACCGCCGGCAAATCGCCGGTGATTTCCGTATCAAAGGTAAAGGCGTCATGCCCGTCCCAGCCGGTCAAGATGCGCAAATCCTGCACGATATTGGCGTATTCAAGCAGTTTCCCCGCATTTTCACCGCGAGTGATGCGGGATTTACGCATCGGCTGAAAGCGCAACATCTGAACCACCATCGGGCCGGGCGCCGGTCCGCGCAACCGCGCCTTGATCGTCAGAACATCCCCGGCACGCTGCACATCCAAATGCACCATCGGTGGCACCGCCGCGTGGCGCGCGATCACATCCAGCACCTCGGCCTTGCGGCCCCCGACGATATCGCTGGTGCCGTTGATAATCATCTGGGGGGTATAAACCGACCGCCGCCCCGCCACCGCCGCATAGCTGCGCTGGCGTTTGGCATGGGCCGGATCGGCGAATTCATCCTTCCATCCGATATAGTCCCAGTAATCCACATGCAGCGCCAAGGCGATCACCCCGTCAAGCTGGGCCAGATCGTGCAGCATGGCATCAGCGGGCGGGCAGGACGAACAGCCTTGCGATGTATAAAGCTCGACCACCACGGGGGCGCCCTGCGCCGATACCGGCCCGTTCAGCACCGCCCAGGCGATCAAGCCAAGCATGAGACGTTTCATATGATTCCCAAACTGGTTCCATAAAAGGGGTATATCACCCCTAAAGGCAGGGATTTGGAATGACCAATCAAGCTTTCTTGAGACAAAAAACACCCGGCTGGATATTTTCGGTGCACAATGGTATACAAAAATGCAGAAACCATGGAAATAGCAGTTGATCCGCCAAGTTTCCTGAGGCATGGAACTGCCAAGCCTCTTTTTTGCCACTCCAACCACAAGGATTTCACATGCCCATCACAGTTGGACACGATACATCAAAAACGCGCAAAACACTCAGCGTTGGCGCGCAAAGCATAGATTATTATTCCATTCCGGCGGCGCAGGCTGCGGGGCTTGGGGATTTTTCCAACCTGCCGGCGGCGCTGAAAGTGGTTCTGGAAAACATGCTGCGCTTTGAAGATGGCAAGACTGTCACCGTGGACGATATCCGCGCCTTTGCGGAATGGGGCGCCAAAGGCGGCAAGAACCCGCGCGAAATCGCCTATCGCCCGGCGCGTGTGCTGCTTCAGGATTTCACCGGCGTTCCGGCCGTTGTCGATCTGGCGGCGATGCGCGATGCGATCATTTCGCTGGGTGGCAACGCGGACAAGATCAACCCGCTGAACCCTGTGGATCTGGTTATCGACCATTCGGTGATGATCGACGAATTTGGCAACCCGCGCGCGTTTCAGATGAACGTGGACCGCGAATATGAACGCAACATGGAACGCTATACCTTTCTGAAATGGGGTCAAAAGGCGTTTGACAATTTCCGCGTGGTTCCCCCCGGAACCGGCATCTGCCACCAGGTCAACCTGGAATACCTGTCGCAAACCGTCTGGACCGACACCGACCAAAACGGCGCGCAAGTCGCCTATCCCGATACGCTGGTCGGCACCGACAGCCACACCACCATGGTGAATGGCGCGGCGGTTCTGGGCTGGGGCGTTGGCGGGATCGAGGCCGAGGCCGCGATGCTGGGCCAGCCGATTTCCATGCTGATCCCCGAGGTGATCGGCTTTGAGCTGACCGGCTCGATGATGGAAGGCACCACCGGCACCGATCTGGTTCTGAAGGTCGTTGAAATGCTGCGCGCCAAGGGCGTTGTCGGCAAATTCGTGGAATTCTATGGCGAGGGCCTTGATCGCCTGCCGCTGGCCGATCGCGCCACCATCGCCAATATGGCGCCCGAATACGGGGCCACCTGCGGGTTCTTCCCGATTGACGGGGAAACCCTGCGGTATCTGCGCAACACCGGCCGCGACGAAGACCGGATTGCCCTGGTCGAAGCCTATGCCAAGGAAAACGGCTTTTGGCGCGATGCGTCCTATGCGCCGATCTATACCGACACGCTGCATCTGGACATGGGCACGATCGTTCCGGCGATCTCGGGCCCCAAACGCCCGCAGGACTATGTCGCCCTGACCGAGGGGCAGACCGCCTTCCGCAAGGAAATGGAAAACACCTTCAAGCGCCCCATGGGCAAAGAGGTGCCCGTCGAGGGCGAAGATTACACCATGGAAAGCGGCAAGGTCGTGATTGCCTCCATCACCTCGTGCACCAATACATCCAACCCCTATGTGATGATTGGCGCAGGCCTGGTCGCCCGCAAGGCGCGCGCGCTTGGCCTGACGCGCAAACCATGGGTCAAGACCTCGCTGGCACCGGGATCACAGGTGGTATCCGCCTATCTTGAGGCGGCCGATCTGCAAGAGGATCTGGATGCCATCGGGTTCAACCTTGTGGGCTATGGCTGCACCACCTGCATCGGCAACTCGGGCCCGATCCAAAAGGAAATCTCGGACGCGATTGCGGGCGGCGATCTGGTGGCAACATCGGTCCTGTCGGGCAACCGCAACTTTGAAGGCCGGATCAGCCCGGACGTGCGCGCCAATTACCTGGCCTCTCCGCCGCTGGTGGTGGCCTATGCCCTGGCCGGCACATTGGACATCAACCTGGCCAGCGACGCCATCGGGCAGGACAAGGACGGCAACGACGTTTACCTGAGCGACATCTGGCCCAGCAGCCAAGAGGTCGCAGAGCTGGTCGAGGCCACCGTCACCCGCGAGGCGTTCCAGACCAAATACGCCGATGTGTTCAAAGGCGATGAAAAATGGCAGGGCGTGCAAACCACGGACAGCAAGACCTATGACTGGCCGGTGTCATCGACCTATGTGCAAAACCCGCCCTATTTCCGCGGCATGGGCCAAGAGCCGGGCGTGATCACCAACATCGACGGCGCCAAGGTGCTGGCCATTCTTGGCGATATGATCACCACCGACCATATTTCCCCCGCCGGATCGTTCAAGGACACCACCCCGGCCGGGCAATATCTGATCGAACGTCAGGTGCCGGTGCGCGAATTCAACTCGTACGGATCGCGGCGCGGCAATCACGAGGTGATGATGCGCGGCACCTTTGCCAACATCCGGATCAAGAACGAAATGCTGGAAGGTGTCGAGGGCGGCTATACCAAAGGCCCCGATGGCGCGCAGACCTCGATCTATGACGCGGCGATGGCCTATCAGGCTGCGGGCACGCCTTTGGTGATCTTTGGCGGCGAACAATATGGGGCGGGATCGTCGCGCGACTGGGCGGCCAAGGGCACGGCCCTTTTGGGCGTCAAGGCGGTGATCGCGGAATCCTTTGAGCGCATCCACCGGTCGAACCTGGTTGGCATGGGTGTCATCCCGTTTGAATTCACCGGCGGCGACACCCGCAAATCGCTGGGGCTGACCGGAGAGGAAAGCGTTTCCATCGCCGGGCTGGACAGCATCACCCCGCTGCAAGAGGTGCCCTGTTCGATCACCATGGCCGATGGCACCGTCAAGGTGATCACACTGAAGTGCCGCATCGATACCGCGATTGAGATCGAATACATCGAACATGGCGGCGTGCTGCATTATGTGCTGCGCAATCTGGCGCGCGCGGCCTAAGGCAGCCACCCCCAAACTGAACGAAAGCCCCTGCGATTGCGGGGGCTTTTTTTGTTTCTGGGGTGGCCTGATCGCTGAACGCCGGGCGGGCGCATGGGAAAGTATTTCGCCTTCGGCGAGGATATTTAAGAACAAAAGAAGGGGCGATCAGTTTTTGTCTGGCGCGGCAGCCTGGAGGGCCGCGTTCAGGGCAGGCAGAAAGCGTTGTTCATAGTCGCTGCCGATCAGGGGGCCGGCAAACCGGAAAAGCACGGTGCCGGCGCCGTCCAGGATAAAGGTTTCAGGCGGTGCGGTGACGCCCCAGTCGATGGCGCTGCGGCCTTTGGGGTCGAAGGCCACGGCCTGAAACGGGTTGCCCGATTGGTCGAGATATCCGGTCGCAGCGGTTTCGCTGTCTTTGAAGTTCACCCCAAGGATGGGCAGGCCCTGCGCCTGAAGCGCCAAAAGCCTGGGATGTTCGGCGCGGCAAGGCGGGCACCAGCTGGCCCAGAAGTTCACCAAGGTTACCTGGCCGTTGGCCAGATCCTGGCGGGTGATAGGCGCATAGCCGCGCAGCGGGGCCTGGGTCATCTGTGGTGCGGGGGCACCGATCAAGGTGGAGGGCAGCGCCTGGGGATCATCGCGGGACATGCCAAGCGCCGCGAGCACCACAAAAGCCCCGAAGATCAGCGGCGGGGCCAGCATCAGCGGCCGGATCATCGCGAGGGGTCCTCTTTGGTTTGGAGGGCGCGGAGCAAGGCCTTGGCCCGGCGGTTCTGGCGCAGTGAGATCAGCACCAGCAGAGCAATCAAGCTGAGGCTGCTGGCATAGGCGGCAAGCACCGCAAAGGCGTATTTTCCCAAGTCAGGCATTATTGGCGGTTCCTGCGCAGTTGCAGCGCCCGCGCACGTCGCAGGCGGATTTCGGTGCCGGTACGATACAGCACCAGGGCCACAAACAGCAGCACAAAGCCGGTGATCGCCACCAAAAGCGGGATGTAGAACACATCTGCGACGTTTTCCTCTTTGTCCAGCGACAAAGAGGCGCCCTGATGCAGCCCCTGGTTCCAGAAATTGACCGCATAGCGTGACAAGACGGCAAAGACCGACCCGACAAGGCAAAGCACCGAGGTGAGGTCCGCCGCTGTATCGGGGTCTTCGATGGCCTGCCAGAGCGCTATGTAGCCGAGATAAAATAGAAACAGGATCAAGAACGAGGTCAGGCGTGGATCCCAGGCCCACCAGGTGCCCCACATCGGTTGCCCCCAAAGCGCCCCCGTGACAAGGGCGATAACGGTCATGACCGCACCGACCGGCGCGGCGGCCTTGGCGGCCAGGGCGCTGACGTGGTGCCGGCGGATCAGCCAGATGAGCGCCCCCAGCAGCATCATGAACCACGCATTGATCGCCAAGAGCGCGGCCGGGACGTGCAGATAGATGATCTTGACCGTGGCGCCCTGACGATAGTCATCGGGCGTGAAGAAGAACCCCCAGATCAGCCCCAAGGCCAGAAACCCAGCAGCCAGCGGCCAAAGCACCGGCAGCACGCGTTCGCTGAGGCGCAGGAATTTGACCGGATTTGCGTATTCCCAAAGTGTCATGGCGTTGTTCCTAAGTCCTTGCGGGCGGTTGCTCAATGGGCAAATTATCGCAGGTTCATGCGCAGCACGGTTGCCGCCGCATAGGGCATCACGGCAATCACCCCCAGGGTGATCCCGGCAAGCATCAGCACAGGCGAAAGCACCTCTTGCCCGGCCAGGCCGCGGCGGGCGACATCGGCGCCAAATATCAACGTCGGAATATAAAGCGGCAGCACCAGCAGCGACAGCAAAAGCCCGCCCCGTTTGATCCCAACCGTCAAGGCGGCGCCAAAGGCCCCGATCATCGACAGGGCCGGCGTGCCGATCAACAGCGACACAAAGACCCAGCTATAGCCCTGCGGCGGCAGTTGCAGCAGCACCCCAAGCACCGGCGACAACACCACCAAGGGCAAGCCGGTTGTCAGCCAATGCGCCAGCCCCTTGATGAACAGCGCCCCTTCCAGCGGCAAGGGGGCGGTGGCCAGAACGTCCAGTGTTCCGTCTTCGTAATCAAGCGCCAACAGGCGGTCCAAAGACAACAGGCAAGCCAACAGCGCCCCCAGCCACAAGACCCCCGGCGCCGTGGCGGCCAGCAAATCGGGGCGCGGCCCGATCCCAAAAGGCACCAGCACCGTCAGAATCAAAAAGAACACCATGCCCAGGCCAAAGCCCCCCCCCGCGCGCAGCGCCAGCTTCATATCGCGCGACAGCAAGGCAATCATAGAAAGACCTCGTCTTGGCCCGGATCGAACGGGTGTGCCAAAGCCGGGTGTCTGGATACATCCAGCAGCTGGGCGGGGACGGCAAAATCCACATGTGTGGCGATGATTGCAGCGCCCTGCCCGGCCAGATGCCGCTGCACGGCCCCCTCAAGAAGCGCCACCGAGGCGGCATCCAGCGATACCGTCGGTTCATCCAAAATCCACAGCTTGCGCCCGCATACCAGCAACCGCGCCAGGCCAAGGCGCCGCTTTTGGCCCGCAGACAGGGTTCCGGCAAGGCGCGATCCAAGGGCCGCAAGGTTCATCTGCGCCAGCGCATCACCGGCCGGTTGGTCATAGATCTTGCACCAAAAATCCAGGTTTTCCTGAACCGTCAGCATCGCCTTGACCCCATCCAGATGGGCCGCATAGACCGCATCGTCTGGGGCAATCGTGATCTGTCCCTGACTGGGCGGTTGTAACCCGGCCAACGTGCGCAACAAGGTGGTTTTGCCGGCCCCGTTCGGGCCGCGCACCACCATTGCCTGCCCGGCGTGCAGGGTGAAATCAATCCCCGACAACAGCGGCACCCCGCCCCGCGCGACCCCCAGCCCGCGCACCTGCAAGAGCGCTTTGGCCGCCGTCACGGTCAAACGGTGATCAGCGCCAAAGCAATGCGCCGCCCTTCGCTGAGCAGGATATTATATGTCCGGCAAGCCGCCGGCGAAGGCATGATTTCGACCCCGATGCCGGCCGCCTCAAGGCGCTCCCGCAACGTGGCCGGGATATGCGCGATCTGTGCCCCTGTGCCAATGAACAGCACATCAATCTGTGCCGCCAAAGCCAGCAAGGGGGCGTCATCGGTATACCCACCCCAGGTTCGCACCCCCTCGGGGCTGGCGATCACATGGCCCGAGACCACGGTGCCGCCGATGCGGAAAAACCCCGGCCCATACCCATCAACGGGCACGACATCTTTGAAAATGACTTCGTTCAGCTGCATAACGCAGTTCTATCCTCTCCAGAGTGGCAGGCCAACAACAACCGACATGGCAATGACAACATAGGCGATGCTGCGAAAGCGGGCTTCGGACTGTGGGTTGAACAATCTTGCCCCCAGCATATTGGCAATCACATTTGGCACAGCGGCGATCAACCCCAGCACCGCAGCGGCGGGTTGGAATTCCCCCAACGCCAGCAACACCGGAATAAACACCAGATCAATGCCCAGCAGATACAACAGTAGATTCGCCCGGATCACCATCGCAGGCAGCGCCGACGAGATGTAAAACATGATCACCGGCGGACCGGGAATCCCGGCGATCCCGCCCAGAAATCCGCCCAGGCCGCCAACCGCCACGGTCAGGGGACGTGACAGATGCCCGTGAAACCGCCAGCCCCAGATGCTCAGCCCCAGCAAGAGCGACACAACCCCCGAGATCATCCACGAAAATGTTTCTGCGTCGATTGTGGATGCGAACCACAGACCCACCGGCAACAAAAGCGCCGCCCCAATCAACATGCGCCCCGCATCCCGTGGGCGCCCATCGCGCAAAGCAGCGGGCAAGTTTGGCAAAGGGCCGGGAATTTCCGCCAGCACCAAGAAGGTCAGCGCCGCAATCGGCGACAACACCGAGCTGGCCACAGACATGATGATCATGGCGCTGCCAAATCCAGCAAAGCCACGCACCAGCCCCGCGACAAAAACGGCGGCCATCAGCCACCCCAGCCCCGGCGTGGCCAGGGCCTCGCGGATCAGGTCAGGCATCAATGTTGGCGTATTGATTTCCCGCGTTGGCGTCAGGCTTGGACCAATCGCGCTTGACCCCCAGATACAGCAGGATCGACGACGCAACAAAGATCGAACTATAGGTGCCGATCACCACGCCCCAGATCATCGCAAAGACAAATCCGCGAATGACATCACCGCCCAGAACAAACAGCGCCACAAGCGCCAACAGCGTGGTAAAGGATGTCATAAAGGTTCGGCTTAGGGTTTCGTTTATCGACAGGTTCAGCACTTCGCTCAGGGGTCTTTTCTTGTATTTCCGCAAGTTTTCCCGCACGCGATCAAAAACCACCACGGTATCGTTCAGTGAATACCCAACAATGGTCAACAGCGCCGCGATGATCGCCAGATCAAAGCGTATCTGGATTTCCGAAAAAATTCCGATGGTCAGCACAACATCATGCACCAGCGCCAGCACCGCCCCCAAGGCGAACTGCCATTCAAAACGCAGCCAAATATAGACCAACACCGCACCAATCGCGAGGACCACGGCAATCGCCGCGGTCTTTATCAACTCGCCCGATACTTTGGGGCCAACCGATTCCACCGAAACAAATTTGATGTCCGGGCGCACCTGCGCCAAGGCCGCCTCGACGTTGCGGATCATGTCCGAGGTCACGGCCTCGTGACCGTCTTGCGCCTGAATGCGGATCATCGCCACATTCTGATCGGCAGCAAAGGATGGGTCAAAGACCTCGGTGATGGTGACATCGCCCAGATCCAGCGCGGCGATGGCGTCGCGATACAGACCGATATCGACCGGCTGCGCGCTTTGGGTGCGGATTGTCGTGCCGCCCCGGAAATCAATGCCATAATTCAGGCCTTGCAGCAAAAACGAGGCAAAGGCGACAACCATCATCACCCCGGAAATCCCCAGCCAGAGCTGCCAGCGCTTGAAAAAATCGAAGCTTGTGTTTTGTTTGACCAGTCTCAGACGCATGTGGACGGGTGCTCCTATACTTCGATTGATTTGGGGCGACGGCGTTCAAACCACATCACCACCATCAGACGCGTTACGAAAATCGCTGTGAACACCGAGGTCAGGATCCCCAACCCCAGCGTGATGGCAAAGCCGCGCACCGGACCAGAGCCCATGGCGAACAAGATCACCGCCGTGATGAAGGTGGTGATATTGGCGTCAAGGATTGCGCTCATGGCTTTTTCATAGCCAAGCTCAATCGCGCGGGCCGGGCCCTTGGCCGATTGCAGCTCTTCTTTGATGCGTTCGAACACCAGCACATTGGCATCCACCGCCATGCCCACGGTCAGCACGATCCCGGCGATGCCCGGCAAGGTCAACGTGGCCCCCATCAAGCTGAGCAAACCGAAAATCATCGCGATATTCAGGGTCAGCGCGACATTGGCAAAAAGCCCGAACAACCCATAGCTGAGCACCATGAAAATCAGCACCGCCGCAAAGGCAATGATGGTGGCAATCTTGCCCGCATCAATGCTGTCTTGTCCCAATTCCGGGCCGATCGTGCGCTCTTCCAGAAAATCCAGCCCGGCCGGCAAGGCCCCGGCCCGCAGCAGCACCGCCAGCTTGGTCGATTCCTCGACGGTAAAACGCCCGGTGATGATCCCCGATCCCCCGGCAATATGGCTTTGGATTGTTGGGGCGCTGACCACCTCGTTGTCCAGCACGATGGCAAAGGGCGCCCCGATGTTCTCGGCGGTGTAATCGCCAAACTTGCGCGCGCCGGATGTGTTAAAGCGGAAAGACACCGCCGGGCCACCGTTTTGATCGAACGAGGGCTGCGCATCAACCAACTGTTCGCCCGTGACAACCGGGGCCGCCTCGATCGTGTAATACACCCCGGCATCATCCAATGACGCAACCAGCTTGTTGCCAATGCCCGGATTGGCATCCGGGTCGGTGCCGCGCGCCACGACCGGGTTAAAGGTCAGCTGGGCGGTGGTGCCAATAATGTCTTTCAACTCGGCGGCAGAACCGACACCGGGCACCTGGATCAAGATCCGGTCGGCGCCCTGGCGTTGAATCGTTGGCTCTCGGGTGCCGACTTCGTCGATCCGGCGCCGAATGATTTCAAGGCTTTGCTGCACCGTGCGCTCATCTGTGGCCAGCTTTTCTGCCTCGGACAGGGTGACCGTCAGCAGATCGCCCTGGGCGCTGACCTCAAGATCGTTGGAACCCGCGCCGGTCAGGGACTGAACCGGACGGGCCAGCCCCCGCACCACCTCAAGCGCCCGCGCCATCCCTTCGGGTTGGGAAATACGGATACGCAGCTGGCCTTCGGGGGCAGGCTGCAAGCGGATGGTGCCGACGGTCGCGCGCTCGGGGCGCAGCGCGTCGCGGATTTCCGGCCAGGCCGCCTGCATCCGGCTGTTGTAAACGTCTGCCACGCGGACCTCGGCCAGCAGATGCGCACCGCCGCGCAGATCCAGCCCCAGATTAACCAGCCCCGACGCCATAAAAGACGGCCAGGCCGCCCGGTCAGCGGCCAGCCCGGCATCGGTGCTGCCCTGTGCAAGGGCAGCCACAGCGTCATTGTGCTGTTCGACCCGCGTGTAAAAGGCGTTGGGCAATGCGCACCAGACACCGACTGCACACAGCAGCCAGATGGACACGCGTTTCCATAAATCAATCTGGAGCATTTTTACGCCTTTTCAGCGGATTACAGGCCGAAGTTACTTTGCCGGTTCTGTCTTGGACACAACGGATGCGATGGTCGATTGAACCACGCGCACTTTGACGCCCTCGGCGATTTCCACCTCGACCTCGCCGTCGTCTTTGACCTTGGCAACCTTGCCGATCAGCCCGCCCTGGGTCACAACCTGATCGCCGCGACGCAATGCCTTGACCATGGCCTGATGGTCTTTGACCTTCTTTTGCTGGGGCCGGATAAGCAGAAAATACATGATCCCGAAAATCAGGATAAGTGGCACGAATTGGCCGATGGCTTCCATGAGAGTGTGTCCTTTGTGTCTGTCTGGCGCCACCGCATTCGGGTGCCGCCGCGAAGTTCGGCAGAACCTAGGGTCAGACGTGCGGGTTTGCAAGGCGCTGTGACCCGATCCAGGCGAAACATCCCCCCAAGCATGTGATTTGGCTTGCCCAGGCAAATCGCGCAAGATCGTCCAAGCGGTCGGCAAGGGCAACAGGGTGGGCTGTGCAATGGGATGGAACAGCGTCAAAACGTCTTTTGCGATGGTGATCTTGATGGCCGGCGCGGCCATGGGCGGGGATATGCTGCCGCTGTTGAACAAGACCCAGCGCGGCGATTGGGGGGCGGTTGGCGCGGTCAATATGGCAGGTTTCAAGGTCAAAGTGTCTTGCACAGGCACGTTGATTGCCCCCGACCTGGTGCTGACGGCGGCCCATTGCGTTGGCGATCCGACCAGCGGCAAGGCCCGGCATTTTGTTGCCGGATTGACGCTGGATCGCTATTTGGCCCATGCCAAATCAACCCAGGTGATGCGCCACCCGGCCTATGATCTGGTCAGCGGCAACCGCCAGTTTCGCTATGACATCGCGTTGATCCGGCTGGATCATCCGATCATCACCGATCAGTTGACCCCCCTGCCCGTCAGCGACGGCTTGCGCGCGCAAGCCGGGCCCTTTGCCATTGTCGGTTATTCGCGGTTTCGGCCCTATCTTTTGTCGGGACGTTTTGATTGCAATCGCACCAATCCCGCCCAGGCCGATACGCTGATTCTGGATTGCCCGGTCATCAGCGGCAATTCCGGGGCACCGGTTCTTGTGCAAACCCCGCAAGGCTGGCGGGTGGTGGCCGTGGTGACCGCCACCATTGGCCCCGCGGCCAAGGCGCGGTCATTGGCAGCGGCCATCCCCGATTGGGTGCTGATCGAGGCCGCAAAATCCCGCGCCCGCCACAAAACCACCCAGGGGTCCGCAACGAAACAGTTACGATCGGTGCAAAACTAGGCCATAAGGCTGGCCAAGACGATTCACACAGACCGATTAGGATTGCCCCATGCATGATATTCGTGCCATCCGCGAGAACCCAACAGCCTTTGACGCCGCCTTGGCCCGACGCAATGACGCCCCTGTTTCCGCCGATATTCTGGCCCTGGATGAGGCCCGCCGCGCCAAGATCAACGCCGCAGAAACAGCCCAGGCCGAACAAAACAAGGCCTCTAAGGCGGTGGGCGCCGCCAAGGCCAGCGGCGACGAGGCCGAGTTTGAGCGCCTGCGCACGCTGGTTGCCGCGAAAAAGGCCGAAGTGGCCCAAATGCAGGCCGATGCCAAGGACCTGGATGCCCGCCTGACCGACATGCTGGCGCGAATCGCCAATCTGCCCGCCGATGACGTGCCGGACGGCGCAGACGAAAACGACAACCTTGAGATCAACCGCTGGGGCGATTTGCCCAGCTTTGACTTTCCAGCCAAAGAGCATTTTGAGATTCCCGCAGTTGCGGCCTCGATGGATTTTGAGACAGCCGGCAAGATCTCTGGCGCGCGGTTTGTCATGCTGAAAGGCGCGGTGGCCCGCATCCACCGGGCGCTGGCGCAATTCATGGTCGACACCCATGTCGATCACAACGGCCTGCAAGAGCACATGACCCCCGTGCTGGTCCGGGACGAGGCCATGTATGGCACGGATAAACTGCCCAAATTTGGCGACGACAGCTATCAGACCACCAACGGGTGGTGGCTGATTCCCACATCAGAAGTCACGCTGACCTATTCCGTGGCCGGCGATGTGCTGGACGAATCCAGCCTGCCACGCCGCATGACCGCCCATACCTTGTGCTTCCGCTCCGAGGCCGGATCGGCCGGGCGCGACACTGCCGGCATGCTGCGCCAGCACCAGTTTGAAAAGGTGGAAATGGTTTCAATCACCCACCCCGATGAAAGCGACGCGGAACAAAAGCGGATGCTGCGCTGTGCCGAGGATCTGCTTGAACGTCTGGGCGTGCCATATCGCACGGTGGTTTTGTGCACCGGCGACATGGGGTTCGGCGCCCGGCGCACCTTTGACATCGAGGCCTGGCTGCCCGGTCAAAACAGCTATCGCGAGATATCAAGCGTCTCAACCACTGGCGATTTTCAAGCCCGGCGCATGAACGCCCGGTTCAAGCCCGCCGACGGCGGCAAGCCGCAGTTCGTGCATACCCTGAACGGATCAGGTCTGGCGGTTGGGCGATGCCTTATCGCCGTGCTGGAAAACGGGCAACAAGCCGATGGATCGGTGCTGCTGCCTGCGGTTCTGGCGCCCTATCTGGGGGGCAAGACCACCCTGACCGTGCAGGGCGATCTGGCCTAACGGCGCACCTCATAGCCACGTTCCTCGGGTTCGTCGTCAATCAGTTCCTGCGGGAAGCCATCGGCCAAAATATTCAGGCCGGTGGCCTCTTCCAGGCGCTCAATGATGCGATCTGATTGCGCGCGCGCGCCATAGCGGCGTTGCCCATCGGTCATGATCTCAATCACTTTGGGCGATATCTCAAGCGGCACGCCGGTGTCGTCAGCGATTTTTTGAAACAGCCCGATATCCTTTTGCACTAGATCCATGGTGAAATTAACATCGCGCGCGCCTGAAAGGATCAGCTGGCTTTCGGTTTCATGCACAAACGATGTGCCCGAAGACATTGAAATCGCCTCAAAGGTAATGCCCAAATCCATGCCGGCGGCCTTCATGACGGTCAGCGCCTCGCACAGCGCCACCAAATGCGTGGTGGCCAAATAATTGGTCATCACCTTCAGCACGCTGGCGCTGCCCAATGCGCCGGTATGCAAGACCCGGCGTCCCATGATCGTCAGCAGGGGCAGGATTTGTTCAAAACTGGCCCGGTCGCACCCGGCAAATATCGAGATGTTCCCGGTATCGGCGCGGTGGCACCCCCCCGAAACGGGGCAATCAATCGCCGCCCCGCCTTGGGCAATAACCATGGCGCCCAGACGCTTGACCTCGGCCGCGTCGGTGGTTGACATCTCAAGCCAGATCTTCCCCGGTCCGATCTCGGGCATCATTTCCTCAAGCACAAGCGCCGAGGCCGCCGGGCTGGGCAAACAGGTGATAACCACATCGCACGCCTGCATCATCCGGCGCGGTGATCCCGCCTTGATGGCCCCCTGCGCGGCCTTTTTGTCAACCAAAGTCGCATCTAGATCATGCACCCACAGGTCAACACCGTTGCGCAGCAGCGATCCAGACAGCTTGCCACCGACATTGCCAAGCCCAATAAATCCAACCTTCATACCATAGCCCCTTTTGATATTTTCCCTTACAAGCGGCGATCTGCATGGCGCCGTCTTGTCCGTTTGCGACCGCAGGACAGAAGAACGCCGCCCTATGTGCGATATTGCACATTAGATGGGGAATATTTCGTATTTCTGTGCGGCTACGGTTCAACTATGTTCTGTGCAGATCATCAACGAAAGGGGACACCATGTCCATTCGCCCTGTTTTGCAAAGCCGCCCCGCCACCCCAACGCTTGAGGGTGCCGGCGTCAAGCTGCACCGTGCCTTTGGGTTTCAAGATCCCACCGAACTGGATCCCTTTTTGTTGTTTGACGATTTTCGCAATGAACGCCCCGAAGATTTCATCAAGGGGTTTCCCTGGCATCCCCATCGCGGGATCGAGACCATAACCTATGTGCTGGCCGGCACAGTTGAGCATGGCGATTCCCTGGGCAATCACGGCACGTTGGGCGCGGGGGATGTGCAATGGATGACTGCCGGATCCGGCATTTTGCATCAGGAAATGCCGCAGGGCAACGCCGCGGGGCAAATGCACGGGTTCCAGCTGTGGGGCAATCTGCCCAGCAGCCAGAAGATGACCACCCCGCGATATCAAGACGTTACTGCCGCCGATATTCCGGTGATAACCGATGATGACGGCACGGTGGTCAAGGTGATCACCGGCGAATTCTGGGGGCAACGCGGCCCGGTCGACGGGATCGCCGCCGATCCGCAGTATCTGGATATTTTCGTGCCGGCCGGGGTCAAGAAGCGCTTTAGGATCGACACCTATCGCCGCGCCTTTGCCTATGTCTTTGAAGGCAGCGCCGCCTTTGCCGATGCCAGCGGGCCGCAAGGCGTGTTGTTGGAAAAAGAAGTCGCCGGCCAAGAGCTGAACATCCGCGACATGAGCGGCGACCGCACCTTGATCCGTTTCGGCAGCGGCGATGAGGTCGTCGTGCAGGCCGGGCCGCAGGGGGCGCGGTTCTTGCTGATCTCGGGCGCGCCGATCGACGAGCCGGTTGCCTGGCATGGGCCGATCGTGATGAACACCCGCGACGAGCTACGCCAGGCGATGCGCGATCTGAACAACGGCACCTTTATCCAGCCGGCGCATTAGCCGGCGCCGACGCAGTTGCGCACCATATCCCAATAGCGCGCCTGAACATCGCCAAGCGTCAGGCGCCCGCCGGATTTGAACCATGTGTTGACCCCGGTCAGCATGGCGATCACTGCAAAGCTGGCGATCTTGGGATCTTGAACGGTAAAATCCCCGCGCGCGACACCGGCGCTGAGGATCGCTTCGAGCTTGTTCTCATAGGCGCGGCGCAGGGTTTCGATGGCGGTGAAATTCTCGGGGCTTAGGTTGCGCAGCTCCATGTAAGAGATGAACACCGCATCCGGGCGATCAAAGTGGTATTGAATGTGAAACCGCACGAAATGCGCCAGCCGCTGGGGCGGCGGCGCGTCCGGGTCATCGCGGAAAGCGTCAAGCAGCTCCAACATATGATCCTGCATCAGGTTGAACAGCAGCGTCTGCTTGTCCGGGGTATAGTTGTAAAGCGCCCCGGCCTGCACCCCCACCCGCGCCGCAATCTGGCGCATGGAAACCGCTGCAAAACCATGGGCGGCAAAAAGTTCAAGCGCGGCCTGGCGCAGCCGGGGGCCAGTGATATCGGAGTGTGAACCTGTGGTGCGTGCCATGGGCCTGTGTCTAACTGAACGGCTGTTCAAAACAAAGCCCGCTGTGGGAATAATTTCACCTGCGTATTGGGCCCAGGGCGGCTTGGGCGCGTGGATGGTTGGCAGGCGGATCGGTCAGCCGCCGGTTGGGGCGAAAACCCGGTTGGCGTTTGGCCAGCAAACGTCGGGCACGCGCACCGTGCCAAGGCACAGTTTCGCACCCGAGCAGCCAAGCTGCATTCCGCCAAGCCATCAGCGGCATGCAAAAGGCAAAGCCGTCATTGCGCGCCGGCCCTGAACCCGTTACATCCGCGCCAAACGTTTTTGGTTAAAGGATCCGCCGCATATGTCTGCTCCGCTTCGTCTTGGGATCGCCGGATTGGGAACTGTTGGCATTGGGGTGGTGAAAATCATTCGTCAGCATCAGGCATTGCTGGCCGCACGCACCGGGCGCGAGGTGGTGATTTCTGCCGTTTGCGCCCGCGACCCCGACAAGGATCGCGGTCTTTCCCTGTCCAATTATGCCTGGGAGCGCGATCCCGTTGCCCTTGCCCTGCGCGATGATGTGGATGTTTTCGTCGAACTTATGGGCGGGGACAATGGCCCCGCCAAAGCCGCCGTTGAGGCCGCGCTTGGGGCGGGAAAACATGTGGTCACTGCCAATAAGGCCTTGTTGGCCATGCATGGTCAGGCGCTGGCCGAACAGGCCGAGGCCACCGGCGTTTTGCTGAGATACGAAGCGGCCGTGGCCGGCGGTATTCCGGTGATCAAAGCCCTGACCGAAGGGCTGGCCGGCAATGATATCACCCGCGTGATGGGGGTGATGAACGGGTCGTGCAATTACATCCTGACGCGGATGGAAAGCGCCGGGCTGAGCTATGAGGCGGTCTTTGCCGAAGCCGATGCCCTTGGATATCTTGAAGCAGACCCCGAGCTGGACGTTGGCGGCATCGACGCCGCGCATAAGCTGGCGATCTTGTCGTCAATCGCCTTTGGCACCAAGGTCAACTTTGACGGCATTACCCTTGAAGGCATCGGCTGCATCAGCATCGACGACATTCGTGCGGCGGCGGATATGGGCTATCGGATCAAACTGCTGGGGGTGGCGCAAAAGACCGGGCGCGGGCTTGAGCAGCGGATGCAGCCCTGCCTGGTGCCAGATACCTCGCCTTTGGCGCAGTTGGAGGGCGGGACAAACATGGTGGTGATCGAAGGCGATAGCGTTGGCCAGATCGTCTTGCGTGGCCCCGGCGCCGGAGAAGGACCAACCGCCAGCGCCGTCCTGTCGGACATCTGCGATATCGCCCGCGGCTGGCGCGGGCCGGTGTTCGGTCAACCCGCGCACAGCCTGCAAGACGCCGCCCCGGCCTGTGCCGGCGCCCCGGCCCCCTATTATCTGCGTATGGCCCTTGAGGACAAACCCGGCGCCCTTGCCAAAGTCACCAAGGCCCTGGGCGAGGCCGGCGTTTCAATCGACCGGATGCGCCAATATGGTCACCAAGATGCAGCAGCCCCGGTTCTGATCGTGACCCATAAGACCGCCGCAAGCGCCCTGCACGAGGCCCTGGCAGCGATGCGCGACACTGGCGTTTTGGTCAGCACGCCCGTGGCCTTGCGTATCGAATCCCTTTAGCGCAGCATGGCGTCAAAACCGCCTGTCCTGCGGCCTTTGCCCTGATCCAAGACGCGCCTGAACCGGCACAGCCCAATAATGCAAGGAAACATCCCCATGCCCACATCCAAAGAATTCCAAGACCGTATGCTGTCACTGGGCCTTGCCCGCGTGTCCGAGGCGGCGGCCTTGGCCTCGGCCAAGCTGATCGGTCGCGGCGACGAAAAGGCCGCGGATCAGGCGGCGGTCAATGCCATGCGCGAACAGCTGAACCTGCTTGATATCGCCGGTGTGGTCGTGATCGGAGAAGGCGAGCGCGACGAAGCCCCGATGCTGTATATCGGGGAAGAGGTCGGCACGGGGAACGGTCCGGGGGTGGATATCGCGCTGGACCCGCTTGAGGGCACAACGCTGACGGCCAAGGATATGCCAAATGCGCTGACGGTGATTGCCATGGGGCCGCGCGGATCGATGCTGCATGCGCCCGATGTCTATATGGACAAGCTGGCCATCGGTCCGGGCTTTGCCGATGGGGTTGTGTCGCTTGAGATGACCCCCGATGAACGGGTGCGCGCATTGGCCAAGGCCAAAGGCTGTGCGCCGTCTGATATCACCGTGTGCATCCTGGAGCGCCCGCGCCATGAAGAGATGATCGGCCTGGTGCGCGGGACCGGGGCGTCTATCCGGTTGATTACCGATGGCGATGTGGCCGGGGTCATGCATTGCGCAGAACCAAATACCGGCATTGATATGTATATGGGGGCCGGCGGTGCCCCGGAAGGCGTTTTGGCCGCCGCGGCGTTGAAATGCATGGGCGGGCAGATGTTCGGGCGCTTGCTGTTTCGCAACGATGATGAGCGCGGCCGGGCAAGCAAGGCCGGCATTCGCGACTTTGACAAGATTTATAGCCGCGATGAAATGGTGACAGAGGATGTGATTTTTGCGGCCACAGGGGTCACGGGCGGCACGATCTTGCCGGGCGTACGCCGCGAGGTTGGTTGGATGACCACGGAAACCCTGATCATGCGGTCCAAGACCGGGTCGGTGCGGCGGATCAATTATCGCACACCGGTTGCGGCTGTATAAGCGGCAAAGGTTGGAGCCTCCGGCGGGGATATTTAAGAACAAAAGAAGCAAGGAGCCGCGCGCGTGAGTTTTTTCGGGGTTGAGGCGTCCTTGACCGGGCGGCGCTGGGTCGGGCCGGATAACGCCGCCGAGCGCGCGGCAGAGGCTTTGGCGCAGCAGCTTGAGTTGCCGCCGGCGCTTTGCCAGGTATTTGCCCGGCGCGACGTCCAGGCGGATGCAGTGCCAGGATTTCTGGCGCCGCTTTTGCGAGAGTTGTTGCCTGATCCACGGTCGCTGAAGGATATGCAGGCGGCCGCAGAGCGGTTTTTGCAAGCCGTGCGTGTCGGTGAGCGAATTGCGATATTCGCAGATTACGATGTGGATGGCGGCAGTTCAGCCGCGCTGTTGATATCCTGGTTACGGGACATGGGGCGCAGCGCGACCCTTTATGTTCCTGACAGGATTGAGGAAGGGTATGGGCCCAATATCGCCGCAATGGAGGCCCTGGATGCCGCGCATGATCTGATCATTTGCGTCGATTGTGGCACGATGTCTTTTGAACCGGTCGCGGCGGTCAAACGCGCCGATGTAATCATTTTAGATCACCATTTGGCGGCAGAAACTCTGCCCCAGGCCGCGGCTGTCGTGAACCCCAATCGCCAGGATGAGAGCGGCGCTTTGGGCCATTTGTGCGCGGCGGGGGTGGTGTTCTTGATGCTGGTCGAAGCGGGGCGGCAATTGCGCGAGGCAGGGAAAACCGGGCCGGATTTGATCGGGATGTTGGATCTGGTTGCGCTGGCCACTGTTGCCGATGTTGCGCCGTTGATTGGTGTCAATCGGGCGTTTGTGCGGCAGGGATTAACGGTTATGGCCCGCCGCGCCCGGCCTGGCCTGGCCGCCCTGTCGGATGTGGCCCGGTTAGAGAGCGCACCCAGCAGTTATCATCTGGGGTTTGTTTTGGGGCCGCGGGTAAACGCGGGGGGGCGAATTGGGGCCGCGGATCTTGGCGCGCGGCTGTTGGCCAGCGCCGATCCAGCCGAAGCGGCGGCTTTGGCGGAGCGTTTGGACACCCTCAACACAGAGCGCCGCGATGTTGAGGCTTCGGTTCGGGCGGCGGCAATGCACCAAGCCGAATCAAGGGGGTTCGATGCCCCCTTGGTTTGGACCGCCGGTGCCGGTTGGCATCCCGGTGTCGTTGGTATCGTGGCCTCGCGGTTGAAAGAGGTGTCGAACCGCCCCAGCATTGTCATTGGAATTGAAAACGGTATTGGCAAGGGGTCGGGGCGCTCGGTGCCGGGAATTGATCTGGGGGCCGCCATTCAGCGGCTGGCGCGCGAAGGGCTGTTGTTGACCGGTGGCGGGCACAAGATGGCCGCCGGCCTGAGCCTGCGCGAAGAGATGATTGAACCGGCCATGGCCCGGCTTAGCGAATTGATGGCCCGGCAGGATGCCCATCTTGCGGGGCCGGCCGATTTGCGTTTGGACGGCGCCTTGATGCCCGACGCGGCCACGGTCGAGCTGATCGAGCAAATCGAGGCCGCCGGTCCGTTTGGAGCCAGCGCCCCTGCCCCGCGCTTTGTTTTTCCAGATATGCGCATCCGTTACACCAAGCGCGTTGGCGACAACCATCTTAAGCTAGCCTTTGATGATGGCCAGGGCACGGCCATTGATGCCATCGCGTTTGGGGCCTTTGACAGCCCGCTTGGACCACGTCTTGATGGCCATGGCGGTGCCCGGTTTCATCTGGCTGGACGCTTGGAACTTAACAACTTTCGAGGGCGCACAACCGTGCAATTGCGCCTTGAAGATGCCGCCGAAGTTTAATTTCAGAAAAACGCAGAAACTTCGAAATTTCCGCTTGCGCCCTGTGGCCGATATACTTAATGAGGCCCTCAGCAGCGCTGGCCCGTTCGTCTATCGGTTAGGACGCCAGGTTTTCAACCTGGAAAGAGGGGTTCGATTCCCCTACG
>CAKZPD010000021.1 GCA_937138475.1 uncultured Sulfitobacter sp. | reverse complement strand
TTCATGGTCAAAGACAGCTCTTACATGTTCGTCACCGGCCCTGATGTGGTGAAAACCGTGACCAACGAACAGGTCACCGCCGAGGAACTGGGCGGCGCCAGCACCCATACCCGTAAATCCTCGGTTGCAGACGCGGCCTTTGAAAACGATGTCGAAGCCCTGGCCGAAGTGCGCCGCCTGGTGGATTTTTTGCCGGCCAACAATCAGGAAAAACCCCCGGTCCGCCCGTTTTTCGATGACCCCGAGCGGATCGAGGCCTCGCTCGATACGCTGGTGCCGGAAAATCCCAACACCCCCTATGATATGAAGGAATTGATCCTCAAGCTGGGCGATGAAGGGGATTTTTACGAAATTCAACAAGACTTCGCCAAGAATATCATCACCGGCTTTATTCGTATCGAAGGGCGCACCGTCGGCGTGGTTGCCAATCAGCCGCTGGTGCTGGCCGGATGCCTTGATATCGACAGCTCGCGCAAGGCGGCCCGCTTCGTGCGGTTCTGCGATGCTTTTGAAATTCCGCTTCTGACGCTGGTGGATGTGCCCGGCTTCCTGCCCGGCACCAGCCAGGAATATGGCGGCGTGATCAAACATGGCGCCAAGCTGCTCTTTGCCTATGGCCAGGCGACGGTGCCCATGGTCACGGTCATCACCCGCAAGGCCTATGGCGGCGCCTATGACGTCATGGCCTCGAAACACCTGCGATCCGATTTCAACTATGCCTGGCCCACCGCCGAAATCGCGGTGATGGGCGCCAAGGGGGCGACGGAAATCATCCACCGCGCCGATCTGGGCGATCCGGAAAAAATCGCCGGCCACACCGCAAATTACGAAGACCGCTTTGCCAACCCCTTTGTCGCCGCAGAACGCGGTTTCATAGACGAAGTCATCATGCCGCGCACCACCCGCAAACGCATCGCCCGCGCCTTTGCCTCGCTGCGCAACAAAAAGACCTCGCTGCCGTGGAAGAAACACGACAATATCCCGCTCTGACTTTCTTTTGTTCTTAAATATCCCCGCCGGAGGCTCCACCCTTTGCCCCGCGCGGGGGCGTTTGCGGCTCACACAGGATTTGCCCAATGCTCAAACACCGTGGTTTTCCAGGACGTCTGCCCGGAACCGATTACCACTTTACCCTGCGCCGGTTTAATCCGCGCGGGGTCACCCCCCTGACCGAACGCCCGCGTTTTGCCGATCGCAAACCGGCCGATCGCCGGGCCGATGCGGCCTTTTTTGCCGCGCTCTGGCATCATTTCGGCGATCAACCCTTTGAACGGGGCAACCTTGATGCGGGGCGCCTGTCATGGCTCTTTGGCCGCGAGGTCATTCCCGCCACCGACCCCTTTGACCCCGCCGCTTATGAATCGCTGCTGCGGATCGACGCGGCCTTGGCGCGCACGACATTCCCCGAGGCCTTTGACGATTGACGCCCCGCGCGCACCCACCTTCTGACCTGTCAAAAAGGACATCTTATGTTCAGTAAAATCTTGATTGCCAACCGCGGCGAAATCGCCTGCCGAGTCATTAAAACAGCGCGCAAAATGGGCATTCAGACCGTGGCCATCTATTCGGATGCTGACCGTCTGGCCCTGCATGTGCAGATGGCGGATGAGGCCATTCATATCGGCCCGCCCCCGGCCAATCAGTCCTATATCGTGATCGACAAGGTGCTTGAGGCAATCAAGGCATCGGGCGCTCAGGCGGTGCATCCGGGCTATGGGTTCTTGTCGGAAAACGCCCGCTTTGCCGAGGCCCTGGCCAAAAACGGCGTGGCCTTTATCGGCCCGCCCGTTGGCGCCATTGAGAAAATGGGCGACAAGATCACCTCGAAAAAGATCGCCCAAGAGGCCGGCGTCAGCACAGTTCCGGGGTATATGGGCCTGATCGAGGACGCCGATGAGGCGGTAAAGATTTCTGGTCAGATCGGCTATCCGGTGATGATCAAGGCCAGCGCCGGCGGCGGCGGCAAGGGGATGCGCATCGCCTGGAACGACGATGAGGCCCGCGAGGGGTTTCAGTCCTCCAAGAACGAAGCGGCCAATTCCTTTGGCGATGATCGCATCTTTATCGAGAAATTCGTCACGCAGCCGCGCCATATCGAAATCCAGGTGCTGTGCGATGCCCACGGCAATGGTATTTACCTGGGCGAACGGGAATGTTCGATCCAGCGGCGCAATCAAAAAGTGGTCGAAGAAGCGCCCAGCCCCTTCCTGGACGAGGCGACCCGCCGCGCCATGGGCGAACAGGCCGTCGCCCTGGCCCAGGCGGTGGATTATACCAGCGCCGGAACGGTCGAATTCATCGTCGATGGCGACAAGAATTTCTATTTCCTTGAGATGAACACCCGTCTTCAGGTGGAACATCCGGTGACGGAACTGATCACCGGCGTCGATCTGGTGGAACAGATGATCCGCGTCGCCAATGGCGAAGCCCTCAGCATCACCCAGGATGACGTCAAGCTGAACGGCTGGGCGATTGAAAACCGGCTTTATGCCGAGGATCCCTACCGGGGGTTCTTGCCCTCCATCGGGCGCTTGACGCGCTATCGCCCGCCCGCCGAGGTCGCCGAGGCGACCCATGTGGTGCGCAACGATACCGGCGTCTATGAGGGCGGCGAAATCAGCATGTATTACGATCCGATGATCGCCAAGCTGTGCACCTGGGCCCCCACCCGCGCCGAAGCCATTGAGCGGATGCGCGTGGCGCTCGACAGTTTCGAGGTCGAGGGCATCGGCCACAACCTGCCGTTCTTGTCGGCGGTGATGGACCACCCGATCTTTGTCGATGGCACCATGACGACCGCGTTCATCGCCGAACAATACCCCGATGGGTTCATCGGGGTTGACCTGCCCGAGGCCGAGCTGCACCGGGTTGCGGCCGCCTGTGCGGCCATGCACCGGGTCGCCGAAATCCGCCGCGCACGGGTGTCGGGACGCATGGATAATCACGAACGCAAGGTGGGCGAACACTGGAACGTGGCCGTGCAGGGGCATTCCTTTGACGTCACCATCAAGGCCGACCGCGACGGATCGACCATCCGCTTTGACGATGGCCAAACGCTGCGGGTCAGCGGCGATTGGACGCCGGGCGATCAGCTGGCGATCATGTCGGTGAATGATACGCCTCTTGTCCTTAAGGTTGGCAAGATCAGCGGCGGCTTTCGGATCCGCACCCGCGGCGCCGACCTCAAGGTGCATGTGCGCACGCCCCGTCAGGCCGAACTGGCGCGTCTGATGCCCGAAAAGCTGCCGCCTGATACCTCAAGAATGCTGCTGTGCCCAATGCCGGGGCTGGTGGTCAAGCTGAACGTGGCCGCCGGCGACGAAGTGCAAGAGGGCCAGGCCCTGTGCACCGTTGAAGCCATGAAAATGGAAAACATCCTGCGGGCTGAACGCAAAGGCGTTGTCGCCAAGATCAACGCCGCCGAAGGCGACAGCCTGGCCGTGGACGATGTGATCATGGAATTCGAGTAACCGCGAATGCAACACCGGGCCATCAACAGGAAAACGCAGCGGGCAGGGGGCTATTGGCTGTCCTTGCCCTCGCGGATTTCCCGTTGGCGGATCGGCATTTTGTCGATGCTGCGGGAAATTTCGCGCACGTCCCATGGAAAGGGTTTGCGCAGCTTTACGCCGCCGTCCTTGCCGATCAACACCAGCATGAAACCGCGCGGCCGCAGTTTGCGCCGCAGGTCTGACAATGGATCGGGCGCCGTGTCGGTGATGATGATGACATCCCGCTCGGACAGGTCCGCCCGCCCCGCGCGCAGCAGGTCCATTTGCTCGATAAAGGCGGGGTCATTGGGGCTGTCGGCGAACACAATGACAGGCCGTTTGATCCATTTGAGATCCGCCAGATCGACGTCTTGCATGGTGTGGAACAGCTTGGCGTCATTCTGCGCGCTCTCTTCGGCCAATGACATTCCGGCGCTGCAAGCGAACAGCGTCATGGCACAAAGGATAAGGCGTTGGATTGGTTTCATAATGGCTCCTGCTCGGTTCAATATAGGGCCAATGACGGGATATGCGACGCAAAAAGCACATAATTTTGCCGTGAACGCGCGCCCGGTTTCACAACAATATTTGCCCCGCCCCATGGTGGCCGGGCGCCAAACGAAAGGATAACCCCATGAGCAAGAGCCACGAGCAATGGCGCGCATTGGCAGAAAAAGAGCTGCGCGGCAAGCCGGTCGAGGATTTGACGTGGAAAACCCTGGAAGGGATCGATGTAAAGCCGCTTTATACGGCGGAGGATGTTGATGGCCTTGATCATCTGGGCACGGTTCCGGGGCAGGCGCCTTATACGCGCGGGGTCAAGGCGACAATGTATGCCGGCCGGCCCTGGACCATTCGGCAATATGCAGGGTTTTCAACGGCCGAGGAATCCAATGCCTTTTATCGGCGGGCGCTGGCTGCGGGGCAGCAGGGGGTTTCGGTGGCCTTTGATCTGGCCACGCACCGGGGCTATGACAGCGATCATCCGCGTGTCGAGGGCGATGTTGGCAAGGCCGGTGTGGCCATCGACAGCGTCGAGGACATGAAAATCCTGTTTGATGGCATTCCGCTGGACAAGGTATCGGTGTCGATGACCATGAACGGCGCGGTTATTCCGATTTTGGCCAATTTCATCGTGGCCGGTGAGGAACAAGGCCACGACAAGGCGGTGCTGTCGGGGACGATCCAGAACGATATCCTCAAGGAATTCATGGTTCGCAACACCTATATCTATCCGCCTGAACCTTCGATGCGGATCATTGCCGATATCATTGAATTCACCTCGGCCGAGATGCCCAAGTTCAATTCCATCAGCATCAGCGGCTATCACATGCAAGAGGCCGGTGCGAACCTGGTGCAAGAGCTGGCCTTTACCCTGGCGGACGGGCGTGAATATGTGCGCGCCGCGATTGCGCGGGGCATGGATGTCGATGCCTTTGCCGGGCGGCTGTCGTTCTTTTTTGCCATCGGGATGAATTTCTTCATGGAGGCGGCAAAGCTGCGGGCGGCGCGCCTGCTGTGGGCGCGGATCATGGCGGAATTTGAACCGAAAAACCCCAAATCGTCGATGCTGCGCACCCATTGCCAGACCTCTGGGGTCAGTTTGCAGGAACAAGACCCCTATAACAACGTTGTGCGCACCGCCTATGAAGCGATGAGCGCAGTGCTGGGCGGCACGCAGTCGCTGCACACCAATGCCCTGGATGAGGCGATTGCCCTGCCCACCGAATTTTCCAGCCGGATCGCCCGCAACACGCAGTTGATCCTGCAAGAGGAAACCGGTGTCACAAATGTCGTGGATCCGTTGGCGGGGTCTTATTATGTCGAAAAGCTGACCCATGATCTGGCCGAGGCCGCCTGGGAATTGATCGAAGAGGTCGAAGAAATGGGCGGCATGACCAAGGCTGTGGCCTCGGGGATGCCCAAGCTGCGGATCGAAGAGGCGGCGGCGACGCGGCAGGCCAATATCGACCGGGGCAGCGAAGTTATCGTGGGCGTCAACAAATATCGCCGCGACAAGGAAGACCCGATCGATATTCTGGATATCGACAATGCCGCTGTGCGCGACGCGCAGGTGCGCCGCTTGGCGCAGGTGCGCGCCGGGCGCGATGAAGCGGCCTGTGATGCGGCCCTGGCGCGGCTGGCGCAGGTGGCGGCCGGATCAGGCAATCTGCTGGAGGCGGCCTGTGATGCGGCCCGCGCCCGCGCAACCGTAGGAGAGATCAGCATGGCGATGGAAGGCGAATTTGGCCGCCACCGCGCCGAGGTCAAGACCTTGGCCGGTGTATATGGTGCGGCCTATGAGGGGGACGAAGGCTTTGCCGAGATCCAGAAATCGGTCGAGACCTTTGCCGAGGAAGAGGGCCGGCGCCCCCGGATGCTGGTGGTCAAGATGGGCCAGGACGGGCACGATCGTGGCGCCAAGGTGATTGCCACGGCCTTTGCCGATATCGGCTTTGACGTGGATGTGGGGCCGCTGTTCCAGACCCCGGCCGAAGCCGCGCAGGACGCGATTGACAACGATGTGCATGTGATCGGGATCAGCAGCCAGGCGGCGGGCCACAAGACGCTGGCGCCGCAACTGATTGCTGAGCTGGATAAGGCCGGGGCCAGCGATATCCTGGTGATTTGCGGCGGGGTTATTCCGCAGCAGGACTATCCGTTTTTGCAAGACGCCGGGGTCAAGGCGATTTTCGGGCCGGGCACCAATATTCCCAAAGCGGCGCAGGATATTCTGGCGTTGATCCGCAAGGCGCGCGGCTGATGCCAGGTGCCCCGGCCGCGGCGGTTGCGCGCGCGGGCGGGGCGGGAGCCTCCGGCGGGGATATTTAAGAACAAAAGAAGCGGGGCGGGGGCCTTAGGTTGCGGGTTGTGGGCTGCGTTGGCTGGCGAGCATCAGCGCGCCATAGCCCATCACCCCTGAGATAACAGAGCCGGTCAGAACGCCCAGGCGCACCTGGTTCATCAGCGCCGGATCTGCAAAGCTGAGCCCGCCGATGAACAGCGACATGGTGAAGCCGACGCCGGCAAGGCAGGCAACCCCATACATATGCAGTGCTGTGGCGCCATGGGGCATTTTTGTCAGGCCGGTTTTGACCAGCAGCATGGTCAGCCCAAAGACGCCGAGTTGTTTGCCGATGATCAGGCCAAGCGCGATGCCAAGCGGCAGCGGCGCGAGCAGGTCTGAGGCGGTCATGCCTTTGAGCACAACGCCGGCGTTGGCGAAGGCAAAGATCGGGATGATCAGATAAAGCACATAGGGGGTCAGACCGTCTTCGAGGGCATGGAGCGGCGATTTGCCCCATTTGTCCTTGAGCGGGATGCAAAAGGCGGTGACGACCCCGGCCAATGTTGCGTGGACCCCGGATTTGAGCACGAAATACCACATGATGGCCCCAAGCAAGATGGCGGGGGCGATGCGGTGGGCGCCCTTGATGTTCAGCCAGATCAGGCCGGCCAGGGGAAGAAGCGCCATCAGAAGATAATCAATCTTGAGCTGTGCGGTATAAAAGAGCGCGATGATGATGATTGCGCCCAGGTCATCGAGGATTGCCAGCGTCAGCAAGAAAACCTTGAGCGAGGCGGGCGCGCGGCGCCCGACCAACGCCAGGATACCCAGGGCAAAGGCGATATCGGTGGCCGCCGGGATGGCCCAGCCGCGCAATGTGGTCTCATTTCCCCAGTTAAACAGTACAAAGACCAGAGCCGGCAGCGCCATGCCGCCAACAGCGGCAACACCGGGCAGCACCACGTCGCGCGGGTTCTTGAGCTTGCCTTCGCGCATTTCGCGTTTCAGCTCCAGGCCGATCAGGAAGAAGAACACCGCCATCAGCCCGTCGTTGATCCACAGGATCAGCGGCTTTTGCAGGCCTTCGCCATTGACCAAGATGGCGAAGGTGCTGGACAGGGCGCCCTCGTAAATCGGGGCAAGCGCTGAGTTGGCCACAACCATGGCCAGCAGCGCCGAAAGCATAAGAAGAATTCCGCCCGAAGCTTCGTGGCTAAAGAAACGGTCGATTGCGCGCAGCAGCATAGGGGGGCCTTGTCCTTGGAATGGGTGTCAGGGACGATGATGGGGCTTGTTGGGCAAAGGTCAATGCGTGGCCCATTGATTTTGGGTGCAAAACGCGGATGATGTGCAAAAAAGCAGCAGGAGCCACCATGCAGTTGGATCATATTGCCGTTGCCGGGGAAAACCTGGCCGAGGCCACGGCATTTGTAGAAGAGGCCCTGGGCGTGGCCTTGCAGCCCGGCGGGGCCCATGCGGTGTTTCACACCCACAACAATTTGTTGGGGCTGGCCGATGGGCTGTATCTTGAGGCGATAGCGGTCGATCCTGTGGCGCCGGCACCCACGCGGGCGCGGTGGTTCGATCTGGACCGTTTTTCCGGCGCGCCAAGGCTGAGCAATTGGATTTGCGCCTGTGATGATCTTGACGGGCAGTTGCAGCGCCTGCCCGCCGGGTTTGGCGTGCCGGTCGATCTGCAACGCGGCGATTTGCGTTGGCGCATGGCGGTTCCGGGCGATGGGGTGCTGCCTTTTGACAACTGCGCCCCGGCGTTGATTGAGTGGCAAGGCCCGCATCCGGCGCCGCGTCTGGCCGCCAGCGGGTTGCGATTGCGGCGGTTGACCGTGCGCCACCCATTGGCCGCAGAATTGGCGGCGGTTCTGGGCTTTGGGGATGAAAGGGTGGACTACGAGGCCGGCGCCGCCGGTCTGTGGGCCGAATTTGACACGCCGCACGGGCCAAGGGTGCTGGCGGGATGATCGTGCGATCCGCGGGTGTGGCCGATGCGCCGGCGATCCAGGAGATCTGGAACCACATGATTGAAAACACCTTGTTTACATTCAACGCGCAGCCCCGAAGCCTGACCGAGGTCGAGGCGATGATCAAAACCCGCGAGGGCGGATTTTTTGTGGCCCAAGACCCGGCCCCCCCCGCCGGCCAGATCGGTGAGGGCCGCGCCCCCGAAGGGGTGGCCGGCTTTGTGACCTTTGCCCAGTTTCGCGGCGGCGTTGGCTATGCTGCGACGGTTGAACATACCATCGCCCTGCGGGCTGGGGCGGCGCCAAGGGGGGCAGGCCGGGCGCTGATGGTGCGGGCGATGCAGGCGGCGGCGGACAAGGGCCATCATATCATGGTGGCGGCCATCACCGGGGACAATCCGCGCGCGGTGGCGTTTCATCGCGGCCTTGGGTTTGAACACAGCGGCTTTATGCCTCAGGTCGGGTATAAATGGGGCGCGTGGCGCGATTTGATTTTAATGCAGAAAACACTGGAGCCCCGGCCCGCAGGCACCCCGATTGAGGGGGCTGAAAATCCCGACGGCTGCGGCTGACAATCGGGGCTGACAGGTTTAAGATCACCCCATGTCAATCTGGACCCGCATAACCGCTGCGCTGGCTGCTCTGACCTCGGGGGAGGGGCTGTCGGCTGTGTTTGACCGCCTGCGCAGCCCGCCCGAGGCGTCGGTGGCCTTTACCATTGCGGTGATCGCGCTGGGGGCGAAAATGGCCAAGGCGGATGGGCGGGTGACCCGCGACGAGGTGGCGGCCTTTCGCGATGTGTTTCACATCGCCGCCGCAGATGAGGCGGGCGCGGCGCGGGTCTTTAACCTGGCCCGCCAAGATGTGGCTGGCTTTGAGGAGTATGCCGCGCGCATTGGCCGGATGTTTCAAAGCCAACCACAGACCCTGCATGATCTGCTTGAGGGGTTGTTTCATATTGCCATTGCCGACGGCGAATTTCACCCCAATGAGGCCGCCTTTCTTGAGCGCGTGGCCGAGATTTTCGATGTCTCGGAAGTTGCGTTCAATCGGTTACGGATGCGTTTTGCGCCCAATGGCCAGCCTGACCCCTTTGCGGTTCTGGGCGTGTCGCCCGATGCACCCAGGGCCGAGATCCGCCGGGCGTGGCGCCGATTGGTGCAAGAGACCCACCCCGATGCGCTGACGGCGCGCGGCGTCCCCCCCGAGGCGATCGGCCTGGCGGCGCGGCGCATGGCCGATATCAACCGGGCCTGGGCGCAGATATCAGGCCGGCCGGCCTGATGCGCATTGCCACTTATAATATTGAGTGGTTCACCGGGTTGTTTGATAGCGCTGATCGGTTGATGCTGGATGATGCCTGGTCGGCGCGGTTCAATGTCACCCGGCGCCAGCAGGCCGAGGGGATTGCCTATGTGTTGCAGAAAATGGACGCCGATGCGGTGATGATCATCGAGGCCCCGGATGCCAATGGAACGCGCAACACCATAAAGGCATTGGTGAATTTTGCCGAACATTTTTCATTGCGCACCAGTGCCGCCGTCATGGGGTTCGTCAATGAGACCCAGCAAGAGATCGCATTGCTGTATGATCCGGGCGCCTTGCGGGCCGCGCATGTGCCGCATCCTGCCGCAGACGGGGTGGCGCGTTTCGACGGGCAGCAAGGCGGGGTGGTATTTTCCAAGCCGCCGCTTGAGCTGAGGGTTGAGACCGCCGCAGGTGGGCGGTTTTGTATGATCGGTGTGCATCTGAAATCCAAAGCGCCCCATGCGGCCAAAGGCCCTGCCGATGTGCGCCGGGTGTCATTGGCCAACCGGCGCAAACAGGTGGCCCAGGCGCATTGGCTGCGGGCGCGTGTGGATCAGTATCTTGCGGCGGGCAGGGCGGTGATGGTGCTGGGGGATCTGAATGACGGGCCGGGCATGGACATGCCAAGCGCGGGCGCCGGGGTGTCATCGGTTGAAATTCTTTTGGGCGGCGGCGCGGCGGCGCTTTTTGATCCGCATGCGAAGATGGCCCTGGCCGGACCATTGGCCGCCAGCCCCACCAGCGCGCGGTTCTGGATCCGGCCCGAGCGACGATATTTGCAGGCGCTTTTGGATTACATCATGGTGTCGCAGCAGTTGCTGGCGCAGGCGCCGCAGTGGCGGATTTGGCATCCGACGGAAGACCCTGAATGCTGGGGGAACGAGGCCCTGCGCACTGCGTTGTTGATGGCGTCGGATCATTTCCCGGTCAGCGTTGATCTGGCGATCTGAATTGGGAAGGCTTTGCGGCCGGTCGCGGTCTTGGGCCCCGGCGGCGATCTTGGACAGGGGGGAGCCTCCGGCGGGGATATTTAAGAACAAAAGAATAGGGCGGCCCGGAGGGGGCGGGGCCGGGCGCCGGTTTGACGGGCGGGCCGGCGGGCGGGTTATTCGGGCAGGCCGATGACCTCGGGCTGGGCGTTGAGCGATTTTGCCAAAGAGGCAAAGCGTGCGGCGGCGACTTCGCCATAGAGCGGCACCATGTCGGGGCTGAGGTGCAGCGCCAGGCGCCGGGTTTTGGCCTGCCATTGCAAGCTGCCGCGTTCGGTGCCTTTGGTCATCCATAGCATCGCCCCAAAGCGCATGGCTTTGCCGAGGATTTCCGCCTGGCGTTGTTCTTGGTCGTCGATCATGGCGTAGAGGGCCTGGAAGGGGGTGCCACTGCGCGAATTGCTGTAGCGATGCAGCAAGGCCAGGCCGAGAAACACCCGTTCGGCATGTTTGAGGCCGCCAAGATTGGCGCGGGTGGCATTGTCAAAGCACGTTTCTGCCCGATAGTCGGGGTGGGCGCGCCAGCTGACATCGTGCAGAAGGCAGGCGGCTTTGACCAGGCGTTTGCGGGATTTGGGGGCATCTTTGAACAGCGGGTTGATGAAGGCATAGAGCGCCTTGCCAAAGCCGGGCATCCGGGCATCTTTGAGTTCGGCAAAACGGCAGGCTTCGATCAGCGGATCGCGGTCGCGCAGGCGTTGGGGCATTTGTTCAAAGAGCATGCCTTCGCGGATGCCATAGCTGGACAGGGCGATGTCTTTTGGGGTGAAGGTTTTGACCAGCGCCCCGAGGATTTCGGCCGCCAGTGGCACCAGCGCCATACGGGTGGCCGAGACGCCGCAGGCCTTGCGCAGGGCCATCAGATCGGTGCGGGCGATATAGGCCAGGGTTTCGACCACGGCGCTGGGCGACATGCGGTATTCATGCAAGACCGGCATCGGATAGCCGCGCCGGTGCATGTCAATCCGGGCGATGGCGCGCCAAGAGCCGCCGACCAGGAACATGCGGTCACGTTGGGGCCCCATGGTTTGGGCCAGATCGGCCATTGTGCGTTCGATCACCTGCGCGCGCGCGGCCTGGCCGCCGGGCAGTTGTTGCAGTTTCAGCGGGCCAAGCGGCGATGTTGCGCAGCGCCCGACATGGCCCCCGGCGATTTCGGCCAGTTCCATTGAGGCGCCGCCGATGTCGCAGACCAGCCCATAGGCGCCGGGCCAACCCAGCAAGACCCCTTGGGCGGAGAGGCGGGCCTCTTCCTGGCCGTCGATGACGTTGATCTTCAGGCCGGTTTCGCGTTCGACCTGGGCACAAAACGCCGGGCCGTCGGTGGCCTCGCGGACGGCGGCGGTTGCCACGGTGCTGAGTTCGGCCAGCCCCATGCCGCGCGCCAGATGCTGAAAGCGGCGCAGCGCGCCAAGCGCGCGTATGCGCCCCTGGGGGTTAAGCATCCCGGTTTCGGCCAACCCGGCGCCCAGGGCACACATGACCTTTTCGTTGTAAAAATACGCAGGCGAGCGTGCGGCCCCGTCAAAGACCACCAGCCGGACCGAGTTTGAGCCAACATCAACCACCCCGACCCGCGACAGCGCGCGCGCATCAGGATCAGCAAAGAGCGGCCGCCCGAACAAGCGGGACTGAGGCGGGGGGGGGATATCTTGCATGGGATCAATCTTCGGTATGGGTCAGTTTGGGCACATCCGCAGCGCCGGCCGATCCACGCCCGGACAACGACGGGTTTTCCATAAAGAACCGGTGGCAGTTAAAGGCAAAGGTGCCCTCGGGGGGGGCGGTCCGGATGAAGGCGCCGCCGGGTTCCATGACCCAGCTTTGGGCGACATCGGCAAGGTTGGCGGCCATGATCTGGCTGACGATTTGGGCCTTGACCGTTGGGTTTTCGATTTCGATCAGGGTTTCCACTCGGCGGGTCAGGTTGCGGCCCATCCAGTCGGCCGAAGACATGAACACCCGCGCCTTGTTGTGCGGCAGCCCAAAGCCATTGCCAAAGCAGACGATGCGGGAATGTTCCAAGAACCGTCCGATGATGGATTTGACCCGGATGTTTTCGCTGAGCCCTTTGATGCCGGGGCGCAATCCACAAATGCCGCGTATCACCAGGCTGATTTTAACCCCGGCCTGCGAGGCCGCGTAAAGCGCGTCGATCACATCCGCGTCGATGATGGAATTCATTTTGGCCCAGATCGCGGCCTTGCGGCCTGCCTTGGCGTGGTCAATCTCGGCTTGGATCATCTCAAGCAGGCGCGGCTTGAGGGTGGTGGGTGAAATTGCCAGATTGTCCAGATGCTCGGGCTGGGCATAGCCGGACAGATAGTTGAACACTTTGGTCGCGTCGCGCCCAAGGCGTTGATCACAGGTGAACAAAGACAGATCGGTATAGATGCGCGCGGTGATCGGGTGATAATTGCCGGTGCCATAATGGGTATAGGTCACCAGCTGGTTGCCCTCGCGCCGCACCACGGTTGAAATTTTCGCATGGGTTTTCAGATCAATAAAGCCGTAAACCACATGGGCGCCGGCCCGTTCCAACCGCCGCGACTGGCGAATGTTGGCCGCCTCGTCAAAGCGGGCCTTTAGCTCGACCAGCGCGGTGACGGATTTGCCGTCCTCGGCCGCTTCGCACAGGGCTTCGACGATGGGGCTGTTGTGCGAGGTCCGGTAAAGCGTCTGTTTGATCGCCACCACCTGTGGATCGCGGGCGGCCTGTTGCAAAAAGCGGATCACCATGTCGAAGGTTTCATAGGGGTGATGCAGCAGCATGTCCTTGCTGCGGATGGCGGCAAAGATATCGCCATCGTGATCTGTGACGCGTTCGGGAACGCGGGGGATGAACTGCGGCCACAAAAGATCAGACCGCGCGTCCAGAACCAGTTCGGACAGATTGGCGATGCCGATCATGCCGTCGATTTCAATCACCTCGTCCTGGGTCACGCACAGCTCTTCCATGATGACCGCGCGCAGCTTGGCCGGGGCGCCAGCGGACAGCATCAGGCGCACCACCTCGCCGCGCCGCCGCCGTTTCAGGGCCACTTCGAATTCGCGCACCAGGTCTTCGGCTTCGTCCTCGACCTCAAGATCGCTGTCGCGCAGCACCCGGAAGGCAAAGTGTGATTTTAGCTGATAGCCGGGAAACAGCCCGCCAATGTTCAACAGCAGCAGCTCTTCCAGCGGCAAAAACCGTTGTTGCCCATCGGGCGAGGGCAGGGCGACAAAACGGTCGATCTGGCCAGGAATGGGCAAAAGCGCCTGAAGCGGCCGTTTGTCCGAGATGCGTTCCAGTTGCAGGGCAAGCGCAAAACCGGCATTCGGAATGAACGGAAACGGGTGCGCCGGGTCAATCGCCAGGGGCGACAAAACCGCAAAAACCTGTGACAGGAACACGTCCTTGAAATAGGCGATGTCGGCCTCGGTCAGGTCAGAGCGCCGCAGAACCCAGATGCCTTGGGCTTCCATTTCCTCAAGCAAACTGACCAAAACCCGTTGCTGGCTTTCCAGCAGGCTGCGGGTGTCTTTGTCGATCTGGACCAGCTGCTGGGCCGGTGTCAGCCCATCCGCCGCAGGCGTTGTGTTGCCGGCATGGGCCAGTTCACGCAATCCCGCCACGCGGACGGTCAGGAATTCATCCAGATTATTGGCCGAAATCGACAAAAAGCGCAGGCGTTCCAGCAGCGGCACCTTGGGGTTTTCGGCCTCTTCCAACACGCGCCAGTTAAAGCCAAGCCAGCTGAGCTCGCGGTTGAAGAACCGCTCTGGTCCGGTCAGGTCAAGCTCTGGCAGGTCGGTGGCTTCGGGAAAATCCGAGGTCAAGAAATCCGCGTGTGTCATTTGTTTCCAATGTGAAATGGCGACGTTTGACGAACTATCGCGTGCCTTGGCCGGCTTTGTCCAGCACTTGCGCGGCCAGCGCACGGGTAATCGGTTTGTGGCGGGCCAGGGACAGCGCGTCGAGCAGGGCGACCACCTCGCGGGCGGCGGCAAAGGATCGTTCGATACGCAAGATCAGATAGGAAATCACATCGGCGGGGGGGGTCAATTGGCGGTCGGCAAACAGCTTGGCAAGCACTGCGGCCAGCAAGGTGTCGTCGGGGGCTTCAAGGTGGGCGCTGTTGGTGGCGCTTAGGCGGCTGGCAAGATCGGGCAGGCCAAGGCCCCAATAGGGCACCGCCGCCGCCCCGGTCAGCAACAGCGATTGCCCCTCGGCCAGTGTCAGGTTGTGCAAGTGAAACAGCGCGGTCTGTGCCTGGGGGTCTTGGGCGATTCGTGGCACATCTTCGACGGCAACCGGGGCCTGCGCCAGCTGCGGGATATCGTAATCGGGCAGGTCGGGCGCGCTAAGGATCGTGGCGCCGCTTTGGCTGGCCCAGATGTGGGTCAGGTGGGTTTTGCCCGATCCGGCCGGCCCGCACAGCGCCAGCTTGCCGCCCGGCCAGTTGCGCCAGTCGTCAATCATGGCCACGGCCAAAGCATTCGATGGCGCAATCAGGAAATCATTGCGGGCCAGCGCCGGAAGGCTGGGAAGGTCAAGGCCAAGTTGCTGCGCCATATCAGTCGTTCTTTTCCGCCTGCGCCTGACCGGAAAGGCCGCGATACAGGCGGCTGGTTTGGTAATGCGCGACCCCGAAACGGGTCAAAACCCCAAGGGCGGCGGCCACGGGCACAGCAACCAACATTCCGACAAACCCAAACAGCGCGCCAAAAACCGACAGCGCCAGGATCAGCCACACCGGGTGCAGCCCCACCGACCCGCCGACCAGACGGGGGGTCAAAATATTGCCCTCGGTGATTTGCCCCAGCACGAAAATACCGCCGACCAGCGCAATCGACACCCAATCGCCCCAAAATTGAAACAGCGCCAGCCCGATGGCCAGCGTGCCGCCGATCAAGGCGCCAAGATAGGGGATGAATGTGACCAACCCCGCAACAAATCCGATGATCAGGCCAAATTGCAGCCCGACCAGCATCAGCGCGATGGCGTAATAGGTGCCAAGGATCAGGCAGACGGTGCCCATTCCACGAATAAAGGCGGCCAGCGTGTGGTCGATGTCTTTGGTCAACTGGCGGATCACCGGCGCATGATCGCGGGGCAAAAGCTGATCGATCCGGGCGATCATCTTGTCCCAATCCAGCAAAAGATAAACCGCCACAACCGGCGCGACCACAAGCACCACAATGACATTCAGCAACGACACAGCCGAAGTGATGGCCGTGTTCAGCAGCTCGGCGCCGCGGCTTTGGACGGTGGCCCCCAGCGAGGTAATGCTTTGCCGCAGGGTCGATTGTTCGTCCAGCAACGCAGGAAAACGATCGGTCAGCACCTGAATGGTATGGCGGGCATAATCGGGGGCGACATTGACCAAAGATGCGGTCTGGTTGATCATTGCCGGCACGACCCAAAGCGCCGCCAGCACAAACAACAGCACGCCGCCCAAGGTGATCAGCGCCGTGGCCAGGGCGCGGCTCAGGCCCAGACGCTCAAGCCGGTCCGCGACCGGATCCAGAAAATACGCAATGGCACCGCCCAGAACAAACGGCAGCAACACATCGCCCAGATACCACAGCACCAGCCCAAAGACCGCGCTGGCAAGGCCCCAGTATTTGATCTGATCGCGCACAGGCAGGGCCATTTTTGTCTCCGGTTGTTGGGTGTTCACATTGCCCAAGCGCCAAGGTGTTGCAAGCGCTTGCCGAAGAAATACCGCAAAATTCCCGCAGCGGCCAGCCACCCCGGCGCCATTGCGGCGCTTTGTCGATTGCGAGCGGGCTTTGATTGCACTAGTCAGTTGCCTGTCAAGAACACCCCAATGGAGCGCCCCGATGCGATTGTCCCGTTATTTTCTGCCCGTGCTGCGGGAAAACCCCGCCGAGGCCCAGATCGTCAGCCACCGTCTTATGTTGCGGGCCGGGATGATCAAGCAGAACGCGGCGGGCATTTATTCGTGGTTGCCGCTTGGGTTCAAAGTGCTGCGCAAGATTGAGAATATCGTACACGAGGAACAGCAGCGCGCCGGGCATATCCCGATGCTGATGCCAACCTTGCAACCTGCGGATCTGTGGCGCGAAAGCGGGCGCTATGACGACTATGGCGAGGAAATGCTCCGCATTCAGGACCGCCAAGGCCGCGACATGCTGTATGGCCCGACGAATGAGGAAATGATCACCGATATTTTCCGCAGCCATGTGGGCAGCTATAAGGATCTGCCGCTGACGCTCTATCATATCCAGTGGAAATTCCGGGATGAAATGCGCCCCCGGTTCGGGGTGATGCGGGGGCGTGAATTCTTTATGAAGGACGGGTATAATTTCGACCTGACCAAAGAGGATGCGCTGCACGCCTATAACCGCCACCTGGTCAGCTATCTGCGGACCTATGAACGCATGGGGCTTCAGGCAATTCCGATGCGCGCCGACAGCGGGCCGATTGGCGGCGATGATACGCATGAATTCCTGGTGCTGGCCGATACCGGCGAATCCGAGGTATTCTATGACAGCGCCGTGACCGATCTGACCTTTGGCGACCGGGCGATTGATTATGATGACGTGGCGCAGTGTCAGGCGATCATGGAGGAATTTACCTCGAAATATGCCCGCACTGATGAAACCCATGACGCGGCCCTGTTCGAGGCCATTCCGGCCGAACGTCGCCGGACCGCGCGCGGCATCGAGGTTGGGCAGATCTTTTATTTTGGCACCAAATATTCGGCCGCCATGGGCGCGACGGTGCAGGGACCAGATGGCAAGCCGGTGCCGGTTCACATGGGCAGCCACGGGATCGGTGTCAGCCGCCTGCTGGGCGCGATCATCGAGGCAAGCCATGATGACCGAGGCATTATCTGGCCCGAAGGTGTGACCCCCTTCCATTGCGGGATCGTCAATCTGAAACAAGGCGACGCCGAGGCAGACGCCGCCTGCGAGGCGCTTTATGCCAGCCTCAAGGCGCTGGGGCTTGATCCGCTTTATGATGATCGGGACGAACGGGCCGGGGGCAAATTCGCCACCATGGATCTTATTGGTCTGCCTTGGCGGATCACCGTCGGACCGCGCGGGTTGAAAAACGGCGTGGTTGAACTGACCCAGCGCAAGACCGGCGACAGCGAAGAACTGGCCCCCGAGGCCGCCGTCGAAAAAATCGCCAAAATCTATGCCGGGCTATAAGCGGTGCGGCCCTGCTTGACCAAGCGGGGCCAGGGCCTAAAGTAGCGCCAACAATGGCAGGTTCTCATGGCTGTAACAAAGACGATGCCCTTTGCCCGGTTCGAATGGATGATCGCTTGGCGCTATTTGCGGGCCAAACGCGCCGAAGGCGGCGTCAGCTTGATGACGTGGATCAGCCTGTTGGGGATTACCCTTGCGGTGTTCGCCCTGATCGCCACGCTTGCCGTGCGTTCGGGGTTTCGGGCGGAATTTGTTGATACCATCCTTGGCGCCAACGCCCATGTAACGGTCTATGGCCTTGGCGAGGTTCAGCCCGATGGCCGACTTGAACGTCGCCTAAGCGATTATGATGCGATTGTGCGCCGGTTGGAAAACGTGCCGGGGGTGCGCCGGGCCGCGCCGTTGATCCGGGCCCAGGTTATGGCGGCGGGGCCGCAGGGCAACGCAGGCGTTGAGGTTTTTGGTATTCCGCCTGCCGATCTGGCCCGTATTCCCCGTATCGCTGACCCAAAGACCGGGTTGGGCGATGTGACCGATATACGCGGCGGCATCGCGCTGGGAGCCGGTGTGGCCCGCAGTTTGGGCGTGTCGCTGGGTGATCGGATCAAGTTGATTTCCCCCGATGGTGTCAAGACCGCGTTTGGCGTGTCACCGCGGGTGCATGCCTATGAGGTGCGTTATATCTTTAGCGCTGGGCGCTATGATATCGACCGCACCCGTGCCTATTTGCCCTTTGCCGAGGCCCAGCGTTTCTTTAACCGCGAAGGTTGGGCCGACGAGATCGAAGTGATGCTGGACGACCCCCAGACGCCCGAGCAGATCCTGGATGATCTGGCCCGGGCTGCCGGCCCGTTGCAGCAACTGTGGACATGGCGCGATGCTTCGGGCAGTTTCCTGCGCGCCCTTGAGGTCGAAGACAACGTGATGTTCGTCATCCTGTCGATCCTGGTGTTGATTGCCGCGATGAACATCGTTTCCGGCCTGATCATGTTGGTCAAAAACAAGGGGCGCGATATCGGGATATTGCGCACCATGGGCCTGTCGCAGGGATCGGTGATGCGGGTGTTCTTTATTTGCGGCGCCTTTACCGGGCTGATTGGAACCGCCGCCGGTGTGGTTCTGGGCTGTTTGTTTGCCATCTATATTGATCAGATATTTGTTTTTGTGAATGCGGCGATGGGGGGCGGGGTTTGGGATCCGTCCATTCGCGGCATCTATGCCCTGCCGGCGCAATTGCGCGCGGTGGATGTGCTGTCGGCGGTTGGCTTGTCGATCGGGCTGTCGTTCTTTGTGACCCTGTTTCCGGCACGGCGTGCGGCGCGGATGAACCCGGTTGAGGCATTGCGTTATGAATGATGTGCTGTGCCTGAGCGGGGTCAGTAAATCCTATGACGCGGGGCGTTTGGCTGTCTTGTATGGGGTCGATCTGACCGTGGCGCCGGGGCAAACGGTGGCGCTTGAGGCCCCATCGGGGGCAGGCAAATCGACGCTTTTGCATATTGCCGGGCTTTTGGACACGCCCGACGCCGGAACCGTGCAGATTTGTGGGCAAGACATGGGCCGCCAACCTGATCGTCAGCGCACGTTTGTGCGGCGTGCGCAAATTGGTTTCATCTATCAGTTTCACCACCTCTTGCCCGAGTTCAGCGCGCTTGAAAATATCCTTTTGCCGCAGTTGGCCGCCGGTGCCAGCATCCCACAGGCGACGGCGCGGGCGCGGACATTGTTGGATCAGGTGGGGCTGACGGCGCGTGCGGCGCATCGCCCTGCGGCGCTGTCGGGGGGCGAACAACAGCGCGTGGCCTTTTGCCGGGCGCTGGCCAATCGGCCAAAGCTGTTGCTGGCGGACGAGCCGACAGGCAATCTTGACCCGGCCTCGTCCGGGCAGGTCTTTGACACGTTGCTGGGGCTGGTGCGCGAAAGCGGTTTGGCGGCGGTGATCGCCACCCATAACCCCGATCTGGCCGCACGGATGGACCGGCGCATTCAACTGGCCGGCGGGCGTTTGTCGGAACGTGAATTGTGACCGGATCGCGCAAGGCTTCTTGACCTTGGCAGAAAATTTTGCGCAAGGTCCGGGTTCCTCTTGAACATGAAAAAGCACTGCTATGGCCCTTTATACTTTGGACGAAATCGAAACACAGACCCGCGCGGCGCTTGTGGCGCATGGCGCCGGTGCCTTTGCCGCCACCGAGGTGGCCCGCGCGGTACGCGCCGCCGAAAGCCGGGGCAATAAGATTTGCGGCCTGTATTACCTAGAGAGCTATTGCCAGCAGCTGCGCACCGGCCGGGTGCGCGGGGATGCAACGCCCGTGATATCCATGCCGCGACCGGCCGCCGTTCAGGTCGATGCACAGATGGGCTTTGCACAGCCGGCCTTTTCATACGGCCTGATCCCGGCGCTGGATGCCGCGCGCCAATTTGGCATTGCGCAATTGGCGGTGGGGCACGCGCATACCTGCACCTCGCTTGGGTATTTTACCGAACAGATCGCGCTGTCGGGCTGTATCGGCATTGGCTTTACCAATGCTTCGCCCATCGTGGCGGCGCCGGGCGGCAAAACGCGGGTGATTGGAACCAATCCGATTGCCTTTTCAGTGCCCGATGGCCAAGGCGGCATCGCCATGCAATTCGATCAATCGACCACCACAGTGGCGCTGGGAAAAATCACCATGGCCAAGGCCGCCGGCGAAAAAATCCCCCTGGGCTGGGCGGTGGATGCCGATGGCACCCCCACCACAGATCCCGAGGCCGCCTTGCAAGGGTCGCTGGTGTCGATGGGCGGCTATAAGGGCTGGGGCTTTGGCTTGATGGCTGAAATCCTGGCGGCGGGCTTGACCGGGGGCGTGTTGTCCAAAGACGTTAAACCGCTGAAGGCCCCCGAAGGGCCGCCCCATGATCTGGGGCAATATTATATCGTGATTGATCCCAGCTGTGCCGATGGTTTTGATGCCAAAGTGCAGGCCTTGGCGGCCGTCGCCAGCATGGACGAGGGCGCCCGGATGCCCGGTCAGACCCTGACAAGCGCCATGCAGGTCGAGGTCGAAGATCACGTTTGGGAAATGGTGCTGCGCCTTGCGACGCCGGTTGATCAGCCGGGCTGACCGCTTCTTGGGGTGGGCGCTGTCTGGCGCGCGGGGCGCTAGGCCTGCTGGGTCAACCAGACCCCGGCGGCCATGACCGCGATTCCGCCGGCGCGCGCCAAGCCGATCGGTGACACCTGCGCGCCAAAAAGCCCAAAGTGGTCAATCGCGGCGGCGCTGACCAGCTGACCCAAAAGCACAAAGAACACCGCGTTTCCAACGCCAAAGTGCGGGGCGATAAAGGTGATCGACAGCACATAAAACGCCACCAACAACCCGGCCAGAAACAGATGCCGCGGCTGGCCGGGGATTTTGGCCAAGGCCGACGGGCCGGTAACGGTCAGAACCAAGGTGCTGGCGGCCAAAGCCACCAGAAACAAAACACAACCCGCCGCCGCAGGCGATCCAATGCGCACCCCAAGGGCGGCATTCAACGCCGCCAATATCGGGATGCCGATGCCGGCAAGCATCATGATCAGGGCATAGTGGGCCATCGGCGCTGTCCTTCAGGTTTTCGGGATCTTGCGGGCGCCTGACCCAAGCGGCAAGGGCTAATCGCAGATGCCTTGCACTTTTACCCCGCGCCAAGGCACCAGAACCTGATCATACTCAAGCGATGAAATGGGGGCGACGGGCATGGATTGCGCCAACATGCCATGCAGGCGTGCGGTGCGGGCCGCATGCGGCGCCAAGACCGCACAGCACAGATATTCCTCGACGATGGCGCCTTGTTGCTCAAAGCCGAAATCCTCAAGGCGGGGGCTGTGGTGCAGGGCAAAAAGATAGGGATCGTCGCTGGCCTCGTGCTCTTGCGCGGCGCGCAGCGGGGAATAGCCGGTGCGCGCGCGGTTTTGCCACTGCCAGACGTGGGTCAGCTCGTGCGCGAGCAGCATCGCGGCCACAAGATTGATCTGTTTTGGCGCATCAGGCAGAAAATCTGGCGCATACCAATCCGTATCAAAAAACACCCGGTTATAAAGCGCAATAGCCGCGGGTTTCGATGTTACGATCCCCGCCGGGGCAGGCGGCAGAATTTTTTCGCGGCAGGTGGTGCGCGGGCGGGCCGGGCGCCGAAACGTCACCGCCTTGGTCGGTGCCCCGTCGATCAGTCGAACCCGCGCAGGATCAAGCGCATCCCCGTGGATGGCGCGGGCCAGTTGGGTTTCACCGGGGGTCAGGCCACGGCCACAGCTCGACAACAGCAACAAGATCAAAACAAAGCGCATAAGACAATAAAGCGCTGGTTGCGGTGATCCTGCAAGGGTCAGATGGCAAAACTGGCCGAGGCAAAGGCCACATCTTTGCCCGCGGGGGTTGCTGCGATGGTGCATTGGGCAAACATCATACTGCGCCCGCCCTTAATAACCTTGGCCCGCGCGCGCAGTTGATCGCCCGTTGCGGGGCGCAGAAATTGGGTGTCAAGCGTGACCGTGGCCACAGGGCGCATCTGGCCCAGAAACCCGCCGCAAGCCAGCACCATCGCCGTATCAGCCAAAGCCGCCAGCGCCTGACCCGAAACAATGCCGCCATGGCGCGCCAGCCTTGGGGTGATCGGAACCGTCAACAGCGTTTCATCGGGGGCGACCGCATCCACCGTGATTCCCAAATCCAGAACCCAAGGCGCAAAGTTTTCGGTCATAAATGTCTGGGCCTGTGCAGGGGTGATCATATGTCCAGCTCGGCCACGAATTTGGCGTTTTCCTGAATATACTGAAACCGCAATTCGGGCTTTTTCCCCATGAGCCGTTCAACCAGATCGCCGGTTTCGCCGGGGGTGTCTTCATCAATCGAGACCCGGATCAGCTTGCGGGTGGCCGGATCCATAGTGGTCTCTTTCAGATCCTTGGCATCCATTTCTCCAAGGCCCTTAAAGCGGCTCACGTCGATTTTGCCTTTGCCGCCAATGCCTTTCTCCAGCCAATGGTTCTTTTCCGCCTCGTCCAGGCAATAGATGCGCTTGGCCCCTTGGGTCAGACGAAAGAGGGGCGGGCAGGCCAGATACAGGTGGCCATTGTCGATCAGGGGCCGCATCTGGGTGAAAAAGAACGTCATCAGCAAGGATGCGATATGGGCGCCATCGACATCGGCATCGGTCATGATGATCACCTTGTCATAGCGCAGATCATCCAGGTTGAACTTGGTGCCCATGCCCACGCCAAGCGCCTCGCACAGGTCGCTGATCTCGGCGTTGGTTCCCAGCTTGCTCGAGGCGGCGCCCAGCACATTGAGGATCTTACCCTTGAGCGGCAAAAGCGCCTGGGTGTTGCGATTGCGCGCGCCTTTGCCCGATCCGCCGGCGCTGTCGCCTTCGACGATGAACAATTCGGTGCCTTCGCGGGATTTCGATGTGCAATCGGTCAGCTTGCCGGGCAGGCGCAGTTTTTTGGTGGCCGATTTGCGCTGGGTTTCCTTTTCCATCCGGCGGCGCATCCGTTCTTCGGCGCGCAGCACAAGGAAATCCAGAATCGCGCCGGCCGATTTGGTATCGGCGGCCAGCCAGTTGTCAAAATGGTCCCGAACCGAATTTTCAACCAGCTTGGCAGCTTCCATCGTGGCAAGCCGGTCTTTGGTTTGGCCGACGAATTCCGGCTCGCGGATGAAACAGGACACAAGGGCGCAGCCCCCGGTGGTCAGATCATCGCGGGTGATATCCTTGGCCTTGCGGTTGTTCACCAATTCTCCGTAGGCGCGGATACCCTTGAGGATGGCGGCCCAAAACCCGGCTTCGTGGGTGCCGCCTTCGGGGGTGGGAACGGTGTTACAGTACGATTGGATATATCCGTCGCGCGCCGGGGTCCAGTTGATCGCCCATTCCACTTTGCCCGGCACGTTGAACTTTTCCTTAAAGTCAACGACCCCCGCAAACGGGTTTTCGGCATAGGTGGTCGATCCGCCCATGGTTTCCTTAAGATAGTCGGCCAGGCCGCCAGGGAAATGAAAGGTGGCCTCGGTAGGGGTTTCCCCGTCGTTAATCGCGGTTTTCCAGCGAATTTCGACGCCCGAAAACAGATAGGCCTTGGACCGGATGGTTTTGAACAATCGCGCCGGCTTGAACCGGTGGGTTCCGAAGATCTGTTCGTCGGCGTGAAAGGTCACGGTGGTGCCGCGCCGGTTGGGGGCCGCGCCGATCTTGGCCACCGGGCCTTGGGGCACGCCGCGCGAAAACCGCTGTTCAAACAGCTCCTTGTTGCGGGCGACCTGCACGACCATGCTGTCAGACAGGGCGTTCACAACTGATGCGCCAACCCCGTGCAATCCGCCCGAGGTTTCATAGGCTTTGCCGGAAAATTTTCCGCCCGCGTGCAGGGTGCACAAGATGACCTCAAGCGCGGATTTACCCGGAAACTTGGGGTGCGGGTCGATCGGGATGCCCCGGCCGTTGTCGCGGATAGTGACGGAATAATCTTCGTGCAGTTCGACTTCGATCCGATTGGCATGGCCCGCGACCGCTTCGTCCATCGAATTGTCCAGAACTTCGGCAACCAAATGGTGCAGCGCCCGTTCATCGGTGCCGCCAATATACATGCCGGGCCGTTTGCGAACGGGTTCCAGCCCCTCAAGGACTTCGATGGACGATGCGTCATAGTCTTCGGGGGCGGCGTTGCTCAGAAGGTCGTGGGACATGCGGTGCGTGCTCGGGCTTTGTGCTTATTGTGATTGCGGGCGATTATGTCAGAGCGCGCGCCAAGGGGAAAGGCCAGATCGCGCAGCGGCCCCGTTGGAACAGTTTAACCACTGTTGGTTAACGATCTAACCACCCAAGAATTGCCTCGGCGACTTTTGCCGGTTTTTGGTGGTGTAGCCAGTGATCGGCGCCCGCAATGGTGACGCGGGTCAGGTCAGGGGCAAACCCCTCAAGCCCTTGGGTCGCCTCGGGCAACAGGGCGGTGTCGTTTTCCCCCCAGATCAGCAGATGCGGGCAGGTGATTTGCATGGCATCGTGGGGCAGGGGCCGAAGGTCGGTGATGGGTTGGCCGGGTTTTGCCACACGCAAGGGCGATGCCCTATACCAGTTGATCATCGCTGACAGGCGCTTTGGTCCATCCCATTGGGCCAGATAATCGGTCCGGGTTTGCCCCGACAGCCAGCGCATATCCATATGGGCGGAAAACAGCTCCAGCATTTTGGCAAAGCCGTTTTCGGCCAGGTGGTCTTCGCTTTTGGGGGCGCGCAAGAAATTGATATATTGCGAGGCCTGCGATTGTGCCCCGCCGCGTGCCAAGGCCGTCTGGAATGGCGCCGGGTGCACGCCGTTCATGATAATCAACCGTGACACCAGATCGGGGCGACCCATCGCCAAACCATAGGCAATCGCCGCGCCCCAGTCATGACCCAGAACCACCAGCGGCGCGTGATCGGCAATCAGCGCGGCCATATCCGAGACCAGCGCCGATGCCTTATAGTGGTCTACCCCCTCGGGCGCCCAGCTTTGGCCAAAGCCGCGTTGGTCAGGGGCGATCAGGTGAAACCGATCCGACAGGTATGGCGCCAAATCAGCCCAGCTGCCGCCATATTCGGGGAACCCATGCAAAAGCAACAGGGGCGGCAGGCTGGGATCGCCCCAGCTGTGGACAAAGAAATCCTGGCCGTTGATTTTTCTCCATGTGCCGGTTTTTTTCTGGGGGCCGGTGGGGTGCATGATCAATCTCCGTTTTGCACAGCTTAGGCGGCAATTCCCGTGATGCCAAAGCATTATGGCCCCGGCTGCGGCTTTTGGCGGGCGGGGCGGCGGGCGGCGGCCAAGGGGCGGCCGCGTCGATTTGCCCTTTTGTCCGTTTCGCGGCGCGCGTAAGGCTTGGGGATGAGCAAGATTATGACCTATGGTGCCCATATACGGGCGATATTGACCTTGGGCCTGCCGTTGATTGGTGGGCATTTGGCACAGATGGCCATTGGTGTGACCGATACGGTGATGCTGGGCTGGTATGGGGTCGAGGCGCTGGCGGCGGTGACGCTGGGGTCTACGTTTTTCTTTGTGCTGTTTATTTTCGGGTCCGGGTATGCCTGGGCGGTGATGCCGATGGTGGCGGCCTTTGGCGCCGAAGGCGACGAGACTGGGATCCGCCGCGCCACACGGATGAGCATGTGGCTGTCGCTTGGATTTGGCCTGCTGGCCTTGCCGCTGATGATCTGGTCAGAACCGTTGTTGCGATTGCTGGGGCAAAGCGACAGCGTCGCACGGGACGCCGCGCTTTATCTGGGAATTGCCGGATGGGGGATAATTCCGGCGCTTTTGGTGATGGTGCTCAAGTCCTATTTGGCGGCACTGGAACGCACCCAGTTCGTTTTCTGGCTAACGGTTCTGGCGGCGGTGCAAAACGGGGTGGTCAATTATGCGTTGATCTTTGGCAATTGGGGGGCGCCCGAGCTCGGGATTGCCGGGGCGGCGATTGCTTCGGTGGTGACGCAGGTGGTGTCGCTGATAGGCGTTGTTGCCTATGTGCAATGGGTTCAGCCGCAACATGCAATGTTCCAGCGCATTTGGCGCGCGGATCGCGTTATGTTGTGGCGGGTTTTTGCGCTGGGTTGGCCGATTGGGCTGACCGCACTGAGCGAGGTCGGTCTGTTTGCCGCATCGGCAACGATGATGGGGTGGCTGGGGACGGTGCCGCTGGCGGCGCATGGGGTGGCTATTCAGCTGGCTTCGATCACGTTTATGGTGCATCTGGGGCTGAGCAATGTTGCGACCATTCGCGCCGGAAATGCGTTCGGTCGCCGCGATCGGGCGCATCTGGGGCGCGGCGCCAAGGTGGTTTTGGTCATGTCATTTGCCATCGCTTGCCTGACAATCGCCGGGTTCCTGCGTTTTCCCGAGCCGTTGATATCGTTGTTTGTTTTGCCAGGTGACCCGGCACGGGCGCAGATCATGGTAATTGGCGCCGGGCTGTTGGCGATGGCGGCGCTGTTTCAGCTGGTGGATGGGGCGCAGGTTGTGGCCTTGGGGCTGTTGCGCGGGGTTCAAGATACCCGCCTGCCGATGATATTCGCCGCGCTAAGCTATTGGGGGATCGGAGCGCCGTGTTCCTATGTGTTCGGGTTTGTGTTCGACCTGGGCGGAATCGGGGTTTGGCTGGGGCTGGTGGTTGGCCTGGGGGCGGCGGCGGTGTTGTTGAACCTGCGCTTTTGGGGGTGGGTGGTGAAGGCCGTATAGCCCATCGCGCATCGGGTGATCTGCGCGCAGTGCCCACATGAGCGCCGCGCCGGTGGCGGGTTGGGGAGCCTCCGGCGGGGATATTTAAGAACAAAAGAAAGCTGGGCCGCAGCTGGGGGTTAACGCAGGGCGGCGCAGAAGGCTTGAATGCGGGTGCAGGCCGTTTGCAGGGCCTGGTCCGAGGTGGCATAGCTGATACGGAAATTCGGCGAGAGACCGAAGGCGGCGCCAAAGACCACGGCAACGCCGGTATCTTCGAGAAGGGCGGTTGCGAAGCTTTCGTCGTTGTCGATTACGCTGCCGGCCGGGGTGGTTTTGCCGATCAGCCCCTTGATTGACGGATAGACATAGAAGGCCCCTTCGGGGATGGGGCAGGTTATGCCGTCAATGTCATTGAGCATCGAGACCACCAGATCGCGGCGGCGGCGGAACAGGTTGTTGTTGCTGGCGATATAGTCTTGTGGGCCGCTGAGGGCCTCGACTGCGGCCCATTGTGAGATGGTGCAGGGGTTTGAGGTGCTTTGCGATTGGACTTTGCGCATGGCGGCGATCAGCTGTTGCGGGCCGGCGGCATAGCCGATGCGCCAGCCGGTCATGGCGTAGGCTTTGGATACACCGTTGACCGTCAGGGTGCGATCATAGAGCGCGGGTTCAATCTGCGCGGGGGTACAGAAGCGGAAATCGTCATAGGCCAGATGTTCATACATATCGTCGCTGAGCACCCAGACATGGGGGTGACGCAGCAGCACATCCGTGAGGGCCTTGAGCTCGGCGGCGCTGTAGCCTGCGCCGGTTGGATTGGAGGGGGAATTGAAAATCAGCCATTTGGTTTTCGGGGTGATCGCTGCCTCGAGCGCATCGGGGGTGAGCTTGAACCGGGTTTCCAGCGTGCTGGGGGCGATGACCGGGGTGCCGCCGGCCAGCAAGACCATATCGGGATAGCTGACCCAATAGGGGGCGGGGATCACCACTTCGTCGCCGGGGTTGAGGGTGGCCATCAGCGCATTATAAAGGATGTGCTTGCCGCCGCTGCCGACGCTGACTTGCGCGGGCGTATAGGCAAGGCCGTTGTCGCGCTGAAACTTGTGGCAAATGGCTTGCTTGAGCTCTGCTATGCCATCGACGGCGGTGTATTTGGTTTTGCCTTCGGTGATGGCGGCAATCCCGGCGTCCTTGATATTTTGCGGGGTATCAAAGTCTGGCTCTCCGGCGCCGAGCGAGATGACGTCGCGGCCGGCGCTTTTTAGTTCGGCGGCTTTCGTGGTGACTGCGATGGTCGGGGACGGTTTGACGCGGGCAAGTGTCGTTGAGAGCAGTTCCATTCGGGCCTCGGTTTGGTAAAAGGGTGTATTGCAGCAAGTCATAGGGACTGGCCGGAACCCGTTCAAGCGGCTTTGGTCAACAAGGAGAGCGTAATGAGCGACGAGACAACAGATTGGTATGGCCCCGAAACCGCAACCTTTGGTGATCGCGTTGCCGCCGCCCGCGAGGCCGCAGGTATGACGCAAGGCCAGTTGGCGCGGCGTCTTGGGGTGCGGGCTGCGACAATGCGGGCATGGGAAAACGATCTGAGCGAGCCGCGGGCAAATCGTCTGTCGATGATGGCGGGGTTGTTGAATGTGTCGATGATGTGGCTGATCAATGGGCAGGGCGAGGGGCTGGACGCCCCAGAAGAGACCGGGACATTGGCGGCATCGTCGCTTGAGCTTTTGACAGAATTGCGCGACATGCGGGCGGATATGATCGCCCGCGCCGAACAGTTGGGCCGGTTGGAAAAGAAGCTGCGGGCAGCGTTGAAAGAGGAACATCATGAGCGAGTGTCCTGAACATCGGATCAAGCGGCTTAAGATGCGGTCGATGCGGCGCGGCATCAAAGAGATGGATCTGATCCTTGAGGGTTTTGCAGAGCGCAATCTGACGGGCATGGACGAGGCGGGCTTGCAGACCTATGATGCCATGCTGAGCGAGAATGATCATGATTTGTATCAGTGGGTTACGGGGCAAATCCCGGCGCCTGCTGCCTATGCCGGATTGATAGACAACATTCAGCAGCAGTTGCCCAAAACCTAGGGGCAACGGCTGCGGCCGCAATGTTTTCCCATTTTTAACGAAATCTTTTGTTTTTCGCCGCATCTTGCTGTTGGACGCACAACAGTTGGAGACGGCGATGAGCATTCAAGATAATATTTCCGAACAGACATCAGCCAAACCCAATGCGGGTTTCATGGTGGGATATCTTGAGGCTTTGTCCTTGGTGGAACGGTTGCATCGTCTTTTGCTGGATGTGATCAAAGACGAATTTGAGCGGGTTGGCGTGCTTGAGATAAACGCGGTGCAGGCGCTGCTTTTGTTCAACATCGGCGATAATGAAGTCACCGCAGGTGAGCTGAAGACCCGCGGGTATTATCAAGGCAGCAATGTCAGCTATAACCTTAAAAAGCTGGTGGATATGGGGTATATGCACCATCAGCGCTGTGATATTGACCGACGTTCGGTCCGGGTCAAGTTGACGGAAAAGGGTCGCAAAATTCGGGATGTGGTGGCGGAACTGTTTGCCCGCCACGCCGATGGCCTTGAGAACAAGGCGGTTCTGGGCCCGGATGGGTTGGACCATATTACCCGATCGCTCAAACGGATGGAGCGGTATTGGAGCGATCAAATCCGCTATATATACTGAATGTGGCTTTGGGCGGGGCAGGGCGCGCGACATAGCAGCGCCCCATGATCGTGCCGCTGCGGTTTACCAATGCCCGGTGTTGCCCATGCTGGCCCAGGGTTCGGCTGGTGGCAGGTTGCCATCCTCTTGCAGAAGCTCGATCGACACATTGTCAGGTGATCGCACAAAGGCCATCCGCCCGTCGCGGGGCGGGCGATTGATGGTGACACCGTTGTCCATAAGATGCTGGCAGGTCTCGTAAATATTGGCCACACTATAGGCCAGATGGCCAAAATGGCGGCTGTCACTGGGCAGGCCGTCGTCACCATCCCAGTTATAGGTCAGCTCAATCGGGCAGTCCTCTTGCCCTTTGGGGGCCATGAACACCAGGGTAAAGCGCCCCTCTTGGCTTTCATAACGGCGGGTTTCATACAGCCCCAGCAATTCATAAAAGGCGATGTTGGCCCCAAGGTCTTTGACGCGCACCATGGTGTGAAGATATTTAAGGCTCATGTTCTGCTCCTGCTGATGTTTGGCAAAGCCTATCATGGTTTGAGGGGGGCGCCAGATCGAAACTGGCTGCATATCGCTGTTCCTGTTAGGGCAATGCCCAGATATAGTCGGCGCGACTCACGAGCCAACAAAGGATGAACCGATGCCGCTTAGCCCCGAACAACAGGCTGAAATCGACGCGCAGCGCAGCGAAGCAAGCGCAACTTTGCGGGCCGTTGCACCGGGAATGGAGGCGCATCTTTACAAGGCGGTTCCAGTTCTTGATCACGGGTTTGTCCGGGTTATTGATTACATGGGTGATGATGCGGCGATCTGTCAGGCGGCGCGGGTCAGCTATGGCAAGGGCACGAAATCGGTGCAAAACGACGAAGGGTTGATCCGCTATTTGATGCGGCACTGGCATTCAACCCCGTTCGAGATGTGCGAAATCAAGCTGCATGTAAAGCTGCCGGTCTTTGTGGCGCGCCAGTGGATCCGGCATCGCACCGCCAATGTTAACGAATATTCAGCGCGCTATTCGATCCTGGACCGCGAATTTTATATTCCTGCGCCCGAACATGTGAACGCGCAGTCGGTTGTGAACAACCAGGGCCGCGGCGCGGTGCTGGAAGGCGCCGAGGCCGCGCGGGTGCTGGATATTCTCAAGGCGGATTCAAACCGGGCCTATGACCATTACGAGCAGATGATTTCGCAAGACGGGCAGGACGGTCTGGCGCGCGAACTGGCCCGGATGAACCTGCCGTCCAACATTTACACCCAGTGGTATTGGAAAGTGGATCTGCACAATCTGTTTCATTTCCTGCGGTTGCGCGCCGATCCGCATGCGCAATATGAAATCCGTGTTTATGCCGAGGCAATCTGCGCCATGGTCGCCGATTGGGTGCCCGCCGCCTATAGCGCCTTTGAGGATTATCGCCTGGGCGGTGCCAACCTGTCGGGGCGGGCGATGGATGCGGTGCGGGGGATGCTGCGCGGTGAAACGGTTACGCAAGAAACATCCGGGATGAGCGCCGGCGAATGGCGCGAATTCCAATCGCTTTTGGCGGGAAAATGATGCTGAATGCGCGATGATCGATCTGGCAAATCTGCCATCTGATTTTACCAGCGACCCGTTTCCTTATTATGACAGGTTGCTGGCAAAGGCGCCGATTTGTGCGCAAGCTGATGGATCGTTCATCCTGTCCAAACACGCCGACCTAAGCGCGATTTATAAGGACACTGCTGGCTTTATCTCGGATAAGCGGGGGGTGTTTGCCCCCAAGTTTGGCGAAAACAGCCCGCTGTTTGAGCATCACACCACCTCGTTGGTGTTTAACGATCCGCCGCTGCACACCCGCGTGCGATCCATCATGAGCTCGGCCTTGGCGCCGCGCGCTTTGCAAAATATGCGGCAGCCGTTGATTGAAACGGTTGATCGGCTGTTGGATGGCTTGTCAGGTTCGGTTGATCTGATCGAAGATTTCGCCGCCCGCATCCCCATTCAGGTGATTGGAAATCTGCTGGATGTGCCGCACAGCGAACGTGGGCCGCTGCGCGAATGGTCTTTGGCGATATTGGGCGCGCTTGAGCCGGTCTTGACCGCCGATGAACTGGCCAAGGGCCAGCGCGCGGTTGAGGATTTCAAGACATATCTAACGGGGCTGATCGCCGATCGGCGCGGGCGGCCGGGCGATCCCGAAACAGATGTTCTGACCCGCCTGATCATGGGGGACGCGACGGGTAAATTAAGCGAAATCGAATTGATTCAGAATTGTATTTTCATTCTGAATGCCGGGCATGAAACGACCACGAACCTGATCGGAAACGGTCTGGCGCTGCTGCATGACCACCCCGAACAAAAAGACCGCTTGATACACGATGGCGCGCTGATTGCCCCGGCAATAGAAGAAGTATTGCGCCTGCGCGCCCCGAACCAATTTGGCAATCGCGTGGTCGCCAGGCCCTGCACATTGCGCGGGGTGTCTTTGCCAAAGGGGGCGAATTTGCACCTGTGTATCGGCGCTGCAAATCGCGACCCCGAAGTCTTTGACCAGCCTGAGACCTTTGATATCACCCGCAGCCCAAACCGCCATTTGGCCTTTGCGGCGGGGGCGCATGTGTGTGTCGGGCTGACCCTGGCGCGGATGGAAGGTCAGATCGCTATCCAGCGCTTTTTGGCGCGGTTCCCACGCTTTTCAATCACCGGCGCAGGTTTGGGGGGCCGGGTGCGGTTTCACGGCTTTCAATCGCTGCGCGCAACCCTTGAGGACAGATAATGGATATTTACGGCCTGAAAAACTGTGACACCTGCCGCAAGGCGGCCAAGGCATTGCCCAGCGCGCGATTTGTCGATCTGCGGGCTGATGGCCTGCCCGAGGCGCTGTTGCTGCGGGCCATTGAGCGGTTTGAAAACGATATTGTTAATCGCCGGTCGACGACATGGCGGGGCCTGAACGCGGATGAAAGGGCGCAGGCGCCCTTGGCGTTGCTGCAAGCCCACCCGGCCTTGATGAAGCGCCCGTTGATTGTTTCAGGTGATCAGATGTATCTGGGCTGGGGGGCCGAAACCCAAGAAACGCTAGGTGTCTAGGGCCCGCTGCCGCAGCGCCCGATCAAAGGACAGCGGCCCGGCCCCCTTCAGCACCAGAACAATCAATATGAATACCCAGAACAGGCGCTGATCCAAGATCAAACTGCCGGAAAACCGGTCAAACCACGCGCCAAGTGTTTCGGCCCCGGCGCCATGCCCGACCACGTCTGTCAGCGATTGCAGGACAACAAAGCCGATCATGCCCAAAGCCGCCAGCCGGGTCAAAATGCCCAAGACGACCAAGGCGGGCAGGATAAATTCCGCCCACATGCCGCCCGTCACGACAGCCCAGTGAAAAAGGCCAAGGGCCTGGGTGTCAAAACCGGCCTGTTCAAACACACGCGGAAAAATCTGGGCATAGGCCCCGACCGAAGGTTGCACCAGACCAGCCGGCCCATCGCCCAGCTTGGTCAGCGCCGAAACCCAGTAATACACCAGCAAAGTCGCCGCGAAAATGAACCGGGCCAGCGTTGGAATGATCCAATCGGCGCGGTCTAATTTATCTGTAAATTTCTTATAAATATCAATCACGGAAAATCCTTTCATACCATCACAAGGGCTGGATGCGGAACAATGGCGGCAAGGGCTGTGGCCAGATTGAACTGGGGTTCTTGGGCCAATGCCAAATCGTGGGCGGTCTCAAAATCGGCGCCGTTTTGCAAGGCGGTGATCCAGTCAAAGGCGCCGACAGGTAACGCGATGGGCACGGGATCATATGCGGGGCGAATGATCAAAACATCCTGGGCGCGTGCTTGGGGTTTCGGCGCGTCTTGTTCGAAATTGAACCGCCAGATATCAAAAATCGGCCAAACGGAGCGGAGCATCCGCGCAGAGGGTGCCAACCCAAGCTGGGCCTGGCCGATCTCAGCCAGGGCCAATGCGCTGGCGGTCAGCGGGGGCGGCCCAGCGTTTGGCGCGTGATAGGATGCGCGCATGGCGATATCCAGCCCTGCGCAATCGGCCAGATACCCCACATGGGTCAAGGCGGAAAACCCCGCAAGGAACTGCGGCATCTGTGCGCCATAATCCATCATCAACGGCGATGCCGGGGGATATACGCGAAGGAACTCTTGCGCCATCAGGTCGAATTTTTCTGCACCCAGCAAACGAAAAACCAATGGAAAGGCCGCCCGCAGTGCCATGGTTAGCGAAAACACAACGTTGTTGCGGTAAACATCAAAGCGCTTGCCGGCGGGGGCCTGCGCGGGGCCGATTAGCCCGTCTGGAACCGGCGCGGCAGGGTCAAGCAAAGCCGCGCGAAAGCTGCTTTGAAAGGGGGTCATGCCGGCTGCCAATGCAAAAGCTGCGCGGCCCGCCCCGCCTCGGCTCGCAATGTGGCCCAATCAGGCACGTTATTGTCCCATTCGACCAAGATGGGCTTGGGGCCGGCCCGCTCAAGCGTTTGGGCGGTCAGACGCCACACCGGATCAATCACCGCCTTGCCGTGGCTGTCGATCAGCAGTGGCGCGCCGTGTTCATCGCTGTCTTCTTCGTGACCACCGACATGGATTTCGCCAACCTCGGCCAGGGGGAAGGCGCGAATATATTCATCGGCGCTGGTGCCCATATTCACCGCCGAGACAAAGACATTGTTCACATCCAACAACAATCCGCAGCCCGTGCGCCGGGCGATTTCGGCAAGGAAATCTTGCTCGGGCCAGGTGCTGTCGGCAAAGGCCAGATAATTCGACGGGTTCTCAAGCAACATCTTCAGGCCAAGCGTGTCCTGGACCAAATTGATGTGATCACATACCCGCGCCAAGGTTGCATCAGTATAAGGCAAGGGCAGCAGATCATTCAAAAACTCTGCCCCGTGAGTGGACCAAGCCAGATGTTCCGAGAATTGCGCCGGCTTTAGCCAACCCACAAGATGCTTCAATCGGGCCAGATGCGCGGGATCAAGGGCCGCCGTGCCTCCGATGCTTAATCCGACGCCATGCACAGAAATTGCAAAACGGTCGGCCAGGGCCTCAAGCTGGGCGATGGGCCGTCCACCGGCCCCCATATAGTTTTCCGCGTGAATTTCCAGCCAATCGACCGGGCCGGGATCGAGGGTAATTTCGTTAAAGTGCTGAGGTTTAAACCCTACGCCCGCGCCAAGGGGCAGACCTTTGTGTTGATCGCGCATTGCGTTCCTCGTGTGACTGAGGAGAAAGACCGGGGCGGTTGCCGCCCCGGCAGTGGTGTAAGCTTATGCAGGCAGGTCACGCTCAAGCGCTTCGAGCGATCCTTCCCGTGCCGTGCCATCGGCCATCGCCGGCAGATCAATTTCCGCGCAGGTCCCCGCATCGACCAATTTCCAGGCATTGCCCTGATAATCTTTGACGGATGTGCCTGCGCAGGTGGTGCCTGGTCCGGCAGCACAGTCGTTTTGTCCTGCCAAGGACACCCCAAAACATTTTTCCTTTGAGGCCGCATGCGCGGGCGTCACCGCCCCTGACAATGCAGCGGCTACGGCTCCGGCTATGGCAACGGTCTTCATGGAATTCGACATCCTTAATTCTCCCTAATTATAGTTAAACGTGTTAACGACGTCACCCTAGCGCGGAAATCGCGCCACGCGCCAGTCACGTCGATGTGTGTCACGCGTGCGTTAGAAAACTTGGGCAAAGTTTGGCGCATTGTTACAATTCGGGCCGGATTTATGGCCCGAACGGCAGGCACATGGGGCGTTATTGCAACAAATCGGGCGGCGTTGCGTCGCGCCCAAGCGTTGCGATCACATCTGCAAGGACCGCGACCGAAGTCTGTTTTTCGCCCAGCTTGCGCAGCGTCACGGTGCGCTCTTCTACTTCGCGGGCGCCGACGGCCAAGATAACCGGCACCTTGCCGACGGAATGTTCGCGCACCTTGTAATTGATCTTTTCGTTGCGGGTGTCTGCCTCGGCGCGCACGCCTGCGGCCTTGAGCGCGGCGACCACTTCGTGAACATAATCATCCGCATCGGAAATGATCGACGCCACAACCACCTGCCGCGGGGCCAGCCAGAACGGCAGCTTGCCGGCGTGTTCTTCGATCAAAATTCCGATGAATCGCTCAAATGACCCCAAAGTGGCGCGGTGCAGCATGACCGGGCGGTGTTTGCCCCCATCCGCGCCGATATAGCTGGCGTCAAGACGTTCGGGCAGGACAAAATCCACCTGGTGGGTGCCGCACTGCCAATCGCGGCCGATGGCATCGGTCAGCACAAATTCCAGCTTGGGGCCGTAGAATGCGCCTTCGCCTGGATTTAGCTCGGGTTCGATCCCGGCCTTGCGGGTTGCCGACAACAGCGCGGTTTCGGCCTTGTCCCAAACCTCGTCCGAACCGGCGCGGGTTTCAGGGCGGTCCGAGAATTTCACCTTGAAGTTTTCGAACCCAAGGTCGCGATAAATATTCGAAAGGAAGTCGATATAAACGGCGGTTTCGCTTTCGATCTGGTCCTCGCGGCAGAAAATATGCCCATCATCCTGGGTAAAGCCCCGAACCCGCATGATACCGTGCAGCGCCCCGGATGGCTCATAGCGGTTGCAGCTTCCGAATTCGGCCATACGAAGGGGCAGATCCCGATAGGATTTGAGGCCATGATTGAAAATCTGCACATGGCAGGGGCAGTTCATCGGTTTGAGGGCGTTTACGGCCTTTTCGCGGGCGTGCTCTTCATCGACTTCGACGATGAACATGTTTTCCTGGTATTTGTCCCAATGGCCCGATGCTTCCCAAAGCTTGCGGTCGACGACCTGGGGGGTGTTGACCTCGACATATCCACCGGCGCGCTGGCGGCGGCGCATGTAATCTTGCAAGGTGGTGTAAACCGTCCAACCGTTCGGGTGCCAAAAGACCTGGCCGGGGGCCTCTTCCTGCATGTGGAAAAGATCCATCTCGCGGCCCAGTTTGCGGTGATCGCGCTTGGCGGCTTCTTCCAGCATATTCAGGTGGTTGCGCAGCTTTTCCTTGCCGGTGAAAGCCACGCCGTAAATGCGTTGCAGCATGGCGCGATTGCTGTCGCCGCGCCAATAGGCCCCGGCGATCGACATCAGCTTGAAGGCATCGCCCGGCACCTGTCCGGTGTGTTGCAGATGCGGCCCACGGCACAGATCCTGCCAATCGCCGTGCCAATACATGCGCAGGGGTTCGTCGCCGGGGATGGCCTCGATCAGCTCGACTTTATATGGCTCATCCAGGTCTTGGTAATGTTTGATCGCCCGCGCCCGATCCCAGACCTCGGTGCGGACGGGATCGCGTTTGTTGATGATTTCCTTCATCTTTTTCTCGATCAGCCCCAGGTCTTCGGGGGTGAATGGCTCAGCGCGGTCAAAATCGTAATACCAGCCGTCCTTGATGACCGGCCCGATCGTCACCTTGGTGTCGGGCCAGATTTCCTGCACCGCGCGGGCCATGATATGTGCCAGATCGTGGCGGACCAGCTCATTGGCCTGATCTTCGTCATTCATGGTGTGAATGGCGATGGTGGCATCGGTTTCAATCGGCCAGGCAAGGTCAAAATGGCTGCCATTGACCGTGGCGCTGATGGCTTTTTTGCCAAGCGAAGTGGAAATGCCATGCGCGACATCCGCGGCGGTTACACCGGCGTCGAAGTTGCGAACGGAACCATCGGGAAAAGTGAGAGAGATCTGGGCCATTTGGCGCTCCTCGTCGGTTTGGCGCCTACGAGACGCCCGGTTGCGGGTGAATGTGCCCTCTCTTTGGCGCGCTGCGCATGGCAAGTCAAGGATGTAGAAGGGAAAAATCATCCGTCAAAATAGGTTTTACCCCCCTTGCTTGGCACCCTATGCTGAGCAAAAAGATCGGAGCGAAAATGACACAGCCGAATTTTCTGACCACACCGCAAGGGCGGCGGATCGCTTATCACCTGACGGAAGGGGATGGCCCCTGTGTGGTGTTTCTGGGCGGGTTGAAATCCGACATGGAAGGGACCAAGGCGCTGCACCTTGAGGCCTGGGCCAAGGCCAGCGGTCGCCAGTTTCTTAGGTTCGATTATTCTGGGCATGGGCAATCATCTGGGCGGTTCGAAGACGGGGCCATCGGGGATTGGGCCGAGGACAGCTTTGAAGCCATCCACGCGCTGACATCGGGGCCGATCGTTCCTGTCGGCTCGTCCATGGGGGGGTGGCAGGCCCTGTTGCTGGCACGCCGTATTCCCGAACGCATTGCTGGTTTGGTGACAATTGCCGCCGCCCCGGATTTCACGGAAGACGGCTATTGGGCGCAATTTACCCCGGCCCAGAAAAAGGCGTTGGATGAACACGGCTTTGTTGAGCTGCCGTCAGACTATATGGAGCCATATATCGTCACCCGCCGCATGATCGAAGACGGCCGGCGGCATTTGATCTTGCGCAGCCCGCTGGCGCTTCCGTTTCCGGTGCGCTTGTTGCAAGGCACCAGCGACACCGCGGTCAGCAGCCAAACCGCGCTGCGATTGCTGGGTCATGCCACCAGCCCGGACATGCGGCTTTTGCTTGTCAAAGACGCCGATCACCGGTTTTCGGACGGCCCCTGCCTTGGCCTGATCGAGGCCGCGGTAAAGGAGGTCAGCCCATGATGGAACAGCGCATCAGTTTGATCACCCTTGGCGCCAAAGATATGGACCGGCTTGCCCGCTTTTATGACGCGCTTGGCTGGCAACGAACCCCAAGCCCGGATGGGGTGATCGCCTATGATCTGATCAGCCAGACCCTGGGTTTGTTTCCGTTGGACAAGCTGGCCGAGGATATCGGCATCGATCCCGCGCATCTTGGCCACGGCGCGCTGACTTTGGCGCATAATCTGCGCGAGAAATCCCAGGTCGCGCCTCTGTTGGCCCGCGCCAAGGCCGCTGGTGCCACCATCCTAAAGCCCGCATCGGACGTGTTCTGGGGCGGCCATCACGGGTATTTTGCAGATCCCGAGGGGCACATTTGGGAAATTGCGCATAATCCGTTTTCACCTTTGGCTGATAATGGCGCCTTTCGTTGGAACGGCTATGATGGTGCCGACTGATGCGCCCGCCTGCCAGCATGCGCGGTCTTGAGAACCTTGGCAGGGTGCGGCTGTCTGAACATTTCTTCATGCGCGATTTTTTGTATTCTGAAATCGGCAACCTGCACCGCATTCCCAATATTCCCGAAAATCCGGACCTGGCGATCGAAAACGGGTCCAAGCTGTGTCGGGCTTTGCTGGACCCGCTTCAGGAAACCTTTGGCCGGCTGGCCATCCGGTCGGGCTATCGCTCTGCGCGTTTGAACCAGTTTGGGAATCAGAACAAACTGAACTGCGCGCGCAATGATCACCCGTTGGAATGTCACATCTGGGATCGTGGCGCGGGCGATCAGGCGATCGCCGGAACGTCGCTGGCGATTCCCTGGTTCGCGGATCAATATGCGCAGGGTCGTGATTGGCGTGATTTGGCCTGGTGGTTGCACGATCATCTGCCCTATTCCGAGATGTGGTTCTTTCCCAAACTGGCTGCGCTGAACCTGGCATGGCGCCCGCAACCGCTTCGAATGATCTCAAGCTATGTGGCGCCCAGGGGGGCTTTGCTCAAGGCCGGGGACACGCCGCAAGAAGACCTGGCAACCCGGCGTCGCCGCTATGGCGATTTTCCGGTTTTGCGTGGCTTGCGCCTTGGTTAAAAGCGGGAAACGCAACAGGGGGGCGATATGAACGATCCAGTGGTTTTTCTGCCGGGAATGATGTGTGACGCACGGCTGTTTGCGCCACAGATCGCCGCGCTATCTGCCGGGCGCACGGTGATTGCGGCGCCCATCGGCGGCGCCGACAGCGTTGAGCGTATCGCCGCCGATCTGTTGGGACAATTGCCGCCGCGCTTTGCTTTGGCCGGGCTCAGCATGGGCGGCATCGTCGCGATGGAGCTGCTGCGCCAGGCGCCGGGGCGTGTCAGTCGGCTGGCGTTGATGGACACCAATCCGTTGGCGGAAAAACCGGCCGTTTCGGCGGCGCGCCTGCCGCAAATGGAGGCCGTCCGCGCCGGCCGTCTGACACAGGTCATGCGCGATGAGATGAAGCCAAATTATCTGGCGCCCGGCATGCAGCAGCAAGAGGTGCTAAGGCTGGTGCTTGATATGGCCCAGACCCTTGGCCCCCAGGTGTTCTTGCGTCAATCCAACGCGCTGATCACCCGGCCAGACCAAACCGAAACCCTGCGGGCGTGCAAGGTTCCGGCCTTGGTGCTGTGCGGAAAATATGACGCGCTTTGCCCGGTTGAGCGGCACCAGATGATGGCCGATCTTTTGCCCGATTCTCGGTTGGTGGTGCTTGAACAGTCGGGCCACCTGCCTTGTCTGGAACAACCCGACGAGACACTTGCCGCGCTGCGCGCGTGGTTGGAATAGCTGCGTTATGAGGCCGCCTTGGCAGCAGGTTCCGGTGCCGGGCTGTTGGCGTCAATGAAATCCAGCACCAGCGGGCGAATGTTGTTGCGCCAGCTTTTCCCGGCAAAAATGCCATAATGCCCGGCGCCGTCTTCCAGGTGGCTGGCCTTTTTGCTGTCGGGCAGGCCGGTGCATAAATCCAGCGCGGCAACGCATTGACCCGGTGCCGATATGTCATCGTTTGACCCTTCGACGGTTTTGACCGCAACGGTCGTGATCTTGCCAATGTCCACGGGTTTGCCCTTGATGGTAAAGCAATTTCGCCCGATCTCATTGTTTTTGAAGATCCGCTCGACGGTGGACAGATAAAATTCTGCCGTCATGTCCATGACCGCAAGATATTCGTCATAAAAGCGGTTGTGTTTGTCATGTTCGGCCGCTTCGCCCTTGGCGACACGGGCGATTTGATCCTGAAACGCTTTGATATGTTTGTCAGCGTTCATCGTGATGAACGAGCTAAGCTGCAACAAACCGGGGTAAACCATGCGGCCAACGCCGGCGTATTTGTAACCCACGCGCTGAATCATCAGCTCTTCCAATTGGCCCATGGTGACGCGATGGCCGAAATCCGTGACCTCGGTCGGGGCGGCGCTTGGGTCGATCGGCCCGCCAATCAAGGTCAGGCTGCGCGGTTGCGCGCTGGGGTCTTGTTCGGCCAAATATGCGGTGGCGGCCAAGGTCAGTGGCGCCGGCTGGCAGACGGCAATAACATGGGTGTCGGGCCCCAGTTCTTTCATGAAATCCGCAAGATAAAGGGTATAATCTTCGACATCGAATTTCCCAGCGCTGACCGGGATGTCGCGGGCGTTGTGCCAATCGGTGATGTAGAGATCTGCATCGGGCAACAGGCTGATCACAGTGGAGCGCAGCAAAGTCGCATAGTGTCCGGACATTGGCGCGATCAACAGCACCTTGCGTTTCGGCAGCCTGCGTCCCGGCACGACAAAGCGGACCAGATCGCCAAAATCGCGCTGGATGATGATTTTGGCGCTGACCAATTGGTCGCGGCCATCGCGGCTGACCACGGGGGGAAAGTTCCAATCAGGCTTGGCGACCATCCGCTCAAAGCTGCGCTCGGTGACCTCGCCCCAGGCTTTCATCCATTCCATCGCCGGATTGGGCAGCAGTGACACAGCCGGATATGCCCCCAATGCCCGGGCTGTTGCCCCAAGCCATTGGTTGGTGTTCCGCATCGTTTCCATCAGATCGTAAGTTGCCATGAATCGCATTTTAAGCTCTCCTCAAGATGTCGAAGCGGTGGCGATTTGCGTTTTTGCCGGCAAGACATCATTATGCTGCAGGTGCAAACATAGGCGGGATTTATTAATATGACAACAAAAACCAAAGATATTGACCTGCCTGGCGATGAAATGCTGGGTAAATTTACTGAAAATCTTAAAAAAGTTGAAGAACTGACCGCGCGCTTGCAGAATGTTATGGCCCACCACCAAGGGCACAACAAAGCGCTGGATGGGCCTGACGGAACCTTGTTTGGCAAGGCTATTCAGTCGTATTGGGCCGAAGCGGCGCATAATCCGGCCAAGGTTTTCGAACATCAGATGGCCTATTGGTCCGAAACGATGAAGCATTTTGTCGCAGCGCAGCACGCCCTGACCGCCAAGGGGATGGCCGCGCCCGAGGATGCCAGCCCCAAGGATCGGCGGTTTTCCAATCCCTTGTGGGACAGCCATCCCTATTTCAACTTTGTAAAACAGCAATATCTGATCAATGCGCAGGCGCTGCGGCAGGCCGTTGATGATGTCACGGATATGGATGAAACCGAAAAGGGCCGTTTGGCCTATTTCACCCGGCAGATCATCGACATGATGGCGCCGACGAACTTTCTGGCCACCAATCCAGATGCGATTGAGCGGGCGATTGAAACCGAAGGTCAAAGCCTGGTGCAGGGGCTTGAGAACCTGATCAAGGATCTTGAAGCCGGCAACGGAGAGCTGGTGGTCAAACTGGCCGATGACAAAGCATTCGAAATCGGCGGCAATATCGGCACAACCCCCGGCAAGGTGGTGTTTCGCAACCGTCTGATGGAGCTGATCCAATACACGCCCACCACCGACACGGTGTTCAAGACGCCGCTGATCATCTTTCCGCCTTGGATCAATAAATTTTATATTCTGGATCTCAAGGCGCAAAACAGCCTTGTCAAATGGATCACCGATCAAGGCTATACTTTGTTTATTGTGTCTTGGGTCAATCCCGATGCCAGCCTGCGCGACGTCGGGATGGAGGATTATATCCAAGAGGGCTATCTTGAGGCGATCGCACAGGTCAAGGCAATCACCCACGAGGAAAAGGTCAATGTGACCGGCTATTGTATCGCCGGGACCACCTTGGCGCTGACGCTGTCGCTGTTGAAACAGCGCAAAGATACGTCGATCAAATCGGCCACCTTCTTTACCGCGCTGACAGATTTTTCAGACCAGGGCGAATTCGCACCGTTCTTGACCAATGACTTTATTGATGGAGTCGAGGCCGAGGTGGCAGAAAAGGGGATATTGCCGTCAATGATCATGGCGCGGACCTTTTCCTTTTTGCGATCAAATGATCTGGTGTATGGCCCGGCGATCAAAAGCTATATGATGGGGGAAACGCCGCCGGCTTTTGACCTGCTGTATTGGAACGGCGATGGCGCAAACCTTCCGGCCAAGATGGTCGTGCAATATCTGCGCGGCCTGTGTCAGGAAAATACACTGGCCAAGGGCACGATTGAACTGTTGGGACATCGGCTGAACCTTGGCGATGTGGATGTGCCCCTTTGCGCCATTGCCTGCGAAACCGATCATATTGCCGCATGGAAGGATTGCTATCGCGGGGTCCAGCAAATGGGCGCCAAGGAAAAGCAGTTTATCCTGACCCAATCGGGCCATATTGCCGGGATCGTGAATCCGCCCAGCAAGAATAAGTACGGCCATTATACCAATGACGATCTTCAGCTTGATTTCAACGACTGGCGCCAAGAGGCCAGCTTTAGCCAAGGGTCATGGTGGCCGCGCTGGGAAAAGTGGCTGCGCAACCGATCCGGGGTGCAGGTTCCGGCGCGGGTGCCCGGCGATTCGGGGCAGGCGACGCTGTGCGATGCGCCGGGAACCTATGTAAAGCGAAAGGCAAATGATTGATCTGACGCATCATTTTGCCAATGGTTGGCATTTTTTGCTGCACCGCAGAAAAATACTTGATTTGCTGCGGTGCAGCATGTATATCTTTTGCAAGCGCAGAACGACCGGGATGGGCCCGGTGCGCTGAACAAAGGAATTTGACATGACTAAGACACCTGACATGACAGCGATTTTCAAAGACGTAATGGGCGCATTCCCCGTAGACACAGCCGCATTGGAAGATGCGTTCAAAAACAGCGCGTCGTTGAACGAAAAGCTGAGCACCGTTGCCCTGAACGCCGCCGAGAAATCGACTGCGATTTCCAACAAATGGGCGCAGGACACATTGACCAAGCTTGGCGCGATTTCAAAAGCCAAGACTGAGCCAGCAGATTACGCCAAGGCGATGACCGATTTTGCGTCGGCTTCGGCTGAAGTTGCCGCCGAGCATATGGCCGCCTTTGCAGAAGTCGCCAAAAAAGCGCAGATGGACACTGTTGAGCTGCTGATGGCTGCCGGCAAAAACCTGAGCGAAGATGCGTCGGCTGCGGTCAAGAAGGCCACCACCGATGCGACCGCTGCTGTCAAGAAAGCCGCAGCAAAGTAATTGACCGCTGTTCCTCCCTCGGACGGTCACAATGTGGAAGGGTGGGCTGAAAAGCCTGCCCTTTCTTTTTGTGCTGCGCTAGCATAGGCTGCAATGCAGCATGGATGATGGGGGGAGAGAAAACCCGTGGCCGATACTGAAAAACCGTTGCTGATCAAGCGCTATGCCAGCCGCCGGCTGTATAACACCGAAACCAGCGATTACGTCACCCTTGAGGACATCGCCGGTTTTATCCGCGCGGGCCGCGAGGTGCAGATTGTTGATCTGAAATCGGGCGATGATCTGACCCGTCAATATCTGCTGCAAATCATTGCGGAACACGAAAGCCGCGGCGAAAGCGTCCTGCCGGTGGATGTTCTGAATGATCTGGTGCGCAGCTATATGACGCCGGGCGAAAGCGTTGTGCCGCAGTTCTTGCAAGCGTCCTTTGAGATGCTGCGCAGCGGGCAATCGCAGATGATGGAACAGATGACGGCGATGAACCCCCTGGCCAAGATGCCTGGCTTTGAAATGATGCAAGCCCAGCAAGAGGCGTTCATGAAAGCGATGACCGGCGGGGCCGGAATTGCGGGGTGGGGCGGGGCTGACAAGCCTGCGTCAAACGCATCGGGCGAAGATCTGGACGCGATCAAGAAACAATTGGCCGAGCTTCAAGACAAGCTGTCCAAGCTCAAATAACCCTAGACCCCAAGCCGGTCGCGCATGGCATACCATGTCATCGCCAAAACCAACAGCGGCGTGCGCAGCGCGCCGCCGCCCGGAAAGCTGGGGCTTGGGATTTGGCTCATGACATCAAAGCCGTCACCGTCGCCTTGCACAGCGCGGGCCATCAGTTGCCCCGCATGGGTTGCGGTGCCGACACCGTGCCCGGAATATCCTGACGCCGACAGCATATTCGGCGCCAGCCGTGCCAGATAGGGGAAACGCTTCATCGTGATGCCCAGCGTCCCGCCCCAGGCATAGTCAATCTTGACATCCTCAAGCTGTGGAAACACCACCGACATGGGTTTGCGCACCGTCGCGGCGATATCTGCGGGAAACCGATAGCCATAGCTTTCGCCGCCGCCGAACAACAGCCGGCCATCATGGCTGCGCCGGAAGTAATTCACCACAAAGCGGCTGTCGGCGATGGCCACATCCTTTGGCAGCACGTCGTTCATCCGCGCGCCAAGCGGTTCTGTGGCAACAATGAAGTTGTTGATCGGCATGACTTTGGCCGCGACCCGGCGATCCAGCCCTGACAAATAGCCATTGCAGGCCAAAATGACATGATCGGCTGTGACCTGGCCCTGCGCGGTGGTGACGCTTGCCGGTGCCCCCTTGTCGATTTTGGTGACATGCGATTGTTCAAAGATTTGAACTCCGGCCTTTTGCGCAGCCCTTGCCAGCCCCAGTGCCAGCGCCAGCGGGTGCAGATGTGCCGCGTCGCGATCCAGAATTCCGCCCTGATAATCCGGGGATGGGCAGATGGCGCGGCAGGCGGGGCCGTCCAGGATATCCATTTCCGCATAGCCATAGCGTTCGTGCAGATGCCCGGCATAGCGGTGCAGGTGTTCAACATCGCCTGCGCTGGATCCGGTCCAGGCCACGCCTGGTGTCAAATGGCAATCAATATCGTGTTCCTTGATCAGCCCCTTGACCAATTGTTTCGCGTCTTGTCCCAAATCCCACAGACGCGCGGCGACTGCATGGCCATGTTGCCTTTCAAGCGTGGTTTGTTCGACCCGTTGACCGCTGCCCAATTGGCCGCCATTGCGCCCTGATGCGCCAAATCCAACGCGCTGGGCCTCGAGCAGGACGACCTTGCGGCCTGCCTGCGCCAGGTGCAGCGCCGCCGACAGGCCGGTATAGCCGGCGCCAATGACACAGACATCGGCCCGCAGGTGACCACGCAGCGGCGCAAACGGGGGCAATTGCGGTGTCGTTGCCGCATACCAGCTTGGGGGGTATTCCCCCGCCTTATCATTGGCGTAAAGCAAATCCATGACGGTCAGACGTTCAACAACAGGTGCTCGCGCTCCCAAGGGGAGATCACCTGCAAGAACTCTTCGTATTCGGCGCGTTTCACAATGGCATAGACGCGGGCGAACTCTGGTCCCAGAACCTCGTGCAGGGCCGTTGCCTCTTCGAATAAATCCAGGGCCGAACCCAGCACCTGCGGAATGTCGCCGTCGCCATCATAGGCATCGCCGCGAAATTCCGGCTTGGGCATCTTTTTCTCCATCAGCCCCAGATATCCACAAGCCAGACTGGCCGCGATGCCCAGATAGGGGTTGCAATCCATCCCCGCCAGACGGTTTTCGACCCGCCGCGCCGCTGTGCCGGACAAGGGAATGCGGATGCCTGTGGTGCGATTGTCACGGCCCCATTCCAGATTGATCGGTGCGGCATGATCTTTGACATAACGCCGATAGCTGTTCACATAGGGGGCGATCACCGCCAGCGCATCGGGCATATGATTTTGCAACCCGGCGATAAAATAATGAAACGCGTCGGTTTCTTCGCCTTGGGGACCGGAAAAGATGTTCTGCCCGGTTTCCTTGTCCAGCACTGAATGGTGCATGTGCATGGCGCTGCCGGGTTCGTCCTCGATCGGTTTGGCCATAAAGGTGGCAAAGCAATCATGGCGCAGGGCGGCCTCGCGGATCAGCCGTTTGAAATAAAACACCTCATCGGCCAGACGCACCGGATCGCCATGCAGTAGGTTGATCTCAAGCTGACCTGCGCCGCCTTCTTGGGTGATCCCGTCGATCTCAAACCCTTGTGCCTCGGCAAAATCATAGATGTCGTCGATGACCGGGCCAAATTCGTCCACCGCCGTCATGGAATAGGCCTGACGGGCGGCGGCCGGGCGGCCTGAACGGCCCATCATCGGCTTGATGTCATGGGCAGGATCAAGGTTGCGTGCGACCAGGAAAAACTCCATCTCGGGGGCGACTACCGGCTCCCAGCCTTGATCGCGATAAAGCTGGCAGACCCGCTTTAGCACGTTGCGCGGGGAAAACGGCACCGGGTGGCCTTCGCGGTCAAAGGCGTCGTGGATCACCTGCAAGGTCCAATCCCCTGTCCAGGGCGCGGCGGTTGCTGTGCTTAGATCCGGGCGCAGGATCATATCCTTTTCGATGAACCCCTCATCGCCTGCGGCCTCGCCCCAATCCCCGGTGATGGTTTGATAAAAGATGCTGTCGGGCAGGTGGAAATAATCCTGGCGGGTAAATTTTGACGCAGGCACAGCCTTGCCGCGGGCAATACCCGGCAAGTCCGAGATGATGCATTCAACCTCATCCAGGCGGCGGCCTTCCAGATAATCCTGAGCCGCCTGCGGCAGCCGATTTACGATATCCGTCATGTTAACGGTCCTTTTCGAAAAATTCCGCCATGAAGGTGGCGATCATGGCGCTGTCTATGGGGGTGTTCAGCTTGGCGCGCGCCTTGGCGACAATGTCCGGGGGCACGACGCCTTTGCTGCGTTGATCGATCAGCCCATCAATATAGGTCGATTCAAACTCGGGGTGGGGCTGGATTGTCCAGATATGGTCGCCATAAAGCAAAGCGGCATTCTTGCAAAAATCGCTTGATCCCACCACCCTTGCGCCGGGTGGCAAGGCGGTGACCTGATCCTGGTGCCAGGCGTTCAGGGTGACGGGGCGCCCCTCTATTTCATATTCGGTCGCGCCGATCGACCAGCCGCCATCGAATTTTTCCACCTTGCCACCCAAAGCCTGGGCAATGATTTGATGGCCAAAACACACGCCGATCATCGGGCGGTGGGCCTGATGGGCGGTGCGAATGAAATCCTCAAGCGGGGGGATCCAATCGTGGGCCTCATAGGCGCCATGTTTGGATCCGGTGATCAGCCAGCCGTCTGCATCGTCTATGCTGCTGGGGAATTCGCCGTTCACAACGTGCCAGGCCTGAAAGGTAAAACGCTGCGGACCCAAAAGCCGGGCAAAGAACGCGTCATAACCGCCATTCTCGGACAGCTCTTCTGGTGGCAGGCCGGTTACCAAAATGCCGATTTTCATAGGGGTCTCCGTGTGTGATTAGACGGTATCAAGATAGATGGTTACTTGCTCGGCCGGGGTCAATTCCTGCATATAATGCAGCTCTTGCCGCTTGGTGAGCACAAAATTCCGGATCAGTTCGGGCTGAAAAATGCGGGCGATTTCCGGGCAGGCCTCAAAGCTGTCGATGGCGCTTTGCCAATCACAAGGGATCTGCGGCAAATTGGCGGCATAGGCGTTGCCCTTGATCGGGGCAGGGGGCTCATTGCCGTCTTCGATCCCGTTCAGGGCGGCGCCAAGCACGGCCGCCAGCATCAGATAGGGATTTACATCGCCGCCCGAAACCCGGTGTTCGATCCGGCGCGCCGCGCTGGCGCCCGAGGGGATGCGAATGGCCGATGTGCGGTTCTCATAGGCCCAGCTGATCCCGGTGGGTGCATGTGCGCCGGGCACCATCCGGTCAAAGCTGTTCGCATGAGGGGCAAAGATAAGCGCCGACCCCGGCATGGCCTTCAGGCAGCCGGCCACCGCATGGCGCAGCGCATCGGTGCCAGCGTCGCCGCCATTGTCAAAGATGTTTTGCCCGCTTTCATCCAGAACGGAAAAATGCATATGCAGCCCCGAACCGGAATAATCTTCATAGGGCTTGGCCATAAAGCTGGCGGCAAAGCCATGGCGCCGCGCCAACCCCTTGACCAGCATCTTGAACAGCCACGCATCATCGGCCGCGCGCAATGCGTCATCGCAATGCATAAGGTTGATTTCGAATTGCCCCAGCCCCGATTCTGAAATCGCGGTATCGGCCGGAATATCCATTTCTTCGCAAGCGTCATAAAGATCGGTAAAGAAGGCATCGAATTGATCAAGCGCACGAATAGAAAGGGTTTCGGCGGCCTTGCGCCGTTTGCCCGAGCGCGGCGAGACCGGCACCTGAAGGTTGCGGCCCGAATCGTCGATCAAAAAGAACTCAAGCTCAACCGCGCAGACGGGGGTCAGGCCACGCGCCTTGTAACGGTCGACAACAGCGCGCAGCGCATGGCGAGGATCGCCGTCATAGGGGCGCCCGTCCTCGTGAAACATCCAGATGGGCAAGAGCGCTGTGGGGGCATCCAGCCAGGGCATAGGCATGAACCCCCGTTCGGTGGGCATCAGCACCCCGTCGCGATCCCCGGTATCAAACACCAATGGGCTGTTTTCGATGTCTTCGCCCCAGATATCAAGATTAAGCACCGACATCGGAAAGCGTGTCCCATGCGAGACGATCTTGTCAGCAAAGCGGGCGGGGATGCGCTTGCCCCGTGCCTGCCCATTCAGATCCGAGGCCGCAACCCGGATGGTGCGGACCTGAGGATGCTTGCGAAGCCAGTTTTTCATATCGTCCCCGTTGCCGAAGGGCAGGGCTGGCGGGGGACGGATGGGCGGATAGGCGCGCCCGTGCCGATCCGCAGCCAGCGCTGCGGCGTTGTAACCGCGCGATTTCGGACCGCGCAATAATTTGATCAAATCTTGGATACTACCGGATCAGGTTCAGACGCAACCGAATTTTTTTCTTCATGTTTTGTGGCAAATGCCGGTTAAGCCGCCCGTTCACAAAGCCAAAGACACCGATCACCACAAGGGTCAGCAGGATGAAATATCCGGCCAGGATTGGATAGGGCACAAAGGGGTTAAAGGTTTTGTCGGCAAAATAGCTGGCGTAATAGAGCGCGTCACCGCGTTGCTGCCAGGCGGGAAACCCCGAAAAGAACACCAGCGCCGTGGCGTGAAACAAGAAGATCGCCTCGTTAGTATAAGCCGGCCAAGCAAGGCGCAGCATGGTGGGCAGGGTGATGCGCCGGAACCGGCTGAAGCCACTAAGCCCATAGGCATCGGCCGCCTCGATATCCCCCTTGGGGATCGACAACAGTGCCCCATAGAATATTTCTGCGGAATAGGCAGCGGTGTTGCAAAACAGCACGATCAGCGCCCCCAGCCACGCAGCGGTGAAGGGGGCAAAAAACGGAAAGCTTGATTTCAGGCTGAGGAACAAAAAATACCCAAAAAAGAACTGGATAAAGAGCGGCGACCCACGGAAAATGAAAATGAACCATTGGGCAGGTTTGCGTGCAATCGCGTTCGATGACGCCTTGCCGACCGCCAGCGCGATGGCAAAGCCAAAGCCAAGCAGCAAGGCCATAACGCCAAAGTAAATATTCCAGATCATGCCTGATCCGATCAACGTCACCTGTTCGCACAGGGTAAAGTCCGAGCGCGGCAGCAGACGTTCACCAATGCCGATCGACCGCAGGGCATAGCTTTGAATGGTGTCGATACAGCTCATGCGGCGGCCTTTCTTTGCGCTTCGCCGCCGGCGGTCGCCTGACCCTTGGTCAAGCGCGCCATGATCCGGTCCAGCACGCTTTCTGAAAACTTGGTAAAGGCCAGATAGAACACCAAAAGCGCCAGGAAATACCACATCCGCCAATCGCCATGGGGGTAATCGGTAAAGCGGGGCGTCTTGGTGCCGCCAAGTTCGCGCGCCCAATAAACGATGTCTTCGACCCCCAAGAGAAACAGCAGCGGCGTGGCTTTGATCAAAACCATCCAAAGATTGGACAGACCCGGCAGGGCAAAGACCCACATTTGTGGCACCAGCACCCGCCAAAAGGTTTGCCGCCGGCTCATCCCATAGGCGGCCGCGGTCTCAAGCTGGGCGTGGGGCACCGCCCGCATGGCACCGAACAAAACGTTGGCCGCAAAGGCCCCGAACACGATGGCAAAGGTGACAACCGCCAAAGCAAACCCATAGCTTTCGTGGACCCATTGCGCGGCATTTCCCAGCGGCATCTTGGCGGCCTGACACACAACGAAATCGTTGCCCTGTCGGATCGGTTGATCCCAATCAGGACACAGCGCCTTGTGGCGCAGCCATTCGATGGCCTGATCCAAAGCAATCACGAAAAACAGGAAAAATGCGATGTCTGGCACGCCGCGCACCAGCGCAATATAGCTTTTTCCAAACCAGCGCAGCGGGGCAAACGGCGCCCGCGCGGCCATCGCGCCGACAAAGCCAAAGCCCAATGCGACAGGGGCGGTCACAGCCAGAAGCAATAGCACCTTAACAAAGGCGCCATAGAACGACATATGGACGCCGTTGCTTAGATAGCAGGCGGTCCAGCGCAAACTGTCGAGCGTGTCAGGGGCGGCGCAAAATTCAAACATAGATCAAAAACGGCAGGCCCGCGCGGGGCAGGCCTGCCAAAGTGCCTTAGTAAGTCTGGGTTTCGTCGCCGAACCACTTTTTCAGCAGCGTGTTCAACGTGCCGTCTGCCTTCATCGATGTGATGGCCGCATCGAATTTTCCACGCAGTTCGCCATCGCTTTCACGCAGGCCCATGCCGACGCCGCCCCCAAGGGGAACCCGGTCGCCGACAAACATCAGCTCACCGCCTGATGCTTCGACCAGTGGCACCAGATAATCGGCATCGGCGAATACCGCATCCGCTTCGCCGTTGCGCACGGCGGCAACGGTTTCTTCGGGGGTTGCGAATTCCACCAAGGTTGCGCCGCTGCTGGCGATATAGCCGGCCTGAATGGTCGCGGTTTGCGCCGCTACGATGGCCGACCCGACGTCAACGCCGTCCGAGGCGGCAACATAGGCCGAAGCGGTTGGCGGAAAATAGTCTTGGGTGAAATCAATGACTTCGTCGCGCTCGTCTGTGATCGACATGCCGGCGATGATGGTGTCATAGTTGCCTGAAACAAGGTTCGGGATGATGCTGTCCCAATCGTTCTTGACCCATTCGCAGGTCAAGGCGGCACGGGCGCACAGCTCATCGCCCAGCTCGCGCTCAAATCCGTCAACTTCGCCAGCATCATTGATGAAGTTATAGGGAGGGTAGGCGCCCTCGGTGCCCATGCGGATGGTCTTGCCCTCGGCCATTGCCATACCAGCTGTCAAAGCCAGCGCAGCAGTCGTCAAAATAAGGTTTTTCATTTGGTGTCTCCCGTTGGGTTGGTTTACGCAGCGTGGGTCGATGATAAGAACCCGCGCAGTCGTTCGGATTTGGGCGCGCCGAACAGCACATCAGGCGGCCCTTGTTCTTCGATCAGCCCCTGATGCAAAAAGACAACATGGTCTGATACATCAGCGGCCAGTTTCATGTCATGGGTCACGATAACCATCGTGCGCCCTTCCTTGGCAAGATCCTTGATGACCTTGACCACCTCTTGTTCCAGCTCGGGATCAAGCGCCGACGTCGGCTCGTCGAACAACAGGGCTTCGGGTTCCATACACAGCGCCCGCGCAATCGCGGCCCGCTGCTGCTGACCGCCCGACAATTGCGCGGGGTAAACGTCGCATTTGTCGCCGATGCCCACCTTGTCCAGATAGGCCCGCGCCGCCGCCTCGGCTTCGGCTTTGTCGCGCTTCAGGACGGTCACGGGCGCTTCCATGACATTTTGCAAAATGGTCATATGCGCCCACAGGTTGAACTGCTGAAAGACCATCGACAGGTTGGTGCGAATGCGCAGAACCTGTGCGGCATCGGCTGGACGCCGGGCGTGGTGGCTGCCGTTCCAGCGCACCGGCTCTCCTTTGAAAAGGATCTCGCCTTGTTGACTGTCCTCCAGCAAATTGCAGCACCGAAGCAACGTCGATTTTCCTGACCCGGACGACCCAATAAGCGAAATCACATGCCCCTTTGGCGCCGCAATATCGACACCCTTCAGAACCTCAAGCGCGCCATAGGCTTTGTGCAGGTTCTTGATCTCGATGACGGGGCTTGGATCAGTGGCTGGCTCGGACACGCGTGGAACTCTTTCTCAGGTTTAGCGAGGTATAAACACTTAATAGGGGGTAAATTGCAACGAAGAAAGCGGCGCTTTGGCGGGCAAGGGCGGCAGCGCCGCAGATTACCTTAGGGCAAGGGCGCTGGAAGCGGCTCGCGGTAATAGATGTGCGGGTCGATCCATGTCAGGCCCTTGATCCCCAGCGCGTCACGATCTGCCGGCTCCAGGCCGGCGATTGCATGTTGGATGGCGTCAAATATCGGTGCGGGGTCATTGGCCAGCGCGGTAATGAACGGCAACCCCGGCGTCGGGCGGGTCTGGGTCAGCACCCGCAGGTGTTGGCCAATAACGCCGGCCTGCTGCAACAGCCGCCATGTGACCGCATCCAGCGCCGCGAAATCCGCCCGCCCCTCGGCAACAGCCATGGCCGAGGCCAGATGCGCGCCGGTGTCCAGAATCTCATGGGCCTGGGGCAAGCGCGCGCCGCTATCCAACAGCTGTTCGGCAACCGCCGCCCACCCCGATTGGGATCGCACATCATTGCGGGCAAGCAGGGCGCCTGAAAAATCCTCCAGACGCTGACGCGAATCGTCCCCGCGCACCACGATAACTGATCGGTAATATCCGGCCGTGCAGCCCGCCACCCCATAATCCGGGGTGCCAACATAGCGCACGCGATCCCGCAATTCGGTCCGAAATGGCAACCCACAGGTCTGCGACAACAAAAGATCGTCGCGCAACCAGCTTTCATGCAGGTCAAGATCCCGCGAAAGGGCCAAAGGCCCATGCCCCAACCCCGTTTGGATTAACGCCCAGAACCGGTCATTGGCCGCCTGAACTCCGCGCAGATCATACATCGGCAGGCTGGCAATCATGGCGCGATCTGTGCCTGCTGCCGGGCCAAAGCGGAATCGCGATCCTCAATGCCCAGCAACCGGGCCACCACCCGCATCAGGGCATCCTCTTCCTGCGCGCGCGCACCATCGGCCAAAACCACCTGCCACATGGCCTCCAAAACCGCCCGCCGTTCCTCATAAGGAACCGCCGCCTTGATGGCCCGAGTAAAGCGCACGGTGTCGGGGGCCTCTGCCTCAAGCGTCTCGGCTTGGCTGCGCAAGTCTTTTGCCGCCGGTGTATCAAGCCCGAACCGCAGGGCCGTGATCTGATCAATCCGATCAATTTCAACGGCGCTATAGTCCGCATCGGCGCGGGCAATCCGCACCAAAAGCGCCGTCAGCGCCAATCGCGCATCCGCCGGATCAATGCACGGCTCGGGCCGCACCAACCGTTTCAGAAGTTCTGCAAACATGGCCGTGGTATAGGGGCGCAACCAGATCATGCCAACCTGTTTTTGCGCTTGCAACAGGGGCCATTGCCCAGCCTTCTTTTGTTCTTAAATATCCCCGCCGGAGGCTCCCCAACCTGCCGCAAAGGGGCCGCCCATGGATCACGGCGCCTCGGGCGTATATCCTTCAATGATCACCATATCGCCCTCAGACACCGCCGCACGAATGTCCTTGGCCCGTTGATACGCTTCGCTTTCATAACAGGCGATCGCCTGGGCCAGCGATGGAAACTCGATCACGACCGTGCGGCTGCGCTGTTGGCCTTCGCGCACATCTTGCGGCCCGCCGCGCACCAAAAAACGGGCGCCGAATGCGGCAAAGGGTTCCGCATTTGCCTGTCGGTATTTTTCGTAAACCTGTGCATCATGCACATCCACATGCGCCACCCAATAGCCCTTGTTCATGCCTTATCCTTTCAGCTTGCCAAAGCAAGCAGACAGCCGCCGCGCCTCGGCGTCAAGGCCATAGGGGGGGCGGATCACGAACATCCCAGATCCAATCATCCCATGGCCGGGCCGCGCCGGGGCAAAGGCGACCTCGTGACGCAACGCGTCGGGAAAGGCGCCGCTCAGCGCCCTCAGCATCCCGCGGTGGCTTTGCGATGTCAGCAGCGGATACCAAAGCGCAACGATCCCCACATTCCAGGCGCGGGTCAGCTGGCCGATATGGCGCGGAATCGCCTCATAGTCGGTTTTGATTTCATAACTGGGGTCAATCAGCATCAGCCCGCGCCGGGGGTTTGGGGGACACAGCGCATGCGCCATTTCAAACCCGTCACGCCGGTGGCACCGCACATCAAACGGCGACAGCGCCAGGTCCAGCGCCGCATGTTCCGCAGGATGCAGCTCGGCCAGATCTATCTTGTCGCCGGGGCGCAGCAAATGCGCCGCCAGCAGCGGCGATCCTGCATAGGCGCGCGGCCCGTGGGTCTGGCGCGCTTGGGCCTGCGCTGCGGCAAAGGGGTGGTCGGCGTCAAACCAATCCGCCACCCGGGCAATTCCCTGCGCCGCCTCGCCGGTTTTGATCGCGGCCGCATCGCCCAAATCATACAGCCCACGACCGGCGTGGGTCTCAAGATAGCTCAGCGGCTTGTCCTTGCCGGTCAAATACCCAAGCATCCACGCCACAAGCGCATGTTTGTGGACATCGGCCAAATTGCCCGCGTGATAAATGTGTTGATAACTTAGCATGGCGCCCGTTTAGGCAATTCTGTGATGCGGCGCCATCCCATTTCCGGCCTGCGACAGATCCGCCCCACGAATGGGCTTTTCTTCCGTAATGCGCGCAAAAATGGTATTGTTGAACATATTACCACTAATGATTGTAATGCGTTAAAGGGTTCAAAGGGGTTAATTATGAGGTATTTGTTATTTTGTGCGGCGATGAGTATTGGCTTTGGGGCGCAGGCGGATGAGGATGAAGACTTTGGCCACGTCTATGAAATTGATCTGACGTTGCGGTTGACCGATTATGGCTGGAGCCAAGTCAATTGGCATAATTACACAGTTCACCCAAGCCCTATGTTCTTTGACTATTACCTAAGCGTCACTGAAGCCGACTTTGATATTCCGAGGTTTCTCGATATTGATCTGGGCACCGAGATCCGCCTGAATTCGTCCAGTATCAACAACTTACCGGACGAGCCTCCTTCCGTCTGGGGCGGAACATCCGTTAACTTTCACTGTCAATTAGCCATATTACACTGCGATGGGTATTGGTGGCATCTTGAGGCGGGTTTTGATCACATCGCTTTTTACACGTCCGATGTCGGAGCACAGATCATAGGCGGAGTGAAGGTGGGGGATACGATCAGAGTTCTCTATAACCCAGGGTATCGCGGATATGGCTTCTGGTTGCCGCCATACATAGGCACCTACGATGAAGAATTATTATATTTCGAGGTTGTGCGCTCAAATGTGAAGTTTCGGCACCGCGCTGAACCGTTTGAGACGCCTCTGCCGGCGTCGGGGCTTTTGTTGCCGGCGGCATTGCTTGGGCTGATGGGGTGGGGGCGGCGCAAACGCGCGGCCCGCCCCCGAAACCCATAACATCGGCAGGGTCAAACCAGGCGGCTGACTTCCTTGGCGGCGCGCACGAAATCCTTGAACAGCGGATGCGGATCGAAAGGTTTTGATTTCAGCTCGGGGTGGAACTGCACGCCAATAAACCACGGGTGATCGGGCCATTCGATGATCTCGGGCAGGCTGCCATCTGGGGACATGCCTGAAAACACCAGCCCCGCCTGTTCAAGCTGGTCGCGGTATTTGACGTCCACCTCATAGCGGTGGCGATGGCGTTCGTCGATCTGGGTGGTGCCATAGATCGCGGCCACCTTTGTGCCTTCGGTCAATGTGGCGTTATAGGCACCCAGACGCATGGTGCCGCCCTTGTCATCGCCAACCTGGCGGCTGACCTTGTGATTGCCCTGCACCCATTCCTTGAGGTGATAGACGACCGGCTCGAACCGCTTTTTGCCGGCTTCGTGGTCGAATTCCTCTGATCCTGCGGCATCCAGACCGGCCACATTGCGTGCCGCTTCGATCACCGCCATCTGCATGCCAAGGCAGATCCCCAGATAGGGCACCTTGTGTTCGCGGGCATATTGCGCGGCCTTGATCTTGCCTTCGGTGCCGCGTTCGCCAAAGCCACCGGGCACAAGGATCGCGTGATACCCTTCCAGCGATGGTCCGACGTCTTCGGCCTTGTCAAAAATTTCCGCATCCACCCATTCGATGCGCACCCGCACCCGGTTGGCCATACCGCCATGGGTCAGGGCCTCGGCGATGGATTTATAGGCATCTTCCAACTGGGTGTATTTGCCGACGATGGCGACCTTGACCTCGCCCTCGGGGTTGTAAATCCGGTCCGCCACATCATCCCAACGGGTCAGGTTTGGCTTGGGGGCAGGGTGAATGCCAAAGGCATCCAGAACCGCCTGATCCAGCCCCTCGCGGTGATAGGCCAGCGGCGCCTCATAGATGGATTTGAGATCCTGCGCCGCAATCACGCTGTCGGGGCGCACGTTGCAAAACAGCGCCAGCTTTTCGCGTTCCTTGACGGGGATCGGCCCTTCGGACCGGCACACAAGGATATCGGGCGCAATCCCGATGGACCGCAGTTCCTTGACCGAATGCTGGGTCGGCTTGGTCTTCAGCTCGCCCGAGGCCTTGATAAACGGCAGCAAGGTCAGATGCATAAAGATACATTCGCCGCGGGGCCGGTCCTGTGAAAACTGCCGAATGGCTTCGAAAAAGGGCAGCCCCTCGATATCGCCCACGGTGCCGCCGATCTCGCAGAGCATGAAATCGACCTCGTCATCGCCGATGGACAGGAAATCCTTGATTTCATTGGTGACATGGGGAATCACCTGAATGGTTTTGCCCAGGTAATCGCCGCGCCGTTCTTTTTCCAGCACCGTGGAATACACCCGGCCCGAGCTGACGGAATCGGTGGCGCGCGCCGCAACCCCGGTAAAGCGTTCGTAATGGCCAAGATCCAGATCGGTTTCCGCGCCATCATCGGTGACAAACACCTCGCCGTGCTCAAACGGGGACATGGTGCCCGGATCGACGTTCAGATAGGGGTCAAGCTTGCGCAACCGCACCGAATAGCCGCGCGCCTGCAACAAAGCGCCCAGCGCAGCCGAGGCCAGCCCCTTGCCCAAAGAAGATACAACACCACCGGTGATGAAAATATAGCGTGCCATGGCGTTGATTGCCCCCGGGTTTGTTTTGCGGTTGTGGAAATAGCCGCCCAAAACGCTGCAATTTTTGCAGCACCACGGGACTTAAGGCTATCAGGATTCGGACCCAAAAGGCAAGCCATGCCGCAACATCATGTTGCCGTCAGATATTCGCCTTCAAGGTGTGGTGTCGTTTCGATCAGTCGGCTTTGGGAACCAGCGGCGCGTTGTCGCCTTGGGCGGGGGGCAGCAGGCTGCCTTCGGCCGGGGCCGCAGGTGCGTCGGCACCCTGTTCGGCCGGGGCTGTGCCCAATCTGTCGATCACACTGGACCCGGCGGCATTCTGCGCGGCGATGATGGTCAGGGTGATAGACGTGACAATAAACGCCGCCGCCAGGATCCAGGTCACTTTGCCCAGCGCCGTCGCGGCAGATCGGCCCGACATCGCGCCGCCGCCACCGCCGCCCATGCCAAGCCCACCGCCCTCGGATCGCTGAAGCAAAACGGCGGCAATCAAACTCAGCGCGAGAATGAGGTGGATAATCAGCACGACGTTTTCCATGAGACCCTTCAGCATTTAGGACAGCGTTCGGGGGTATCTAGGCAAGTTTCGCACAAGGGGCAAGGGTTGCGTCACCTGCGATCCGCCACAAATGCAAAAAGGCGCGTGGTCGGCGTGCATTCCCCGCTGGACGCAGCCGCGATTGGGCGGCATGATCCGTTTATGCCACATGACCATCACGATCACGACGACCCGCATGCCCTGTTGCCGCCTGAACCTGCTTTGCGGGTCAAGGCGCTTGAGACGATCTTGACGCAAAAGGGATTGATTGATCCCTTGGCGCTGGATGCAATCATCGACACCTATGAAACCAAGATCGGCCCGCGCAATGGCGCCCGCGTCGTGGTGCGCGCCTGGCAAGACGACGCCTTTCGCCGCGCCCTGCTTGAGGATGCAACGCCTGTGGTTGCGGATATGGGCTTTTTCGGGCGGCAGGGTGAACATATGGTCGCGGTCGAAAATACGCCTCAGGTTCACAACATGGTCGTTTGCACCCTGTGCAGCTGTTATCCGTGGCCTTTGCTGGGGTTGCCGCCGGGGTGGTATAAATCTGATGCGTACCGTGCCCGCGCCGTGCGCGAGCCGCGCGCGGTTCTGGCGGAATTTGGTGTGCATCTGCCCGCCGATCAGGCCGTGCGGGTTTGGGATTCCACGGCGGAAATCCGTTATCTTGTCATCCCGCAGCGCCCGGCGGGCACCCAAGGGCTGGATACTGCGGCGTTGATGGATCTTGTGACCCGAGACAGCATGATCGGCACCGGGCTGGCGCGCACACCATGAGCCGCCTTCACGATATGGGCGGTCGCCATGGCGATGGGCCGGTCCGGCCGGATTCGGATGCACCCCAGTTTGAGCACCCCTGGCAGGCCCGCGCCTTGGCGCTGACCCTTGCGGCGGGCGGGTTGGGGCAATGGAATCTTGATGTTTCGCGGCACGCGCGCGAACGCCTGTCGCCCAAGGACTATGCCCGTTTCAGTTATTTCGAAAAATGGATCGCCGCGCTGGCTAATCTTTTGGTCGAACGCGGTGTCTTGACCCGCAAGGAATTGTCAGAGGGGCGCGCAGATGGTCCCAGCGCGCTGGCCGGCAAAACGTTGCGGGCGGATCAGGTGGCGGCGGTGCTGGCCAAGGGCGCGCCGTCGGACCGGCCCGCCACAACCGCGCCGCAGTTTCAACCGGGGGACCGGGTGCGCAGTCGCCGCATAAGCGGAAACCGCTTGTTTGACGGGGGGCATACCAGATTGCCGGGCTATGCCGCCGGCGCGGTGGGGCAGGTGGTGCGCGTGCATGGGGCGCATGTGTTCCCTGATGCCTCGGCGCACGGGCTGGGCGATGCGCCCGAACCGCTTTATGCCGTTGCCTTTCCGGCCAGCGCCCTTTGGACCCATCCCGAACATCCCGCCGATGAGGTCATAACCGACCTATGGCAAAGCTATCTGGAGCCTGCATGACCCAGCCGCCGACCCCAACGTTTCTGGAACCTTGGCATGCGCAGGTCTTTGCGCTGACCGTGCATCTGAATGAGGCGGGCCATTTTGACTGGCCCTCTTGGGCCACGCAATTTGGTGTAACGCTTCAACGGCACGGCCTGACCAAAGATCTGGACGGGGGCGATGATTATTTCAACGCCTGGCTCGAAACGCTTGAGCATCTTCTGGCGCAAAGCGGCATGGCCGGCCGGGCCGAGGCCCTGCAAATGCAGCACGCGTGGGAACGCGCCTATTTGACCACGCCGCACGGTCAGCCTGTGCATCTTTGACGCAGTGATTTGTGGCCCTTTGGGCCGCATCCGCCGCTTTTTCGGTTTCACTGCCTGCGCCCTGCCGCTATATGGGCGCTGGTTTGACGAAAAGCAAAAGGATCATCCATGGCCAACGTCGTTGTTGTCGGCGCCCAATGGGGCGATGAAGGAAAAGGCAAGATTGTCGATTGGCTGTCCGAACGGGCGGATGTGATCGCGCGCTTTCAGGGCGGGCACAACGCCGGCCACACGCTGGTGATCGACCAAAAGGTCTATAAGCTTAGCCTGCTGCCCAGCGGCATCGTGCGCGGTGGCAAATTGTCGGTGATCGGCAATGGCGTGGTTCTCGATCCGTGGCATCTGGTCAAGGAAATCGACATCCTGCGGGGGCAGGGGGTCGAAATTACCCCCGAAACGCTGATGATCGCGGAGAACACCCCGCTTATCCTGCCGATTCATGGCGAATTGGACCGGGCCCGCGAAGAACAGACCGCCGTGGCCAAGATTGGCACCACCGGGCGCGGCATCGGCCCGGCCTATGAGGACAAAGTAGGCCGCCGGTCGGTGCGGGTGGCGGATCTGGCGGATGACGCAACGCTTGAGCTGCGCGTGGACCGGGCGCTGGTGCATCACGACGCGCTGCGCCGGGGGCTGGGCCTTGAACCCGTGGACCGCGACGCGCTTCTGGCACAGTTGCGGGCCATCGCGCCCGCGGTCCTGGAATATGCCGCCCCGGTCTGGAAGGTGCTGAACGACAAGCGCAAGGCCGGCAAGCGCATCCTTTTTGAAGGCGCGCAGGGGGCCTTGCTTGATATTGATTTTGGCACCTATCCCTTCGTGACCTCGTCGAATGTAATCGCCGGACAGGCCGCGACCGGCACCGGCATCGGGCCGGGGTCCATTGATTTTGTGCTGGGCATCGTCAAGGCCTATACCACCCGCGTCGGCGAAGGCCCATTCCCGGCCGAACTGAACGACGCCGATGGTCAGCGCCTGGGCGAACGGGGCCATGAATTTGGCACCGTCACGGGCCGCAAGCGGCGCTGTGGGTGGTTCGATGCGGTTCTGGTGCGCCAGACCTGCGCCACCTCGGGCGTCAATGGCATTGCCTTCACCAAGCTGGACGTGCTCGATGGGTTCGACACGCTCAAGATCTGCGTGGGTTATGAAATGGATGGCCAGCGCCTTGATTACCTGCCCACCGCCGCCGATCATCAGGCCCGCTGCACGCCCATCTACGAGGAAATGCCCGGCTGGCACGAATCGACCGAAGGCGCGCGCAGCTGGGCCGATCTGCCCGCCAATGCCATCAAATATGTGCGCCGGGTCGAGGAATTGATCGAATGCCCGGTTGCGCTGCTCTCGACCTCGCCCGAGCGCGAAGACACCATCTTGGTCACAGACCCGTTCGAGGATTAAGCATATGGCAACCGGCAAACCCCCTTTATCCTACAAGGCGCGCCGCCGGTGGTCGTTGGCGATTTTGTTGATTGGGCTGCCTGTTTACATCATCGCCGCAATCAGCGCCGTCGCCCTGCTAGAGCGCCCGTCGCTTTGGGCGGAACTGGCGATTTATGTGGGGTTGGGCGTGGTTTGGGCGCTGCCGTTCCGGTTTATTTTCCGGGGCATCGGGCAAGCAGATCCAGACGGCCCGAACCAATAAGGCGGCCCACCGTCGCGGGCCGCCTTTCAAAACGTTTTTCTGAATGACTATGATGGTGTTTTAACCTGCCATTCTTGTGGAACGGTGAAGCCGGCGTGCGCTGCGTTAACGATTTTGCCGGCCCGCAGCAGCTGCCCAAATGCGCGCAGGCTGTCCTCTTTGGCAAAGCGGCTGCCTTGCACCTCGCGCAGCAGGCTGATCAATTCACGCCGCGCAAAAAAACCGCGCCCTTCCGTAAAAACCAAGAACGTTGCCGCCGCCAACAGCTGATCAGGTGTTGATCTTGCCCCCGTCGCGTGAACAAACCCCGTCAGGGCCGCGCGCTGGTCGCGATCCAGCGGTTCGGGCAGGGTATGCTGACCCAGCAGCAACGGCGCCGCCTTTGATGCCTTGGCCAAATCATCCTTGAAGGGGGCCTCGGCGCCCGATGGGGGCGGCGATCTGCGGCTGCTGGCGGCAGCGCGCAATTGGCTTATGTCTTGCTGCTGACGGGCGTGGCCGGGATCTTGAAACTGCTTTTCGGTTTCATTCAGCAGGCGCAGCATATGCGCCTCGGTATCCGCGGGGGGAGGATCTTGGGACATACCTATATACTCGTTCATCGTCACAGGGGTGTCGCGACCATAACACAGCGGCCAGCGCCCCGCGCATCTTTTTGCCCGCGCCCGTGATCTGTGCCCTTGCACCTGTCCGGTCCGCAGGCCACAAACGCGGCCATGACACCGCCGATTATCTCTCACTCTGCCCCGGTTCTTCTGATTGGCGGCGGGCCTGTCTCAAAGGCGGATATGGCGCTTGCGCGGACGCTGACATCAAAGGTCGTGGCGGTGGATGGCGGGGCGCTTTGGGCGCATCAAAACGACATGGCCATCGACGCGCTTGTCGGGGATATGGATTCGGTCACCCCCGACATCCTTGCAGGTATTCCCAGCCATCTGTGCCACCCGGTGGAAGAACAAACCACCACCGATTTCGACAAGGCATTGCGCCACGTCTCAGCCCCGCTGATCATTGCCATCGGCTTTAGCGGCGGGCGCATGGATCACCAACTGGCGGTGTTGCACAGCCTGCTTGTTCACCCTGACCGGGCTTGCCTTGTCCTGGGCGAAGAGGATCTGGCGTTCCTGGCACCAAAGGCGCTGACGCTGCCCCTGGATCCCGGCACCCGTGTGTCGTTGTTCCCGATGGGTCCGGTGGCCGGGACCAGCACCGGGCTGCGTTGGCCAATCGACGGGCTGACGTTCGACCCGGTCCAACGGATTGGAACGTCAAACGCAGCGCTGGGCGAAATAACATTGCGCATGGAGGCCCCGCAAATGCTGTGCCTTTTGCCGCGCGCATTCATTCAGCCGGTGGCGCAGGCACTGGCGCAGATGCCACCGGCGCTGCGATGGTCCGCTCGCGCAGAATAACATAAATCCCGGCGCCAATCGTCACCGCAATGCCGGCGCTGGCCAGCGGGTCTGGCCAATCGGAAAACACCAAAAAGCCAAGCAAGGTGGCCACCGGAATTTCTAGGTATTGCATGGGCGCCAAGGTGGCCGATGGCGCAAACCTAAGGGACCACGTCATCAGCAAATGCGCAGCAGTGCCGCACAGGCCGATTGATACCAACAAGGCCATATCAAGCGATGATACGGCAATCATGACCGGGGCGGTGACCTCAAATGCCTGAAAAAACAGCATCACAGGCACCATCACCGCCATGGCGATAAAGGCCGACACCGCCTGAAGCCCGACCGGGTCAGTGTTCCGGGAAATCTGCCGGGTGATCAGCATAAAAAACGCAAAATTTACCGCAACGAATATTGGCAAAAGGGCGGGCCAGCCGACCTCTTGAAAGCTGGGCTGAACAACCATCAGGGTTCCGCAAAACCCGACCAGACACGCCCAAACCCGCCGCGATCCCACATCCTCCTTGAGGACCAGTTTCCCCAAAAGCAACATGATGAAAGGCATCACAAAGGCAATCGCCACAGCATCGGCAAGGGGCAAGAATTTGAGGGCGGTGAACATCGCCCCAATGCCAAGAATATGCAAAAAGGTGCGCAGAACAACCAGACCCAGCACCCAGCCGCGCGTGCGCCATAAACGCCCAGTAAAAAATACCAAAGGGGTCAGTACCACGGCCTGCACTAGGAACCGAATAAAGACCAGCTGCGCTAACGGCACCGACTGTCCCAAAACTTTGGCGATGGCATCCCCAACAGGAGCCAAAACGCAAAATCCCAACATCAAGGCGATGCCCAAAAGCGGTCTGTCGCTGTCCATCCGGCCAGCTTAGGCGCAGCGCCGCCCCAACGCAAGATCGTTTGAAGCGCCGCCAAGCCTTCTTGCACGGCATGGGCTTTCTTTTGTTCTTAAATATCCCCGCCGGAGGCTCCTGTAATCTGCGGCACGTGGCAGGGTTTTTTTGCCACCTTGCTGCGCCTGAACACAGGCCCGGAATGCTGGGTCCGCCGGGAAGCCTCCGGCGGGGATATTTAAGAACAAAAGAAATTTGTAGTGCAGCGTTTCAGCAGTTTGGCACGTTGACGGCGAGGCCCCCGAGCGAGGTTTCTTTGTATTTTTCGGACATGTCGGCCCCGGTTTGGCGCATGGTTTCGATGCAGGCATCAAGCGGCACAAGGTGGGTGCCGTCGCCGCGCAGCGCGAGCGAGGCTGCGGAGACGGCTTTTATGGCGCCGAGCCCGTTGCGTTCGATGCAGGGCACTTGGACCAGGCCTTTGACCGGATCACAGGTCATGCCGAGGTGATGCTCAAGGGCGATTTCCGCCGCGTTTTCCACTTGTTCGGGGCTGCCACCCATCACGGCGCACAGACCAGCGGCGGCCATTGCCGCAGCGGAGCCTACCTCGGCCTGGCAGCCGGCCTCGGCGCCTGAAATGGAGGCATTGAATTTCACCAGACCGCCAATGGCAGCGGCGGTGAGGAAGAAATCCTCGATGTGGGTTTCAGAGGCGCCCGGAACATGGTCAAGATAATAGCGCAGGGTTGCGGGCAGCACACCTGCCGCACCATTGGTTGGGGCGGTGACGACTTGGCCGCCGGCGGCATTTTCTTCGTTGACGGCCATGGCGTAGACGCTCATCCAGTCGTTGATGGTATGCGGCGCGTTGAGGTTCATGCCGCGTTCAGCCAGCAAGGCGTCATGGATGGATTTTGCCCGGCGGCGCACCGACAGCCCCCCTGGCAGGATCCCCTCGGTGCTGAGCCCGCGATTGATGCAATCGTTCATCACCTGCCACAGGCGCTGGGTGCCTTTTCGAAAATTTTCAGGGCCGCCGCGGGCGATTTCGTTGGCGCGTTTCATCTGGGCGATGGATTTGCCCGATTGGGTCGCCATGTCGAGCATTTCCGCCGCCGTTTTGAAGGGGAAGGGGATGGGCGCGCCCTCGTCTGTGGCTTTGCCAGCGTCCAGTTCGGCCTGGGTCATGACAAAGCCGCCGCCGATCGAGTAATATGTTTCGCTGAGCACGATATCGCCCTGGGCGTCGGTGGCCATCAGGCGCATGCCGTTGGCATGGCCGGGCAGGGCCATCTCATAGTCAAAGATCATATCTGTCTTTGGATCGAAGGCCAGCCTTGGCAGCCCCGTGGGTGTGAGGGTGCGGTCGGTGTTGATCGCGGCAAGCGTGGCCTCGGCTTTGGTGTGGTCATAGCTGTCAGGCAGAAAGCCGGCCAAGCCCAGGATGGTGGCCCGGTCTGTTGCGTGACCTATGCCGGTGAAGGCCAGCGATCCATGCAATGATGCGCGGACGCCGGCGAATTGGAAGGGGGATGCGCGCATCAGGTCCAGGAACCGGGCGGCGGCAACCATCGGCCCCATGGTGTGCGAGGACGAGGGGCCGATGCCGACTTTGAACATTTCGAAGACAGACAGAAACATCAGGTGGGGGATCCTTCCGGAGGATTGGGCGCCTGGGGCGCTGAAAAAGGCGTGGGGCCAAGGCCTTCGCTGGATTGCAAACTTTGCACGCAGGCGCGGGCTTCTAGGTTGCGGCACATCTGCCACAGCGCGGGATAACCTGCCAGATCAAACCAGTCTTTGGCGCGATCTTTGGGATAAAGCGCACACCAGCGCAGCATCGGGGCAAGATAAAGCCCAAGCACAAGCGGCGGGCGCGCGGCGTTTTGCCAATAAGCATCCAACTGGGTCAGGCTTTCGCTTAGGCGGGTTTCAAGCCCGTTTCGCAGTGCGGGGGCGGTGGCCGTTTCGATATATTTTTCGGGATAGAACAGCATCCGCAGCGCCGGGTGCAGGGTATTGGACAGGTAAAACAGCCATTTGAGCATCTCGCCGCGGTCGGCATCGCCGGGCAAAGGGGCCAGCGCCCGGTCGGGGTGGCGGTCGGCCAGCCACAGCAGGATCGCGCCGGTTTCAAACAGCGGCCCATCGGGGGTTTCCAGCACCGGGATCAACCCATGCGGGTTCAGCGCCAGATAGGCCGGCGCCCGCTGCGCCTGCTGCGTGCGGTCCACCAGCACGGCGGTATATTCAAGGCGCAGTTCCTCGAGCATCAGACGAATGATCATCGAAGCATTGTCGGGGGCATAGTGAAGGCGGTAAGTTTGGCTCATGCGCGTCATTTAGTTGATTTTCCGGGCGCGCCTTCTGCCAAAAACGACCGTTTCTTTTGCTTTTGGCCGCGGATGTGTGGCTTTTGTCGGGCTTTTGCCGGGCATTGACACAGAAACTTGGTCTTGGCCCCTCGCGCTTTGAGGCGGGGCTTTCTATAAGGCGCACAAACCCATGCAGGAGGTCAAGATGACACCAGAGCTTTCGCCAATTGATACGGCTAAATTCGTTGCGGCCAAAACCGCCGCAGGTTTCGTGCAATCGGGCATGCGCGTCGGGCTTGGGACCGGATCGACGGCGGCCTGGCTGGTGCGGTGTCTTGGGGAAATGGTGCAAGATCATGGATTGAAAATTCAGGCGGTGCCAACCTCGAGCCGGACGGCGCAATTGGCGCAGGACGTAGGCATTGAGGTCACGACGCTTGACCAGGTGGGGTGGCTGGATCTGACCATTGATGGCACGGACGAATTCGATCCGGAATTCAATCTGATCAAGGGCGGCGGCGGGGCGCATTTGCAGGAAAAAATCGTTGCCATGGCCAGCGATCAGATGATTGTCATCGCCGATATCAGCAAAGAGGTGCAAACCCTTGGCGCCTTTCATTTGCCGGTAGAGGTCATTCCATTTGGCATGAAAACCACGCAAAAACTGGTGGAAGAGACCCTTATTTCGATGGATGTCCTGGGGCGCGGCACCGCGTTCAGACAGGCGGACAGCGGGCTGTTTGTCACCGACGAAGGCAATCATATTCTGGACCTGAACCTGGGGCGTATCGGCAATGCCTATCAATTGTCATTGGCGTTGAACCAATTGCCGGGCGTGGTGGATAACGGGCTGTTTTTGGACATTTGCGACAAGGTGATCATTGGCTATGGCGATGGGCGCGTCGATGTGCGCGATGCCAAAACCGGAGAGACCAGCGGCAACCGAATTGATTTGGCTGAAAAGACGAATGTCTTTACCGATATGGCTGAAGACTAAGAAAAATTCCGCAGCGACCGGGCGCTGGTCATTCTGTCTGTGCTGTGTCTATAAACCCGGTGAACTTTCAAGGCATGAGGGCAACCAATGAGCGGTTTCGACTTTGATCTTTTCGTGATTGGCGGTGGCTCGGGCGGGGTGCGCGCGGCGCGCGTTGCGGCGCAAGAGCCGAATGTAAAGGTCGGGTTGGCCGAAGAAGATCGCTATGGCGGCACATGTGTCATTCGTGGCTGTGTGCCCAAGAAGTTGATGGTTTTTGCCTCTGAATACAGCGATGCGGTCGAAGACGCCGCCGCCTATGGCTGGGATTTGCAGCACGGCCCGTTTGACTGGTCACGCTTCAAAACCCGCCTGCACGCCGAACTGGATCGCCTTGAAGGGGTCTATCGCAATCTTTTGGCCGGGTCGGGGGTCACGACCTTTGATGCGCGGGCACGTCTGGTGGATGCCCATACTGTGCAGCTTTCGACCGGGCAAACCCTGCGGGCCAAGCATATCTTGGTTGCCACGGGCGGGCGGCCGGTGCGCCCGGATATTGCCAATGCCGACCTGGGTATCGTGTCGGATGATATCTTTCACCTCGCGGCTTTGCCCAAGTCGATCTTGATCATTGGTGGCGGGTATATTGCATGTGAATTTGCCTGCATTTTGAATGGCTTGGGGGTTAAGGTCACGCAATATTACCGCGGGGATCAAATTCTGCGCGGTTTTGACAACGAGGCGCGCGCGCTGATCGCAAAAGAGATGCGGGCCAAGGGCATTGATTTGCAGCTTGGGACCAATATTGATCAGATGACCGGGCAGCGCGGCGCGATTGACGTGGTATCCACCTGCGGGGGGCAGGCCCAGTTCGAACAGGTGCTGTTTGCCACGGGCCGTGTGCCAAATTCGGACGATCTGGGGCTGGGTGATCTGGGCGTTTCGCTGGCCAAGGGCGGCGCCATCCAGGTGGATGAATACAGCCAGACCGGCGTGCCGTCGATCTTCGCAATCGGGGATGTGACGGATCGGGTCAATTTGACCCCCGTGGCCATCCGCGAGGCGATGGCCTTTGTTGAAACGGTGTTCAAGGGCAATCGGGTGCCTGTAGATCACGATTTGATCCCTTCGGCGGTCTTTACACAGCCGGAAATGGGCACGGTCGGCCTGAGCGAAGAGGCCGCCCGCGAAAAGGGGCCGATCGAGGTATATGCGACCACCTTCAAGCCGATGCAGACCGCCTTTGCCGGCCGCACGGATCAGGTGCTGATGAAGCTGGTGGTTTGCGCCAACACACGGCGGGTTCTGGGGTGCCATATCGTGGCGCCCAACGCGGGGGAAATGATCCAGCTGGCGGGTATTGCGGTCAAGATGGGCGCCACCAAAGAGGACTTTGACCGCACGGTGGCGGTGCATCCGACCATGTCCGAAGAAATCGTTACGATGAAAACTCCTGTTCGAAGCGCTTGAAATTCGCGCTCTGCCGCGTACCTATGAGACAAGCACTTGAACCAAACGGGTCCAAAAGGGAAAGATAATCATATGGCTGGGAATTCAGGCGGCCCATGGGGTGGCGGCAATTCAGGGGATGAAGGCGGCGGCGGGCGTGATCGCGGCGGGCGCGGTCCACGCGATGATGGCCGTGATGGTGGCCGCGATGGAGGCCGAGACGGCGGGCGCAATGACGGGCCGCAAATCCCTGAAATCGACGATCTGGTGCGCAAGGGCCAAGAACAGCTGCGCGTGCTGATGGGCGGGCGCGGCGGCGGCGGTGGCCGCAGCGGCGGCGGTTCGGGCGGCGGCGGTCCGGCCTTTACCCGTGGCACCTTTGGCATCGGGATTGTGGCGGCTGCGGTTTTGTGGGGCATGGCCAGCTTTTACACGGTGCGCCCCGAACAGCAGTCGATCGAGCTGTTCCTGGGGGAATTCACCGGAATTGGGACCGAGGGTCTCAATTTCGCGCCCTGGCCGTTTGTGCGCGCCGAGGTGTTCAACGTGACCACCAACCGCACGGAAGAGCTGGGCGTGCGGCGTTCGGGGTCCGGGAATGACGGGCTGATGCTGACCACGGATGAAAACATCGTCGATATTGATTTTCAGGTGGTGTGGAACATCAAGAACGCCAAGGAATTCAAATTCTCGTTGCGCGATCCCAATGCGTCGGTGCGGGCGATTGCCGAATCCGCCATGCGGGAAATCATCGCCCAGTCCGAGCTGGCGCCGATCCTGAACCGCGATCGTGCGGCGATTGAAGCCGCCGCCAAAGAGCTGATTCAATCAACGCTGGATAATCGGTCGACCGGGATCAACATCATTCGCGTCAACTTTAACAAGGTGGACCCGCCAAGCCAGCAGGTGACCGTCACCGATGCGCAGGGGCGGGCCCAGGCGGTATCTGTCATTGATGCCTTCCGCGACGTGCAGGCCGCGGAACAGGAACGCGACCGGGTGGAACGCCAGGCCGATGCCTATGCCAACCAGCGCACCGCCGAGGCGCGCGGGGAATCGGCACAGATCCTTGAGGCCGCCGAAGGCTATCGCGCCCGTGTGGTCAATGACGCGGTGGGTGAGGCCAGCCGTTTTCTGGCGGTCTTGACCGAATATAACGCCGCGCCCGAAGTGACGCGCAAGCGCCTATATCTGGAAACAATGGAACGGGTTCTGGGGGATGTGGACAAGATCATCCTTGAAAATCAGAACGGAACGGGCGGGCAGGGGGTCGTGCCTTATCTGCCGCTTAATGAGCTGCGACGCAGCGGCGGAGGATCGAACTGATGCGGGCTGTTAATTATCTTATCCCGGTCTTGGCGGTGATTGCCGCTGTGGCCATGTCGTCGATCTTTATCGTGGATGAACGCGAAAAGGTTCTGGTGCTGCGGTTTGGCCAGATCAAACAGGTGCGCACCGATGCGGGGCTGGGCTTTAAGCTGCCGCTGCTGGATGAGGTGGTGCGGTTCGAGGATCGGATCCTGACTCTTGAGACCGACCTGATCGAGGTTACCCCCGCCGATGACCGCCGGCTTGAGGTCGATGCCTTTGTTTTGTATCGGATCGCCGATATCGTGCAGTTCCGTCAGGCGCTGGGCACCGATGGGGAACGTCAGGCGGCCATTCAGCTGAAGGGCATTCTTGATGGTCAGATCCGCGCGGTTCTGGGGGCGCAGGGGGTGACATCGAACACCATTCTGTCGCCCGAGCGTTCGGCGCTGATGGATCAGATCCGCGAGCGGTCCGATGCGCGGGCCTCGGCGCTGGGGCTGATTGTGGTGGATGTACGTTTGCGCCAGACCAACCTGCCCGAGCAGAACTTTGACGCGACCTTGCAGCGGATGATCGCCGAGCGCGAGCGCGAAGCCACCGATGAACGCGCCCGTGGCCGCGAAGCGGCGCAGCGGGTCACGGCCCTTGCCGACCGGACCTATGAGGAAATCCTGTCGGAGGCCAAGCGGGATGCACGGATCATCGAGGGCGAGGCCGATGCCGAGCGCAACAAGATCTTTGCCGAAGCCTATGGTCAGAACCCAGAATTCTTTGAGTTCTATCGGTCCTTGACGGCCTATGAAGCGGCGTTGCAGGGGCGCAATTCAACCATGGTGATGTCGCCGGACAGCGAGTTTTTCAACTATTTGAAAAGCGACACCGGCGTGGCGCAAAAGTGATGGGCATTGCGCTTTTGGCCCTGGGCCTGGTGCTGTTGCTTGAGGGGCTGGCCTATGCGCTGGCCCCTTCGCTTATTGAGCGTATGCTTGAGGCGATGCGGGCGCTGCCGGATCATGCGGTCCGGCAATTGGGGGCCTTGGCCATGGTGCTGGGGTTGGTGCTGATTTGGCTCGCCTTCCAGCTGGGCGGCTTTTGATCACTGCGAAGCGATCCAAAGGAGCGGCCGCTGGCCGCACGACATGTCCTTGGTCAAGGGCCGGGGCCCATGACCAAGTGCGGGCGCCTGGGGGGCTGGCGGGAATTTTCACGCCGATGTCACGTCATGTTGAAAGCCCGAAAGAGAGATGCCCCTTTTCCCTGTGGCGCAAACAGGGGTAGATAGCGCCAACACGTTTCAATGTCGCAAGAGACCATCAGGAGGGACAGATGCTGAGCAAGGCGGTTTCGATGGATTTGGGGCACCGCAAGTGGACGGTTTGGACCGCCATTGCGGTGATTTTCTTGGCCGTGCAGGTGATGGCGGTGCAGGCACAGCAAGTCAGCCTTGCCCCCTTGGCGGAAAAGATCAGCCCATCCGTGGTTAATATCACCACGACGACAGTGGTCGCCGGGCGCACCGGCCCGCAAGGCATCGTGCCCGAGGGATCACCATTCGAGGATTTCTTTCGTGAATTCCAGGATCGCAACGGTGGTGAAGGTCCGCGTCCGCGCCGGTCTTCGGCGCTTGGGTCCGGGTTCGTGATTTCCGAGGATGGCTATGTGGTGACCAACAATCATGTGATCGAGGGCGCCGATGAAATCATGATCGAATTCTTCTCGGGCGATGAATTGCCCGCCGTTGTCATTGGCACGGATCCCAACACCGATATTGCGCTGCTCAAGGTCGAGGCCGAGGCCCCGCTGGATTTTGTTTCGTTCGGGGACAGCGATCTGGCGCGTGTCGGGGATTGGGTGCTGGCAATGGGTAACCCGCTGGGGCAGGGGTTTTCGGTATCGGCGGGGATCGTGTCGGCGCGCAATCGCGCGCTGAGCGGCACCTATGACGATTACATCCAGACCGATGCGGCGATCAACCGGGGCAATTCTGGCGGGCCGCTGTTCAACATGGATGGGGATGTGATCGGGGTGAATACTGCGATTTTGTCACCCAATGGCGGGTCAATCGGTATCGGGTTTTCCATGGCGTCGAACGTGGTAACGCGGGTGGTCGATCAGCTTAAGAAATACGGGGAAACCCGGCGGGGATGGCTGGGCGTGCGCATTCAGGACGTGAGCGACGATGTGGCCGAGGCCATGGGCCTTGAACGGGCCGCCGGGGCGCTGGTGACCGATGTGCCCGAGGGCCCGGCCAAAGAGGCGGGGATGCAGGCAGGCGATGTGATCATCAGTTTTGCGGGCAATGACGTCGATGACACCCGCGGGCTGGTGCGCCAGGTGGGCAACAGCCCGGTCGGTGAAACAGTGCGCGTGGTGGTGATGCGCGATGGCAAGACGCGGACGCTCAAGGTGACGCTTGGCCGCCGAGAAGAGGCCGAGGGCGCCGTGCCTGCCGTTGCGGTCCCACCCGAAGAAGAGCCTGAAACCAAAGAATACTTTGGCCTGACCCTGGCCCCCCTCAGCGACGAGCTGCGCGGCGAATTGGGCCTTGCCGATGATCTGGAAGGGCTGGCAATTCTTGAGGTTGCAGAAGGCACCGAGGCCTTTGAAAAAGGTCTGCGGGCCGGCGATGTGATCACCGAGGCAGGCCAGGAACCGGTTCAAAGCCTGCAGGATTTTGACAGCCGCGTGACCAATGCACAGGACGGCGGGCGCAAGTCGCTGCTGCTGTTGGTGCGCCGCGGCGATGATCCACGTTTTGTCGCGCTGCCAATCAGCTAGGCGCAATCGCGCCGGGGGATTATGCCTTTGTCGCACCCCGGCGCATGTCCATCACGATGCAAGTCGTTGACCCGGTGGCATAAAGCCGATCGCCGTCGATGCTGCGAATTTCGCCATGGGCCACGCCGGTTGACCTTCCGACATGATCAATAACGCCGGTGCAGGCGATCTGCGTCTCCAGCGGGATGGGCCGCAGTATGTTGATCTTGAACTCAAGCGTTGTGTAAACTGCCCCCTTGGGCACTTTGGTCATCACCGCACAGGCCATCGCCGAATCAAGCAATGTTCCATACCACCCCCCGTGAACCGTCCCCATCGGGTTGGTCACATTGAACCTGGGGGTGCCGCGAAACTCGCAACGTCCGGCGCTGACCGCATGCAAATGATAGCCAAGCGTTTCGCCAATCGGCGGGCCGGGATGATGCCCGGCCAAAATGCCCTCCATGAATTCAAGCCCAGACATTTCAAGCACATCGGGCAGGCTCAACAAATCACTTGGGTTGCGGGCAATGGTGGGCATCTGGCTCTCCTGCGGACTGGGTCATGCGGACGCTACGGCGCATTTCGATCGAAAGGCAAGCCATAACGCTGCGTTTTCGCGCCCTGGGGTTTTCTCCGCACAGGCAATAAATTTACGCTGGCGCCCGCTCCGCCCCCTCGCTAGACAGTGCGGGAACACGACAACGGAGCACAACATGGCAAAAATCACCTATATTGAGCACAGCGGCAAATCCCATGTGGTCGAAGTAGCAAACGGCCTGACCGTCATGGAAGGCGCGCGCGACAACAACATCCCCGGCATCGAGGCCGACTGCGGTGGTGCTTGTGCTTGCTCAACCTGCCATGTGTATATCGACGCCGCTTGGGCAGAAAAACTTCCAGCCAAGGACGACATGGAAGAAGACATGCTGGATTTTGCCTATCAGCCCGACCCGGCCCGTTCGCGCCTGACCTGCCAGATCAAGGTTACCGATGCTCTTGATGGGCTGGTCGTGCAAATGCCCGAAAAACAAATCTAACCGGATCGGCGCGCCGGCGCCGTCCCTGGCCTTCTTTTGTTTGCAAATATCCTGGGGGTTATGGGGGCAAAGCCCCCATTCCTAGTTGCAATCCAACGCAAAATCTGCGGCTATTTCAAGGCGCGCCAGCCAATGTCGCGGCGAAAAAATCCCCCCGGCCAGTCGATTTTCTCAACCATACCATAGGCCCGCTTGGCCGCATCGGCCAGGGTGTCGCCCCGCGCCGTGACATTCAGAACCCGGCCGCCGGTTGCGGCCAAAACCCCATCCTGCAACGCGGTTCCGGCGTGAAACACCATATGTTGGCTGTCCTCGGCAATGGCGTCCAAGCCATTAATCCGGCTGCCTTTTTCATAGGATCCAGGATACCCCTGCGCCGCCATGACCACCGTCATCGCATGATCTTCCGCCCATTGGACCTTGGCCTGATCCAATGTGCCGCGCGCCGCACTCAGCATCAAGTCCAGCGCCTGCGCCCCCAGGCGCATCATCAGCACCTGGCACTCCGGGTCGCCAAAGCGCACGTTATATTCAACCAACCGCGGTTGACCGTCTTTGATCATCAACCCTGCATAAAGCACCCCTTGATAGGGGGTGCCGCGCGCAGCCATTTCCGCCATTGTCGGACGGATAATCTGCGTCATGGCCCGTTCGGCAATGGCGTCGCTCAGCACCGGCGCGGGGGAATAGGCCCCCATGCCACCGGTGTTTGGGCCGGTGTCGCCTTCGCCGACGCGCTTGTGGTCTTGTGCGGTGCCGATCGGCAGCACGTTTTTGCCGTCGCACAGCACGAAAAAGGACGCCTCTTCGCCCTCCATGAATTCCTCGATCACCACTTCGGCGCCGGCGTCGCCGAAACTTCCGCCGAACATCTCATCGACGGCCTCCAGCGCCTCGTTCTGGGTCATGGCAATGATCACGCCTTTGCCGGCGGCCAGACCATCGGCCTTGATCACAATCGGTGCGCCTTGCGTGCGCACATAGGCCTTTGCCGCGTCGGCGTCGTGGAAATGCCCATAGGCGGCTGTCGGGGCGCCTGCCGCATCGCAGATGCTTTTGGTAAAGGCCTTTGATGCCTCAAGCGCCGCAGCGCCCTGGCTTGGGCCGAAAACCAGAACCCCGGCCGCGCGCAGCCGATCGGCGACCCCGGCCGCCAGCGGCGCCTCGGGGCCGATGATAACAAAGTCGATGGCGTTTTCTTCGACAAAGACACAGACGGCGGCCCCGTCGTTGATATCCAGATTGGCGCAACTGGCGATCTGGGCGATGCCGGCATTCCCCGGTGCAACGATCAACCGGTCGCATTTGGGGTTTTGCATCACCGCCCAGGCCAGGGCGTGTTCGCGCCCTCCGCTGCCAAGGATAAGAATATTCATGGGCGTTCTCCTGATCTGCTTGGCCTTTGGTTGGCCGCGTTCTAAGCTGCTCTGCACGGTTTCACAAGAATGGACAGGGAAAGCTTTGTAATGGACCTGATCGACACCCCGCAAACGGGCGAAAACAGCCCGGAATACACGGTCGCTGAGCTGTCAGGCGCGATCAAGCGGGTGATGGAGGGCGAATTTTCGCATGTTCGGTTGCGCGCCGAGGTGGGGCGCGTGTCACGGCCCGGATCGGGGCATCTGTATCTTGATCTCAAGGATGATCGTGCCGTGATTTCCGGGGTGATCTGGAAAGGGGTTGCCGCGCGTCTGACCACCCGTCCAGAAGAAGGCATGGAAGTCGTGGCAACCGGGCGCATCACCACCTTTCCGGGCCAATCCAAATATCAGATCGTCATCGAAGATATCAAACCAGCCGGGGTTGGTGCCTTGATGGCGCTGCTGGAAAAGCGCAAGGCGATGTTGGCCGCCGAAGGGCTGTTTGATCCGGGGCGCAAGCGGCCCCTGCCATTTCTGCCCGAGGTCATCGGCGTTGTCACATCCCCCAGTGGTGCGGTGATCCGCGATATTTTGCATCGACTGCGTGATCGCTGTCCGCGCAAGGTATTGATTTGGCCGGTGGTGGTGCAGGGCGACAAATGCGCCGCCCAGGTGGCCGCCGCGATCGAAGGGTTTAACCGGCTGACGCCCGGCGGGGCCTTGCCGCGACCCGATGTGTTGATCGTTGCACGGGGCGGTGGATCGGTCGAAGACCTTTGGGGCTTTAACGAAGAAATTGTCGCCCGCGCGGCGGCAGCCTCGGATATTCCGTTGATCTCGGCGGTGGGCCATGAGACCGATACGACATTGATTGATTTCGTTTCGGACAAACGCGCGCCGACCCCCACCGCGGCGGCCGAGCTGGCGGTGCCCGTCCGGCACGAATTATTGGCCCAACTTGACAGCTATGAAAGCCGTCTCAGCCATGCGCTCAGCCAGGGCTTGGCGCGCAAGGATCAGCGTTTGCGCGATATGGGCCGGGCTTTGCCGCGCGCCGAAAGCCTTCTGGACCTTCCCCGCCAACGGCTTGATTTTGCCGCCAGTCGGTTGGGCCCGGCGTTGATCAAATCGGTGCAGGCCCGCCGCGTTCGTCTGGCGAATGTGTCCGGCAGCCTGCGCCCCGCCACCCTGCGGCGCCATATCGACGACAGCAAACGACAGTTGGGGCAATCAGCCCAGCGCCTTGGCCCGGCCTTGCTGCGGGCTGTGGCGCAAAAACGCGGCGCGCTTGATCTGCGGGCGGCGGCCTTGCGCCCCCAAAACATGTTGCGCGATGTGGCGGATAAATCCGGGCGCCTTGATGTCGTGGTGGATCGGCTGCGCCAAATCGCCCGCCATCAGCTTGAAACCCGCCGCAGCCGCCTTGAGGCGATTGACCGGCTGCGCGAAACGCTTGGGTACAAGGCGACGCTTCGGCGGGGCTATGCGGTGGTGCGCGGTGACGGGGCGGTGATCACAGGTGTGGCCGGCGCCTGCGCGGCAAAAACGCTTGAGGTCGAATTCGCCGATGGCCGGGTGCAGGTCGGCACGCCATTGCCCGGCGCCCCCGGCACCGAGCCTGGCGAAAAGCCACAGCCCACGGCGGCAAAAAAACCGCGCCGCGCGCCGCCGGGCCAAGGCAGCCTGTTCTAGGCGCTAGACCCCGATTCGCGGCCCCAGGCAGTGCATTTGCGTGTCGCTGATCTGCACCTCGTAAAGGTCAGCGCTTGGTGGGGTGCCCTCGAATCGCGCCACCAAACCGCCGGGCTGATCAAAGAATGACCAGCATTGCGGCGCCGGCTCTTTGTCATAGACAAAGCAGATGTGGCCCTTTTCCTCGAACCAATGCCCTTCTGAGCATATACCGTCAAGAAAGCTCCAGCGGACGCGGCGGTTTGGCAGATATTGCTCGGCGCCATAGGGGGTGCCGGCTTGCCCGTAATACAAGGTTTTTCCGCGGGTATAGGCGTCAAACTCTGCCGCGCTCATGGTGTCTTGGGCGCGGGGGCTGGCGGCAAGGATGATCCAAAGGCAAAGGGCGGTGCGCAACATGCCCCCACTTTGCCCCAGAAACCGCAGGCCGCCAAGGCGATGTGCCGCTTTGACCGGGATAAAGCCGGCGCCATTTTTCGGAAACGAACGCAAAGCGTGGCGGAATTGTCGCTTTTGACGGTGTAGCTGCGCAGGCGGCGCTGATATGGTCGCGGCAAGTTTGACCCAACACAGCCCGCGATGGCGCGGGATCGGAAGGACCATATGGCGCTGGACAATCATGACACTGGCCCCCGCAAAGGGGTTTGGAAATCAGGCAAAGGCAAGGGGCGGCGCCACACCAAGGGGCGGCAGCTTGACGATCAGGCCTGGGCCGATGTGCGCGCGCTGTTGGGGGATGCGCCGCGCCGCGCTGACCTTTTGATCGAACATCTGCACAAAATTCAGGACAGCTTTGGCCATTTGTCGGCGGCGCATCTGCGGGCGCTGGCCGAGGAAATGCGCATGTCCATGGCCGAGGTTTACGAAGTGGCCAGCTTTTACGCGCATTTCGATGTTGTGAAAGAAAACGAGACCCCGCCGCCGGCCCTGACCATTCGTGTGTGCGATTCGCTGTCTTGCGAATTGGCGGGCGCTCAGGCGCTGAAATCAGCGCTCGAAGATGGGCTGGATCCGGCACAGGTGCGGGTTCTGCGCGCGCCCTGCATGGGGCGCTGCGATACCGCGCCAACGCTTGAGATCGGGCACAATCACATCGATCACGCCACCCCTGAAAAGGTTCTGGCCGCGATCAAGGCCGATGACACCCACGCCCATGTGCCAGACTATGAGGCGCTTGGCAGCTATGTGGCTGCGGGCGGCTATGACACGTTGAAATCCCTGCGCAGCTCGGGCGATTGGGCGCAGGTGCAGGAAACGATTTTGGCCTCTGGGCTGCGGGGGCTGGGGGGCGCCGGCTTTCCTTCGGGACGCAAGTGGGGCTTTGTCCGGGCCAACGCCGGGCCACGATACCTGGCGGTCAACGGCGACGAAGGCGAGCCGGGCACATTCAAGGACCGTTATTACCTTGAGCGCACGCCACATTTGTTCCTTGAAGGGATGCTGATCGCCGCTTGGGCGGTCGAGGCGGAAAAGGCCTTTATCTATATGCGGGATGAATATCCGGCTGTGCTGGAAATTCTGCGCCGCGAGATTGCAGCGCTTGAGGAATCCGGGCTGGTTGCGCCGGGGTATATTGATCTGCGGCGCGGGGCGGGGGCCTATATCTGCGGCGAAGAATCCGCGATGATCGAATCCATTGAAGGCAAACGTGGCATGCCCCGTCACCGGCCTCCCTTCGTGGCGCAGGTCGGCATTTTTGGTCAACCCACCTTGGTGCACAATGTCGAAACCCTGCATTGGGTGGCGCGTATCTGCCGCGAGGGGCCGCAAGTGCTGAGCGCCACCGAAAAGAACGGGCGCAAGGGGTTGCGCAGCTATTCGGTTTCGGGCCGGGTTGCCAATCCGGGGGTTTACCTTTTGGCCGCCGGATCGACGATCATTGACATCATTGAGGCCGCAGGCGGGATGGCCGAAGGGCACCAGTTCAAGGCCTATCAGCCCGGCGGGCCGTCTTCGGGGCTGTTGCCGGCCAGCATCAGCGATGTGCCGCTGGATTTTGATACATTGCAACCGCTGGGGTCGTTCATCGGGTCTGCCGCCGTTGTGGTTCTGTCTGATCAGGACAGCGCGCGGGGCGCCGCCCTGAATATGCTGCGTTTCTTTGAGGACGAAAGCTGTGGTCAGTGTACCCCCTGCCGGGTGGGCTGTGAAAAAGCGGTCAAGCTGATGCAGGCGGATCGCTGGGATCAACCCTTGCTTGAGGAACTCAGCAGCGCCATGGTCGATGCGTCGATTTGCGGTCTGGGGCAGGCGGCGCCAAACCCGATCCGCTTGGTGATGAAACATTTCAGCGACGAGATCTAGCCGCGCCGCGGCGCTTGCCCCTGCCGGGTCTTTCCCTTGCTGCCATAACCGCTTAGATGGGGGCAAGGGATCGACAAAAGGCGCGTGATGGCATGGCATTTTTCAAAAAACTGAAAGACAGGTTGTTCCGCACCTCTTCGCATCTGGACGAGGGGCTTGAGGCGATCATTGATGAAGGGGGCAGCGCGGATCCGGCGCAGACCCCGGCGCCTGCGCAATCCAACCCACAGGAAAGCCCGCCCGAGGACATCGCCAGCCTTGACAGCGCCCCCCCGGTGCAACCCCTTCCAGAGCCAGAGCCAGAGCCAGAGCCAGAGCCAGAGCCAGAGCCAGAGCCAGAGCCAGAGCCAGAGCCAGAGCCA
>CAKZPD010000020.1 GCA_937138475.1 uncultured Sulfitobacter sp. | reverse complement strand
TTCAGCTCATAGGCTTCTTCCACCTGTTCACGATGGGTGGTGGGAATGACGAACCGATCTTCGTAATCAGCCAGCGCCATGATCCGATACATGTCTTCGATCATTGCCCCGGTCAGCCCCACGGCCTCGGCCAGCGTTTCGTCAATCACCCCATCGACCGTCTTGGCGCGCATATACGCGCGCATCGCCAACATCCGCTCAAGCGCGGTGGCGACCGGCGCCTCGTCGCCGGCGGTCAGCATATTGGCCAGATAGCGCAGGGGAATACGCAGGTTTCGAACATCTGGCATTGCGCCATCCATGCCGATGGCCCCGGCCTCGGCGGCATTTTGAATCGGCGACAGCGGCGGAATATACCAAACCATCGGCAGGGTGCGGTATTCGGGGTGCAGCGGGAAGGCCACCTTCCAATCCATCGCCATTTTCCAGATCGGGCTTTCCTGTGCCCCCTTTATCCAGTCTTCGGGGATGCCTTCGCGGCGCGCCGCGCGAATGACCTCGGGGTCACTGGGATCAAGAAATACACCCAGCTGCGCATCATACAAATCCATCTTGTCCGGCGTGTTGGCCGCCTCTTGGATCTTGTCGGCATCATACAGCATCACGCCCAAATACCGGATACGCCCCACACAGGTTTCCGAACACACGGTTGGATTGCCCGATTCAATCCGAGGATAGCACAAGGTGCATTTCTCGGATTTGCCGGTGGACCAGTTGTAATAAACCTTTTTGTAAGGACAGCCCGAAACGCACATCCGCCAGCCGCGGCATTTTTCCTGATCAATCAGAACAATACCGTCTTCTTCGCGTTTATAGATCGCCCCCGATGGGCAGGACGCGGCGCAAGCAGGGTTCAGACAATGTTCGCACAAGCGCGGCAAATACATCATAAAGGTATTTTCATATTCGCCGTAAATTTCCTTTTGAATCCCTTCAAAGTTATAATCCGCAGACCGCTTGGAAAATTCGCCGCCCAGAATTTCTTCCCAGTTCGGGCCCTTTTCGATCTTTTGCATCCGCTCTCCGGTGATCTTGGAGCGCGGGCGGGCCGTCGGAAAGGCTTGGGTCTGGGGCGCCGATTTCAGATGGTCATAATCGAAATCGAAAGGCTCGTAATAATCGTCGATCTCGGGCAGATCGGGGTTGGCAAAGATATTCGCCAAAATCCGCCACTTGCCGCCCTGTTTGGGCTGAAGCTTGCCCGAGGCCGTGCGATGCCACCCCCCGTTCCAGCGCTTTTGGTTTTCCCAATCGGTCGGATACCCCAGGCCGGGCTTGGTTTCCACGTTGTTGAACCACGCATATTCCACCCCGTCCCGCGTCGTCCAAACGTTCTTGCAAGTCACCGAACAGGTGTGACACCCGATACATTTATCCAGGTTCAGAACCATGCCGATTTGCGCACGCACCTTCATTTCGCGGCCTCCTTCTTGGTCGCTTCGCCGTCCAGCCAGTCGACCTCTTTCATTTTTCGCACGACGACAAATTCATCCCGGTTCGACCCCACGGTGCCGTAATAGTTGAACCCGTAAGATTGCTGTGCGTATCCGCCGATCATATGGGTGGGCTTTAGAACCGCCCGCGTGACCGAATTGTGGATGCCGCCGCGCAGACCGGTTTTTTCCGACCCCGGCGTATTCACGATCTTTTCCTGCGCGTGATACATAAAGGTCGTGCCGTCTTTGATCCGTTGCGAGACCACCGCCCGCGCTGTCAGCGCGCCATTGGTGTTATACAGCTCGATCCAGTCGTTGTCGGCGATCCCTGCGCTTTTGGCGTCATTTTCAGAAATCCACACAACCGGCCCGCCGCGATTCAGCGTCAGCATCAGCAGGTTGTCGGAATAGGTCGAATGGATGCCCCATTTCTGGTGGGGGGTGATAAAGTTCAGCACCAGGCTGTCGCCTTTGTCCTGCACCTCTTGCGTGATGGTTTTCAGATCGACCGGCGGACGATAGGACATAAACCCCTCGCCAAAGGCACGCATCCACAGGTGGTCTTGATACAGCTGTTGCCGCCCGGTCAGGGTGCGCCACGGGATCAGCTCGTGCACGTTGGTATAGCCGGCGTTATAGCTGACCTTTTCGCTTTCGATGCCCGACCACGTCGGAGAGCTGATAATCTTGCGCGGCTGCGCGGCAATGTCATGAAAGCGGATCTTGTTGTGGTGTTCGCCCTCGGCCAGATGCGCATGGGCGCGCCCGGTGGCCTTGGACAGGGCCTGCCAGGCTTTGACCGCCACTTCGCCATTGGTTTCGGGCGCCAGCATCAAGATCACCTCGGCGGCGTCAATGGCGCTGTCGATGATCGGGCGCCCTTTGGCGGGGCCGTCGGCGCGGGTGCCATTCAGCGCGCCCAGCGCAGCAATTTCATCACTGGTGTCCCAGTTGATGCCCTTGCCGCCATTGCCCAGCTTGTCCATCAACGGCCCAAGCGCGGTAAAGCGATCATAAAGCGCCGCATAGTCGCGTTCGACCGCTATGAAGTTCGGCGCTGTCTTGCCGGGGATCAACGCGCATTCGCCCTTTTTCCAATCCTTCACCTGATCTTGGGCAATTTCGGCCGGCGTATCGTGCAGGATCGGCAGCGCGACAATATCGGTTTGACTGTCTAATATTTCAGGCGCCACCTCTGAGAATTTCTTGGCGATCGCCTTGAATATTTCCCAATCGGATTTCGATTCATACGCCGGGTTCACCGCCGCCTGAAGCGGATGAATAAACGGATGCATATCCGAGGTATTCATATCGTCCTTTTCATACCAACTGGCGGTTGGCAGAACGATGTCGGAATAGACGGCTGTGGTGCTCATGCGGAAATCTATCGTCACCAGCAGGTCCAGCTTTCCCTGCGGGGCCTGCGCATGCCACTTGGCCTCTTTGGGCAGGGTGGCGCCATCTTGGCCCAGATCCTTGCCCATCACCCCATGATCGGTTCCCAGCAAATGCTTGAGGAAATATTCATGCCCCTTGCCCGATGACCCCAGCAGGTTCGAACGCCAGACAAACAGGTTTCGCGGCCAGTTCTCGGGCGCATCAGGGTCTTGGCACGACATTTCCAGCGCGCCCGAGGACAGCTGCTCGGCCACATAGGCCGGGATATCTTTGCCGGCGGCCTTGGCGGCTTTGGCGACCTCGAATGGGTTGGTCTTGAGCTGCGGCGCCGAAGGCAACCAGCCCATGCGCTCGGCGCGGATGTTGTAATCAATCAGCGCCGCATCCCAATCTCCCTCGGGCGCGGTGGGCGACAGGATTTCATCCGCTTTCAGCGTCTCATAGCGCCATTGATCGGTGTGGGCATACCAGGCGCTGGTGCTGTTCATGTGGCGCGGCGGGCGGTTCCAATCCAAGGCAAAGGCCAGCGGTTGCCACCCGGTCTGAGGGCGCAATTTTTCCTGGCCGACATAATGCGCCCAGCCGCCACCCGATTGACCAACACAGCCACACATCACCAGCATGTTGATGACCCCGCGATAATTCATATCCATATGGAACCAATGGTTCATCGCGGCGCCGATGATGACCATCGACTTGCCTTTGGTCTTTTCGGCGTTCTGCGCGAATTCCCGCGCGACATGGATGATTTTGTCAGCGGGCACGCCGGTGATCTTTTCCGCCCAGGCAGGGGTGCCCGGCATAGGATTGGCGTAATCGGCGGTGACCCATTCACCCCCCAGCCCCCGGTCCAGCCCATAATTGGCACAAAACAGATCGAACACGGTGGCCACGGCGATGGGGCCATCGGGTGTCTTAAGGCGGCGCACTGGCACGTTACGGGTCAAGACCTGCGGAAAGTCGGCATCTGTTTTGAACTGGCCCACGGCTTCGCCGCCAAAATAGGGGAAATCGACGGCGGCGACGCTGTCGTGATCTTCTTCAAGGACCAGCGAAACCTTCAAGCGGGTCTCGGCCTTGGCGGCTTTTTCCTCAAGGTTCCATGATCCGCCTTCACCCCAGCGATACCCAATGGAACCATTCGGCGCGACCAAGCCGCCTGCGACCTCATCAATGGCCACAGTCTTCCATTCGGGGTTGTTGTCTTCGCCCAGTTTTCCATCCAGATCGCCGGCCCGCAAAAACCGCCCCGGCACCAAGCGGCCCTCTTTTTCCTCAAGCTTTACCAGCATCGGGAAATCGGAATACTTGCGAACGTAGTCCTCAAAATATTCCGCCTGCCGGTCCAAGTGGAATTCCCGCAAGATGACGTGCCCGAATGCCATGGCCAGGGCCGCGTCTGTGCCCTGCTTGGCATTCAACCAGACATCGCCGAATTTTGCCGCCTCGGAATAATCCGGGCAGATGACGGCGGATTTGGTCCCCTTATAGCGCGCCTCGGTATAGAAATGCGCATCGGGCGTGCGGGTCTGGGGCACATTCGATCCCCAAAGCAGCAGGTACCCGGCATTATACCAATCGGCGCTTTCAGGCACATCCGTCTGTTCCCCCCAGGTCATCGGAGACGCCGGCGGAAGGTCGCAATACCAATCGTAAAACGACATGCAGACCCCGCCCAGCAACGAAAGGTATCGCGATCCGGCCGCATAGCTGACCATGGACATCGCCGGGATCGGCGAAAACCCGAACACCCGATCAGGCCCATAGGTCTTGGCCGTATAGGCGTTCGCGGCGGCCGTGATTTCGGTGGCCTCGTCCCAGGTGGCGCGCACGAAACCGCCCTTGCCGCGGTTCTCGACATAGGAGGCGCGCAAAATCGGGTCTTGTTGCAGCTTGGCCCAAGCCGCCGTCGGCCCAAGGGTTTTGCGCATCTGCCGCCAAACCTTCATCAGCTGGCCCCGCACCAACGGGTTTTTCACCCGATTGGCTGAATACAAATACCAGCTGTAAGAAGCCCCCCGCGCGCAGCCGCGCGGTTCATGATTTGGCAGATCAGGACGGGTGCGCGGATAATCTGTCTGTTGGGTTTCCCAAGTGACAATCCCGGATTTGACATAGATTTTCCAACTGCATGACCCGGTGCAATTCACGCCATGGGTCGAACGCACGACCTTGTCGTGCCGCCAGCGGTTCCGATAGGTTTCCTCCCAGTCGCGGTTTTCGCGGGTCAATTGTCCGTGGCCATTGGAAAACTGATCCAGTTCCTTTGACCGAAGAAAGTTCAGGCGATCGAGCAGGTGGCTCATTTAGGTGTCCTTTCGCATTCAGGGCCGACCAAGCGCGGGGCGCTTGGGGCAAAGATTTCAGGTGGCGCTGACTGGGATGCCGCTGGGTTTTCCGCTGCGTTCCAGCGCATAAAGCAGACCGCCGGGCCGGGCATAAAACAGCCAAGTCACCGCCAGGCAGACCGCATAAAAGGCCAAGAACCCCCAAAGCGCGCCCACCGGCGAGCCGGTCATCGCAATGGATGTGCCGTAGGCCTTGGGGATAAAGAAGGCGCCATATGCCGCCATCGCCGAGGTAAAGGCGATGATCGCCGCGCTTTCGCGTTCGGCCTGCTTGCGCTGCGCAGCCGGGTCAAGCCCAGGCATCAGGCGCGGCACCTCAAGACCCATGATCGCAGGGATCATCTGGAAGGTGGACGCATTGCCAACCCCGGTCAGGAAGAACAGCGCCATGAAGGCCGCGAAAAACCCGGTAAAGCTGCTGGCGCCAAGCGAGGCAATGACCGCAAAAACCGCAAGGATCATCCCGGCAAAGGTCCACAGGGTTACACGCGCGCCGCCAAAACGGTCGCTGATCCAACCGGTGCCGGCCCGCGACAGCGCCCCGACCAACGGCCCCAAAAAGACATATTGCAGGGCGTTCACCTCGGGGAAGGCCAGCCGTGTCAGCAACGGAAAGCCCGCCGAATAGCCGATAAAACTGCCGAATGTGCCGGTATAAAGCAAACACATCAGCCAATTCTGCTTGCGGCTGAAAATGATCGCCTGCTCGCGGAAGCTGGCGCGGGCATCGGCGATGTCATCCATGCCCAGCCAGGCGGCAATGGTCGCGACCAGAATAAACGGCACCCAGACAAACCCGGCATTCTGCAACCACAGCTGTGATCCATCCGGCAGGCTTTGCGCGGTTCCACCCATGGCGCCAAAGACACCCGCAGTGATAACCACCGGCACCAGAAACTGCATGACCGATACGCCCAGATTGCCCAATCCCGCATTAAGCGCCAGCGCATTGCCCTTTTCCGCCTTGGGAAAGAAATAGGCGATATTGGCCATGGACGAGGCAAAATTCCCCCCCCCAAACCCGCACAGCAGCGCCAAGGTCAGAAAGATCAGATAGGGCGTGTCGGGGTTCTGCACGGCATAGCCAATCCCCATCGCCGGCAGCAAAAGCGACGCGGTGGAAAGGGTTGTCCAAAGCCGCCCGCCAAAGATTGGGACCATAAAGCTGTAGAATATCCGCAAGGTCGCGCCCGACAGCCCCGGCAGAGCCGCAAGCCAGAACAACTGGCTGGTGGTAAAATCAAACCCGATGGACGGCAGCTTGGCCACCACCATCGACCAGACCATCCAGACCGAAAAGGCCAAGAGCAGCGCCGGAATGGAAATCCACAGGTTGCGCTTGGCGATGCGGCGGCCGTTTGCCTCCCAAAAGCTGCTGTCCTCGGGGCGCCAATCTTGCAACAGACGTGGCATGGTTGTGCGCTTGGGGTCGTGGATTTCCTGCATTTCGGGCAGGGACGGCAGCTGATCCAGCATATCGCCATGGGCTTTGCGCTCCATCATCCGGATCGACACATGCATCCAGCCCAGCGCGATTGCCACCAGACCAAACAGCAGGGCAAAACACGAGGTATAGATATCGGTCAGATCCAGCAGCGCGCCAAAGCTGATGGGCAGGACAAACCCGCCAATACCGCCGATCATCCCAACCAGGCCACCCACCGCGCCCACATGGGACGGATAGTAAACCGGAATGTGCTTGAAAACCGCAGCCTTGCCCAGGCTCATGAAAAAGCCAAGGGCGAACAACACGATCACAAATGGCCAGAACTGCATCTGGGTGGAAAACCGGATCGGCCCGCTTTTGCCCTGAACAATATAATCGGTCGGCGGATAGGACAGCATGAACAGCAGCACCAAGCTGAACCCAAAGGTCCAATAAAGCACGCTGCGCGCGCCGAACTTATCCGACAAATGCCCGCCATAGGCCCGGAACAATGACGCCGAAAGGCTGAACGACGCCGCGGCCATACCGGCCATCTTTACGTCAACGCCGTAAACGTCGATCAGGTAATGCGGCATCCAAAGCGCCAGCGCCACAAAGGCCCCGAACACAAAGAAATAATAAAGGGAAAAGCGCCAGACCTGAAGATTGCGCAGCGGCGCAAACTGTTGCGCCAGACTGGGGGCGGCGGTGCCATTGCGGCGGCGCGCGACCAATTCGGGATCATCCTTGGCAAAGACAAAGAACAAAACCCCCATCAACGCCAAGGCCGAGGCCCAGACCAACGCAACGCTTTGCCACCCATAGGCCACCATGACAAACGGCGCCAAGAACTTGGTGACGGCTGCGCCCACATTGCCGGCGCCAAAGACCCCCAAGGCCGTGCCTTGATGGCCCGCGTCATACCACCGCGACACATAGGCGACGCCGATGATGAACGATCCTCCGGCCAGGCCGATGCCCAAGGCTGCCAGCAGATACATCAGATAGCTGTCGGCAAAAGTCAGCGCCCAGGTCGCAAGCGCCGTCAGCAGCATCTGCCCGGCAAAGACCAAGCGGCCCCCGTATTTTTCGGTCCACACCCCCAAAAACAGCCGGGTCACAGAGCCTGTCAAAATCGGGGTCGCGACCAACAGGCCGAATTGCGATTCGTTCAACCCAAGTTCATCCTTGATGGCGACGCCGATGATGGAAAAGATCGTCCAGACCGCGAAACAGGCGGTAAAGGCGATGGTGCTCAGGCCAAGGGCTCGGTTTTGGTCCGAGCGAGAGGCAACAGCTTCGGTCTGCATGACAGGCCCTCCGACAAGTGAAAAAACGCGGACCCCATGCAGGGCCCGCACCTTTCGTCAGGCACGCAGGGGCCAAAAGGTTTGATCGAGATCAAGAAACCTGCCTTTTGGCTGCAAAACAAATTCACAACCGCGAAATGTCATGGGCCGGGCGCTTGCGGGTCAAGGCGGGTTGACCTATTGGTCAATTCATTGCTTGATATTTGTCAATTAACCAAATGAGCCTTTGTTCGATGGACCGACTGCCCAACAGCAAACACTTTGATTCGACTTTTAAAGACCTGCGCGAGCTTGAGCTGTTTCAGGCAATGAGCGGTGAAAACTTTGAGCGCCTAATGCAAGGGGCCTATCTTCAGACCTTCCCCCCACAGGTTGATCTGATCGCCGAAGGCGAACGCAGCGATTTTCTGCATATCGTCCTGGCCGGGTCAGTTGAGCTGTATGCCCAATGGAACAACCGGGAAACCAGCATGGCCACTGTCCGGCCCACGTCGACCTTTATCCTGGCGGCGACGGTCAAGGATGCCCCCAACCTGATGTCGGCGCGCACCCTGGAAAAAAGCCGCATCGTGTTGATCCCCAGCCCGGACATCCGCGCGGTCTTTGATCTGGATTGCGGCTTTGCCCGCGCGGTGGTGCAAGAATTGGCGCAATGCTATCGGTCGGTCATCAAAAACACCAAGGATCTGAAATTTCGCACGTCGATTGAACGGCTGGCAAATTACCTGCTGCGCGAGCAAAAGCGCCAAAACGGACAGGCACAATTCACCCTGCCGTTTGATAAAAAGCGTCTGGCGTCGCTGCTCGCCATGCGCCCCGAAAACCTTAGCCGCGCCTTTCGGCAGCTTCAGGATTTTGGTGTCCAGACCCAGGGCGCCCGCGTGGAAATCCAGCATCAAGCCGATCTGGAAGCCCTTGCCAAACCCAGCCCGCTGATCGACGATCCCGCCAGCTGATGGATGACAATTGCATTGCCCGGCATTTCGCGGTTTATCCTAAGGCAATATCGCGCCGACCCATGCCCTGCACCAGGACGCGCACAACATAAGGCCATAACATATGAAGCTGCTTAGATTTGGACCGCCTGGATCAGAAAAGCCCGGCATCGTGGATGCAAGCGGCGCGGTGCGGGATCTGTCTGGCCATGCGGCAGATTTTTGCGGTGATGGGGTGTCGCTTGCCGCGCTTGATGCCTTGCGCGCCCTTGATATCACAAGCCTGCCGGTCGTCGAACACCCTGGCCGCATCGGCGCCTGCCTGAAAAGCGTGCCAAATTTTTATTGCATCGGCTTGAACTATGCCAAACACGCGGCGGAAACCGGTGCCGCCCCCCCGGCCGAGCCTATTTTGTTTTCCAAAGCCAGCACCGCCCTTTCCGGGCCGTTCGATCCGGTGATTCTGCCGCGTGGCGCGGAAAAAGGCGATTGGGAGGCCGAATTGGGCGTCATCATCGGTTGCGACACTCAGTATGTCCGCCAAGAAGACGCGCTTGACCATGTGGCCGGCTATTGCACGGTGAACGATGTGTCTGAACGCAGCTTTCAAGCCGAACGCGGCGGCCAATGGATCAAAGGCAAATCCGCCCCGACTTTTGGCCCCATCGGCCCATACATGCTGACGGCAGACGAAGTGCCCGACCCGCAAAACCTTGGCGTTACACTGGATTTGAACGGGGCGCGGATGCAGGCGTCAAACACCAATGACATGATTTTTGGTGTAGCTGAAATCATCGCCTATCTCAGCAACTTTCTTCGGCTGCAAGCCGGTGACATCATTGCGACCGGCACCCCCTCGGGGGTCGGGCTTGGCATGTCGCCGCAACGCTTTTTGCGCCCAGGCGACGTGATGGAAGCCGAAATAGAAGGCCTGGGCCGCCAACGCCAGGTGGTTCACCCCGCCCCCTAGCGACCCTCAGCGTTCAAGCCGCCCGTCACGCAGATGAAACAGCGTGTCAAACCGATCATAGATTTTCTCGTCGTGGGTTACGGCGATGATACAGGCGTCCTGTTCTTCTGCCAGCTTGCGCAACAGATCCATGACGATGCCGGCGCGCTTACTGTCCAGCGCCGCCGTTGGTTCATCCGCCAGAATGATGCGCGGGGTATTGGCCAGGGCGCGGGCAATGGCGACGCGCTGGGCCTCGCCGCCGGACAAAAGTGCCGGCATGGCATCCCGGCGATGGCCAACCTCAAGATAGTCAAGCAGCTCAATCGCGCGCTGACGGGCCTGGGCGGGGGATTTCCCCGCCATTTTCAAGACCAGCGCCACATTGTCCTTGGCATCCAAAAACGGCAAAAGATTATGAAATTGAAAGATAAATCCGATCTTATCCAGCCGCAGCCGCCGTAAATCCCGGCGCAACCAACCATCGTCAAAGACCCGCTCTTGGTCCAATGTCAGCCGCCCGGCGCTGGGATCTATGATGCATCCGATAATGTTCAACAACGTGGTCTTGCCCGATCCCGACGGCCCAAGCAGCGCCACGACCTCGCCGGCGCGGACAGTCAGATCAACATCCCTAAGGGCATCGACACGGGCCGCCCCGGTGCCAAAATGCTTGGAAATATTTTCAATCTCAACGATGGCGCGGCCCGGTTGATCCGACATGCTTACCCCCCGATTGCGGTGGCCGGGTCCACCTTCAGCGCGGCCCGCACCCCAAGGCCGCTGGCCAAAATGCACACGCCCAGGACAATCGCGCCCAGCGCTGCGGCATTCACCGGCTCAAGCACCACACGGCGCGGAAAGCCATCTTTGATCAATAAGATCAAGATCAGACCAAAGGCCCATCCCACCACGCCCAGGGCCACAGATTGCTGCACGATCAACCCGACAATCGTCCGGTCCGGCGCGCCGATCAGCTTGAGCGTGGCGATCTGCTTTAGCTTTTCCATGGTCATCGTATAGATGATCAACGCAATCACCACCGCCGACACGCTCAGCAAAATGCCCAGAAACAATCCGATCTGGCGTTTGGCCCGGTCCACCACCGATTGCAACAAGATCGCCTCTTGGTCGGCTTGGGTCAGGGCCCCCAGATGCTTCCAGCGCCGGACGGTCTGGGCGACGCTGTCGGGGTTGGCGCCGGGATCCAGCCGCGCAATGACCGCGGCGACCGTGCTCTGTGCGCTGGGCCCATTGCCATCGCCGCGCGCCATCAGAACCCTTTGCGCCGGCGGGGCAAGCTGGGTCTGCAACTGTTGCGCATCCCGCAAGGTGATGAACACCGCAGGATCCCCGCCCGAATTCATCGTATCCTCGACCAGGCCAACAACGGTGAACCGATCCCGCCCAAGGCGCAGCCGGTCCCCGACAACAAGGCCGGTCTTTCGATCCGCTATGATTTCGAAATGGCTGCGCTCAAGCCCGCGCCCCTCGGCGATGGTTTCCGGCCCCCCCGGATACCCCGGTTGATACCCGATCACATACAGCCGCAGGGTTTCCCCCCGGAAGGGGGCCTCAATCGTTTGATAGGTGATGCTGCCCGCTGCCGTGACCCCATGCAGGCGCGCCACCGCATCGCGCGTGTCCGCAGGAATTTGCGAGGCTTCGGCAAAGGGGCCTTGGGTGCCCGATTCCACGACCCACAGGTCCACCTTGGGCGCTTTGACGATATTCAGCGCATCGGCCACCAAACCGTTGTAAATTCCGATCATCGCCAGCACGACGGCCATCAACAGGCTTAGCCCCAGACAGGTCAGCACAAAGCGGAACAGATTGTGGCGCACGTCGCGATAGGCCAGGTTCATCGCGTCACCTCATCGGTGGGGCGCAGCAATCGCCCGTCGGTCAGGGCCGCCGGGGGATGGGTGATCACCTGGGCCTGTTTTGGCAAGTCACTGACCAACGCCACACGGGCATCTTCGGTGCGATGGCCGAAAACCGCCCCGACCTGACGGGCGCGGCCCTGATCGGCAATCCAAATGCGCCCCTGATGGCCGTCAAAGCTGCTGATGGCTGTGTCGGGCACCAATATGACATCAGTCAATTGCGCCACAGTGATGTGAATTTCGGCCTGTTCGCCCAGATACACCTGCGCCGGGCAGTGATCGCAAGCGACCCAGACCCGGCGTTCTTCGTTGACGCGGTCGCTCTCAAGGCCAATGCGCGCCACTGACCCGGTAAAGACCTGATGGGGCAAAGACCGCAACCGGATCTGCGCCGGCTGCCCAAGCGCCAAGGCCCCGGCCCGTTCTTCGTCGACAAAGGCCAAAACCCACACCGTCGCCGGATCCATAACGGTAAAGATCGGCTGACCGGCCCCCACCACGGTTCCTGCCTCGACATGGCGGGTGACAATCACGCCATCATAGGGCGCAAACAGGGTGTGGTGACGCAACAAGACGCGTTCCAATTCCTGCGCCGCCTCGGCATCGCGCAGCAACGCCTGGGCCACCGACACATCGCTTTGCGCGACGCTCAGCTCGGCTTGGGCCACATCCACATCGCGCTGGGCGGCTTCGGCGGCCTGGGCCGATGCGACACTGCGCCCGGCCAGGGCCTGTTGGCGAATATTGGCCGCCCGGCGCTGGGCCAGAACCGCGCTGGCGCGGGTGGTATTGGCGCGGGCCTTGCCAAGGTTGGCCTGCGCCGCTGCAACCCCGGCCTGGGCACGGGCCGCACGGGCCGATTGTTCCGCCGCATGAAGCTGGGCCAAAGGTTGCCCCTTGACCACCTTGTCGCCGCTGTCGACCGCCAGATCCAGCAGGCCGGCGCCGACCTCAAAACCGATGTCTGACAGAATTCGCGCCTCGACCGTGCCCAAACCGTAAACCCGCACCACCGCATTTGGCTGGGCCTGGGCGACCGGCACCGTCAGCGGGCGCTCGGCCCAAAACAGCCAGACCGCCAGCCCGCCCATCATCACCGCAAGCGCGCCCCAAACCAAACGCCGCGTCATGATACCCCCCCTTCGCTTTGCGTAAGAAACAGGCGCATCTGAATGGCCAGCATCCGGCGCCCCTCGGCCTCAAGGCCAAAGCCGCGGCGCGTCAATGTCCAGCGAAACGCCAGACCTTGCACCAATGCCACCAGCAACAGCGCCCCATCTTGCGGCGCCAACCCGCCATGAATGCGCTGATTGGCCTGCGCTGTCTTTATCTCGTCTATCAGCATGGCCACCAAGGTGCCCATCAGATCCTGAATCGTCTGGCGCAGGGGTTCGTTTTCTGCCTGAAGCTCTCTTGAGAAAAGGATCGACGGAATGGCGGGCATCGCCTCGATCTGGCGCAACTGCCCCAAAATCAGCGCCTCGATCCGTTGCACCGGGTCATCCGCCGATTGCAGCGCCTGTGACCAACCGGCCCGCAGCCGCACCGCGATCAACCCCGCAACCGCAAGCCATAAATCCGCTTTGGTCGGGAAATGCCGAAAGATCGCGGGCTGGGTTACCCCGACCGCATCGGCCACCGCCTGCGTGGTCAGCCGATCTGGGCCCAGCTCATCTGCCAAGCGCAGCACCGTATCTGCGATCTGCGTCTTGCGTTCTTTGGCGGATTTGCGGGCGGCCATTTGCTATCCATAAATTAGTGACTGATCACTAACTTAATATGCAACCAAATTCGCCCCGTCAAGATTGGCTCCCAAAGGCGCGACAATCAGGCCGCCGCCCCCAGGGCCGGGCGCGCGTTCATATCATTGAGCATATCAAGCAATGTCTCTTTCCAGCGGGTCCGAATGCGCGTGGCAAGCTGCGAAGCAGGACGAAAGGTTGGGGTCAAAATGGCGTATTCATACCGTACAGGGGCCTGAAACGGCACAAAGACGATCTGACCACCCGAAATCCCCAGCTCTTGCTCGGTGACGGCGGTCAGCGGATCAACAACGGCCACACAATGCCCCAGCGCAATGAACGGCATCAAGGGCAAGAAGAACTGGCTGGAAATATACGAGCTAAGGCCCACCCCCGCGCCCTGAAACGCCAGCGACAGCCGCCGGTTCAACGGATGGTCTCCGCCCAACATACCAACATCCTGCCCGGCCAGATCTTCGATCTTGATCCCGCTTTGTCCGGCAAGCGCATGATCGCGATGCACCGCACAAAAGCAATCGGCGCTGACGATCTCGGACAAATAGCGCGGCTCGGCTTCTTTGGGCGTGTCAAAATCGGCGAACCCGAAATCAATGCTCTGAGAGCTTGCCAACTCTCGGATCTGAGGCGAGCTGCGCGAGGCCAACGTCATCTGGAACCGGGTATGCTTTTCCACATTTTCGCTGATGAACTTGGGAAAAATATAGGCCGACGGCCCCGGCATCACCGCGATGTTCAACGCCCCGGATTGTGCGGCGCGCAGGCTTTGCATGGTTTGGGTCACGGTGGCGGTGCGGTCCAGAATGCTGGTCGCTTCGGCCAATAAATACTGCGCCTCGGGCACCGGCACCAGGCGTCTGCCCCGACGCTCAAACAATGGCAATCCCAGCGCCTGTTCCAGATTGCGGATTGCCAGGCTGATCGCCGGCTGCGTGCGCCCCAGCTGTTTGGCCGCCTGCGAAATGGAGCCGGTCTCCATCACTTCTTTGAATACGGTAAGCTGCGTGAGGTTCATGCCGACTTATAAGAAAAACTTTCTAATTATGAAATATTATAAATTTGTTTTTATGCAAAATCTCCGGGATGCTGGCGGTGTTTAACACGTCGGAGCCATCCGACCCTTGACCACACCAACAGGGAGAAAACTATGACGTTTCTAAAAGGCCTTGCGGGTCTTGCTTTGGCCGGCGCACTTGCGGCACCTGCCCTTGCCCAAGATCCAACGTTTTTCCGCATTGGCACCGGCGGCGCCGGGGGCACCTATTTTCCGATCGGCGGGACCATCGCAAACGGTATTTCGGCCCCTCCCGGATCGCGCCCTTGCGACAGTGGCGGCCAATGCGGGGTGCCCGGCCTGATCGCCATCGCGCAATCCACCACCGCATCGGTTTTCAACAATGCCGCCGTCCAAAACGGAGAGCTAGAGGCCGGCCTGGCTGCGGCTGACGTGACCCGCTCCATGTATATGGGCGAGGGTAAATTTGAAGGCAAACCCCACCCCAAACTGCGCATCGTTGCCAATCTGTATCCCGAGGATCTGCACCTGGTGATGCCCAAGGGCGCGAAAATCTCTGACCTTGGTGATTTGGCCGGCAAACGTGTCGGCATTGCCCAGGCCGGCTCTGGCACACAGGTCGCCGTGCTGCAAATGTTGGATGCCTGGGGCGTGAACCGCGACAACATGGAAGAAGCAGAGCTGAACAACAGCCAATCGGCCGAACGTTTGGCCGACGGTCAGATCGACGCCTATTTCTATGCCGCTGGCTGGCCGGTTGCCGCAATGGTCCAATTGGCCTCGACCAAAGGGATGAGCCTGCATTCCTTCACCCAAGAAGATCTTGAAAAGATCAACCAGATCATTCCGGCCTATATTCCGTCGAAAATTCCCGGCGGCGTTTATGAAGGCGTGGACCAAGATGTCCTGACCCCGGCGGTATCGGCGATGCTGGTCGTGTCTTCGGATTTGTCTGATGACCTGGTCTATGGGCTGACCAAGGCGCTGTGGAATGACAACACCCGCAAGCTGCTGGACAATGGCCACGCCAAGGGCAAGCAAATCACCGTTGAAACCGCGCTTGACGGTGTTGCCGCGCTTGGCGTGCCGCTGCACCCCGGCGCCGAGCGGTTCTATAAAGAAGCCGGCTTGCTGAAATAAGCCCCCCCGGAATACCCGGCGGCGCCCGTTGACAAACCGGGCGCCGCACACCCGATTACACATACCACAGGGGCAATCTTTCGTGTCAGACAGCATCACAGATCATCCGCAAGGCCTGACCCAAGCAGAGCTTGCCGCCATCGAAGACAAATACGATGAGGCCAGCACAATGCGCGTTGTCGGCCCAATGGCCGGCTCATTGCTCCGGGCGGTATCGCTGTGTTTTGCCGTCTATCACTTTTTCACCGCCGGTTTTGGCCTGCCCGCAGATCACTGGCATATGGGCTGGCACCTGACCGGGCTGTTTGTCCTGACCTATGCGCTGTTTCCGATCATCGGCACCCAAAGCCTTTTCGCCCACAAAGCCAGCCGGTGGCGGCTTGGAAATATCCCGTTTTATGATCTGTTTTTCATGGTCTTTGGCGTGGCCGCGGCGCTTTATGTCGGATTTGCCTGGCGCGGTGTGCCTTGGCTGGGCATAGAAGAGCAAACCTTTCGCATGGGCAACCCCAACCGCTTTGACGTGTTCTTTGGAGTGGTCATTATCCTGCTGGTGCTGGACATCGCGCGCCGCACGCTGGGATGGATCTTGCCGTTGATCATCTGCGTGTTCATATCTTATGCGCTTTTGGGCCCCTATTTCCCCGGCCTTCTCAAGCATCCGGGCGTGAATTTCAAAACCTTTGTTTCCTCAATGTATTTCCCGCAAGAGGGCATTTTCGGCGTCACCCTTTGGGTGGTTTCGACCATCGTCTTTCACTTTGTCCTGTTTGGCGTGATCGCTCAGCGCACCGGCCTGGGCAAACTGTTCATCGACAACGCCACCATCCTGGCCGGGCGCTATACCGGGGGGCCGGCCAAAGTGTCGGTGGTTTCCTCGGCATTTTTCGGAACGATTTCCGGATCGTCGGTGGCCAACACCGTGTCGACCGGGGCGCTGACCATCCCCAACATGAAGCGTCTTGGCTATCCGGGGCATTTCGCCGGCGGGGTCGAGGCCGCCTCGTCAGCGGGGGGTCAGATCACCCCGCCCATCATGGGCGCCGCCGCCTTTATCATGGCCGAATTTCTTGAGCTGCCCTATACGACAATCGTGATCGCCGCGATCTTTCCGGCGCTTTTGCATTATGTCGGTGTGTTCACCGTGGTGCATTTGATGGCGCGCAAGCTCAAGCTGAAGGGCCTGACCAAAGAGCAACTGCCACAGCTGCGCGCGGTCTGGTCCGAAGGCTGGGCCAATATCGTGCCCTTGATCGGGCTGCTGGTGGTGCTGTTCTCTGGCTATACGCCCTTCATGTCTGCCTTTTGCGGGATTTCTCTGGCCATCGTCACCGGCATGTCGCGGTGGAACACCCCCGCCACGCTGGCCTATGCCGGGGCATTCATTGCCTTTGTCCTTTGGAAATACAGCAACGGCGGGTTTGATCTGACGATGGCGCTGTTGCTTGGTGCCGGGGCGCTTTTGGCGCCGCTGAACCCACAGCCGCGCATCCGCATTCCCCAGATGGCCGCCGCGCTTGAGCTGGGCGTGAAATACGCGCTGGCCGTCGGCGCGGCCTCGGCGGCTGTTGGCATCGTTGTCGGGGTGATCAACACCACCGGCATCGGCTTTCGCATCGGCTTTATGGTCACACAGGGCGCCGGCAATCTGGCCAGTGATATGTTTGGCGTTGTGTCGCTGGGGGGGCTGATCGACTGGATCACCGTGCAAGACCTGCAACTGTTCATCTCGTTGATTTTTATTGCCGTGGCCTGCATCCTGATGGGCGCCGGCATCCCGACCACGGCCCTTTATATCATGCTGGTCTCAGTCGCGCAGCCGGCGCTGGCGCAGCTGGGTGTGCCGCCCATCGCCAGCCACATGTTCGTGCTGTATTACGGCGTGGTATCCGAGATAACGCCCCCGGTGTGCACCTCGGCCTATGCGGCGGCGGCGATTGCCAATTCCAACCCGTTCCGCACCGGCCTGTCCGCCTTTTCGCTGGGGCTGGGCAAGGTGGTTGCCCCCATGGCTTTTGTCTATGCGCCCGTGTTGTTGTTTGTGTCTTCCACCGGGTTCGACCTGTGGGAATTCACTTATACAGCCGCCAGCTGCATCGCCGGTGTGATTGCCCTGTCCGCCGCTGTGGTCGGCTTTTGGCTGGCACCGATGGGTGTGGTGGCAAGGGTGGTGATGGCGGTGGCGGGTCTGGTGTTTGTCGCACCATCGCTGGCCGCAGATCTTGCCGCGTTGATCATCGCATCCCCCGTCATCGCGGCCCAGACCCTGGCGCGGCGCCGGGCCCCGCAAACGGCCTGAACGTCCATGCAGCATAACGTCACCATCATTGGCGCCGGGATCGTCGGCATCTGTTGCGCGCTGTCGCTTCAGGATCGCGGCTTTGCCGTGCAATTGATCGACCCGGCCGAACCGGGGCAAGAGACCTCGTTTGGCAACGCCGGGGTCATCTCGCCTTGGTCGATCATCCCGCAGGCGGTGCCGGGGATCTGGAAATCCATTCCCGGCATGCTGCTGGGGCGCAATCGACCGCTGCGGGTACACCCGGCGGCATGGCCCAAAATGATCCCATGGGGCATGCGGTTTCTGGCCGCATCCTCCGAGACAAAAACCCGCCAGACCGCCGACACGATGGAACAGCTTTGTCAGCCCTCGATCGCGTTGTTCCAAAAGCATCTGGCCGGCACCGGTCACGAGGATCTGATCACCCCAAGCTGGTATATCCACGCCTTTCGTCAGGCCGATAACGCCAGCCTCAGCGATCTGGGCTATGCCATCCGCCGCCAAAAAGGCGCCGATATCGCGCTGATTGGCCCAAGCGATCTCCGCCGGCTTGAGCCGGCCCTTTCGCCCCGGTTTCAAGCCGCTGTGGTGATCAAGGGACAGGCCCGCGCCCGCGCGCCCGGCGATCTGGCCCGCGCCCTTTGCGACAAGGCGCAGCGGCAGGGCGCCCGCATTTTGCGCACCAAGGTGACAGGGCTTGCCCAAACCGACGGCGGGTGGGCCATCGCCACGCCGCTTGGCGTTCAACAAAGCGCACAGGTGGTGCTGGCCGCCGGTGTCTGGAGCGCCGAGCTTCTGCGCCCTTTGGGCCTGGCGCCCCCCCTGATGGCCGAGCGCGGCTATCATGTTGAATTTCCCCACGCCGCCGCGCAGCTGAACAATTCGATCATGGATGTCGATGCGAAAATCGTCGCCAGCTCTATGTTGGCGGGGCTGCGCGTCGCCGGCGGCGCCGAATTCGCCCCTATCGACGCGCCCGCAAACCCGCGCCGACAGGCGCTGTTGGCCCAACAGGCGCGGGATATGTTCCCCGATCTGGGCAGCAGCACCCCGCGCTTTTGGATGGGCCGGCGTCCATCCCTGCCAGACAGCCTGCCGGCGCTGGGCGAATACAGCGGCCACAAGGGTCTGTTCGCCGCCTTTGGGCATTCGCACTATGGGTTGATGATGGCGCCAAAATCAGGCGAGCTGATCGCAGATCTGCTGAATGGCGCCCACCCCAACACCGATCTTGCGGCCCTGAACCCGCGCCGCTTTGACCGATCGTTCGGGCCGTGACCCCTTGCGGGCGGCCCAGAAAACGCTTGACGTTTCACCGCGTCCAGCAAATCTGTCGACATGGATATATTGATCAACCCCTATCGCGCCGCCCACAATGATTTCCCGCTTGGCGATGAAATCCCATTCCCCAGCACCGATGCCGCCGCCGCCCAGACCCTGGTGGCGCGCTGCCCCAAAGCCGCCCCCACCCCCCTGCGCGCCGCGCCGGATCTGGCGGCCCGCGCCGGGGTGGGCAGCCTTTGGATCAAAGATGAACGCGAACGCATGGGGCTGGGCAGCTTCAAGGCACTGGGCGCGGCCTATGTGATTGCCTGTGACCATCAACAGGGATTGGCAGCAGGGCGCACCTATGTGACCGCCAGCGCCGGAAACCACGGCATGTCGGTGGCCGCCGGCGCCGCCGCTTTTGGCGCCGATGCGGTGATTTACATCGCACAAACCGTACCCGAAGCCTTTGCCCAGCGTCTGCGCGCCCTGGGGGCAACGGTGCGCCGCCAAGGGGCGATCTACGAAGACAGCATGGCCGCCGCCGCCCAAGCCGCCGTGGACGAAGGCTTTGACCTTTTGTCCGACAGCTCGTGGCCCGGTTACACCGCCCGTCCGCACCGCCTGATGGAAGGCTATCTGGTGCTGATGGCCGAAGCGATTGACCAATTGCCCGCCGCGCCCAGCCATATCTTTCTTCAGGCCGGGGTCGGCGGATTGGCCGGCGCCTGTGCGGCGCTGGCACGGCAGGCATGGGGCGATGCGCCCAAAATTATCGTGACCGAACCCCAGGCCGCCCCGGCGTTGATGGAATCGGTCAAGGCAGGCCAGGCCGTCACCGCGGTTGGCCCCGTGTCGGCCATGGGCCGGCTTGACTGCAAAGAACCGTCGCTTGTTGCGCTCAGGGGGTTGGCTCGTGACGCCGACGTCTTTGTCACCCTCAGCGAAGCAGAAGGCGACGCCGGCGCGCAGGCCGCCCTGGATAACGGGCTGGCGTCGACCCCATCGGGGGCGGCCGGTCTGGCGGCGCTGTTGGCCGGGCGCGGGCAGCTTGGGCTTGGCGCCACATCCAGCGTGCTTTGCATCCTCAGCGAAGGCCCCGAAACATGAGCCGCGGCTTTCCCACTGCGGAATATCAGGCCCGCACCCAAAAGGCGCAAAGCCTGATGGCCCAGGCCGATCTGGCCGCGCTTTTGCTCACGACCGAGGCCGAAGTGCGCTATTTTACCGGCTATCAAACGCGGTTTTGGGAAAGCCCCGCGCGGCCCTGGTTTGTCATCGTCCCGGCCAGCGGGCGGCCTGTCGCCGTGATCCCGTCGATTGGGGCGGCGCTGATGGCGCGCACATGGATCCAAGATATCCGCAGCTGGCGCGCGCCCGATTTGCAAGACGACGGCGTTGGCCTTTTGACCCAAACCCTGAACGAAATCGCCGGCGGCGGGCGCATCGGCCTGCCGGATGGTCATGAAACCCACCTGCGGATGCCCCTGGCCGATTATCACCGCCTTGCCGGACAGATCGACGGCACGCTGACCGGCGACCAAGGCATCATCCGCCGGCTGCGCATGGTGAAATCCGCCGCCGAAATCACCAAGATCGAAGCAACCTGCCAGATTGCCGGACGCGCCTTTGACCGGGTGCCCCAGATCGCCCGCGCCGGCGTGCCGCTGGCGCAGGTGTTTCGACATTTTCAAATGCTGGGGCTTGAGGAAGGCGCCGATTGGGTGCCCTATGTGGCGGGCGCCGCCGCGGCAGAGGGCTATGACGATGTGATCTCGCCTGCCAGCGATGCCCCCCTGGCCGCAGGCGATGTGCTTATGCTGGACACCGGCATGATGTGCGACGGGTATTTTTGCGACTTTGATCGCAACTTTTCGCTTGGCCCGCCCAGCGCCGCCGTGCAGGCCGCCCACGACAGGCTGATTGATGCCACGGATGCCGCCGCCGATCTGGCCCGCCCCGGTGTCACCGCCGCCCAGCTGTTTCATGCCATGGACGGCATTGTCACCGGCGGGGCCGGCGGATCAGACACCGGCCGCCTGGGCCATGGGCTGGGAATGCAGCTGACCGAATGGCCGTCGCTGATCCCCCAGGATCATACGGTTCTGGAACCCGGCATGGTCCTGACCCTTGAGCCGGGCATCGCCACGGGCGGCGGCATGATGGTCCACGAGGAAAACATCGTCATCACCCAAGACGGCTGCCGCTTTTTGTCGCCGCGCGCCGATCGCAACCTGGTAGAGCTATGACCGTTTACCGCTATGACGCCGATACCATCGACACCCCGGCGCTGGGGCTGGTCGTGCTGCAATCGGATGAAACCATCGAAGGCGATTTTCGCCGGATGCTGCCCGCAGGCACACCGTTTTATGTCAGCCGCGTGCCCAGTGCCCCTGACGTCACCCCGCAAACCCTGCAAAGCATGGCCCGCCATCTGACCGGGGCGGCGGCGCTGTTTCCGGCACCGGTCCGCTTTGCGGCTGTGGGGTATGGCTGCACCTCTGGCACTGCGCAGATCGGTGCGCCCGCCATTGCCGAACTGATCCGCGCCGGCACCAACACCCAGGCCGTGACCGAGCCGCTAAGCGCGCTGATTGCCGCCTGCGCCGCGCTTGGGCTGCGCCGCATCGCGTTCTTGTCACCCTATGTCGCCGATGTATCGCAGCGCCTGCGCACAGCGCTGGCGACCGCAGGTATCGAAACGCCGGTCTTCGGCAGCTTCAACGAAGCCGAAGAAGAAAAAGTCGTCCGCATCAGCGGCGCCTCCATCATGGATGCCGCCCAGGACCTGATGCACGACAGCCCCGCCGAGGCCCTGTTTTTGTCCTGCACCAACCTGCGCACGCTGGATGTGATCGCACCGCTTGAGCAGCGGCTGAATGTGCCGGTGTTGTCAAGCAACCAGGTCTTGGCCTGGCATATGGGGCGCTGCGCCGGGGTCAAAATCACCGGGCCTGGGCGTCTGTTTGATGCTGATGAAAACAAGTCGGCATAATTTCAGATCCCATAATCATAATTATAGCGTCTAAATATATATTTATGGCGACCGTAATTATATAATTCTGCCTGCCGTCATCCGGCAGTCAGCCATAACATCCCGCGCCCAGCCCGCCCAATTGTCACCTAGATGATAGTTGCAAGGCCCATTCGCTGCCCTAGTGAGCCATGGATAACAGCCTCCGTCAGAGAGGCGATTCGACGCAATCATTGCAAATGCCGATCATTGCACAACCAACAAAACACCAGCGGCGCCAAGTGGCCGCAACGGGAGGGAAACATGAAAACCAAAACGATAAGCCTGATTATTGGCGCGGCCCTTGGCCTTGCCGTTGGCGCGGCGCAGGCGGAAACCGTCTTGCGGGTGGGGTCAGTCGCACCGTCCAAATCGCCGTGGGGCGCCTGGATCACCAAGGTCGCCGAACAGCTTGAGACCGTGTCTGGCGGTCAGATGAAGATGAACCTGCTGCTGGATGGCCAGATCGGCGACGAGGTCACGATGACCCGGCAGGCGATGAAGGGGCGGCTTGACATGATCTATGTCTCGAACGACCCGCTGGCGGTGATCATGCCCGAGATGGAGCTTGTCTCGACGCCATATCTTTTTGACTCAGCCGCGCAGGGCACCTGCGTCCAGCACGAGCACCTTGCCGAAATTCTTGAACCCTTGATGGTGGAAAACAATCTGGTGCCCATCACCTGGATGGAAGTCGGGCATACCATAGTGTTCGCCAACCGACCGGTTCACCGCCCCGAAGACCTGGCCGGCCTGAAGGTGCGCGTCGCCAATGGCACCATCAAACGCGACTTTATGTCGGCACTGGGCACCACACCATCCCCCCTAAGCGTGGCGGATATGATCCCGGCCCTGCAAACCGGCACAATTGATGCGGTCAACATTCCCACCGTCTATGGCATTGCGGTCGGCATTCCCAAGTTGGCGCCCAACATTACCGTATCAAACCACTTTCGCCTGGTTGGATCGCTGGCGATTTCCCAGCGCAGCTGGACCAAGCTGAGCGATCAGGAAAAAGAATGGCTGATGAGCGTGGCCCCCATGGGCAAGGCGCTAAGCGCGGCGATCCTGGGCGCGGAAGCCGCGCTGCTTGGTCAGGTCAAAGAGGCCGGCGCAAATGTGATTGAACTGTCTGACGCCGATATGGCGGCCTGGCGGGCATCCGCGGCGGACACGCAAGCCGGGGCGGTCAAGGCCGTTGGCGGACGCGGTGCCGAAATCATGGCCAAGCTTGAGGCCGCCAAAGCCGCTTGCGGCAGCTGATTGACAGGCGGAAACCGGGCCATGCGTTTATATGTGCAGCTTTTGCTTTGGTTGGAATCGGCCGTTGCTGTCGTCGCCTATTTGACGACGGCGGCGCTGCTGGCCAGCCAGATCCTGGCCCGAGAGGTCTTGACCACCAGCATCGACGGCGGCGGAAAGGTCGCCGTTCTTTGCGCCATCGTTGCCGGGTCGCTGGGCATGGTGATCGCCACCGGCGAAAACGCCCACCTGCGGCCCAGCTTTGCCGATGGGCTGCTGCGCGGCAAAGGCGTTGAGCGTTTTGGCGATGTGCTGTCTGCGGCCTTGCATATATTTTTGGGCTATTTTGCCATTCTGTTTGTGGCCGAATCGCGGGCGTTCAATGACCTGGCGGCGCTGATCCGCATTCCGCTGTGGCCGATCCAGCTGGTGTTTCCCTATATGTTCTTTTCCTCTGCATTCAAGCATCTGATCTTTGCGTGGCACCCCGAATGGAAGCCCCGCCCTATCTTGCGAGATTAATCCAATGACCGCTTTTGGACTTGTGGCGATTGTCGGCGGCATGCTGATCTTGCGCCAGAATATCATCCTGATGCTGCTGATTGCGGCGGCTTATGTGCATTTCTTCTGGGGGGACGGGCAGGTTGTCTATCTGATAGAAGACATGTGGGCCGCGCTGGACAGCGAGGTGCTTCTGGCCATTCCGATGTTCATGCTGACCGGGGCGACCATGTCCACCGGGTCAAGCGCTCAGCGTTTGATTGATGTGGTGCGCGCCTTTACCGAATGGCTGCCCGGCGGCATGGCCATCGCCGCGGTGCTGTCATGTGCGGTGTTTTCCGCGATCTCGGGGTCGTCGGCGGTGACGCTGCTGGCGGTGGGCACCGTGCTTTATCCGGCGCTGAAGGATGCCGGTTACGACAAACGCTTTGCGCTTGGGTCTTTGGCATCGGCCGGGACGCTGGGCATCATCATCCCGCCGTCCATTCCGCTGATCATCTATGGTATTATCACCGAAACCAGCATTGCCGATCTGTTTCTGGCCGGGATTATTCCGGGGCTGCTGCTGACCTTTATCCTGTCGTTCTATGGGTTCTGGAAAAACCGCCGTATCGCGCCGACACCGTTTTCATGGCCCCGCGCCCGCGCCGCCCTGCGCGAAGGGATCTGGGCGATGATGCTGCCGGTGATCTTGCTGGGCGGGATTTACTCGGGCTATTTCGCCCCAACCGAGGCCGCCGCCGTCGCCCTGGCTTATGCCCTGTTGGTCGAGCTGTTTATCCACCGCGAGCTGGGATTTCTCAGCTTTTTCGGGATTTTCAAATATACCGCCCAACTGCTGGGGTCGATTTTTCCAATTCTGGCGGTGGCGCTGTCGTTGAAATCGCTGCTGGCGGTGCAGGGCGTGCCACAGGAATTTGCTGCCTTTCTGCAAGAGACATTTACCAACAAGATCACCTATCTTTTGGCCGTCAACGCCGCGTTGCTGATTGTCGGCTGTTTTGTTGATGCCATTCCGGCGATCTTGATCCTTGGGCCGCTGTTTTATGCGGGTGCGGCCACCTTTGGCATTCACCCGGTGCATTTCGGCATCATCATGGTGGTCAACCTTGAGCTGGGCTTTTTGACGCCGCCTATCGGGTTGAACCTGATTGTCGCCATGACCGCCTTTAAGGAAAAATTCGCAACCGTCACCCGATCAGTCTTGCCCTTTTTGGGGCTGATGCTGGTGTTTCTGATGGTCGTGACCTTTGTGCCCCAACTGTCCATGTGGCTGGTGCAATGACGCCGCCCCCAACCCAGGAGACCCCTCATGGCCTATCATAAGCCCATCGCCTTTCGCGGCCTGAACAAAGCCTTTCAACTGGGGCAGGCGCTGGGCGGCGTGCCGCGGCAGTTGAACCCCGACAAGCTGGCGCACAAGGCGCAAAAGCGCACGCGCCTGAAGGATTTCGGAGACCCCTATTACCGCGAAGGGCTTGAGGCGCTGTGCCACAGCCTGAACACCGACAGCCGGGTCAATGCCTATGGGTTTTTTCTGGCCGAAAGCACGATCCTTAGTTTTCTGGAAACCCGGCTGTTGTTGCAAGACCGGCGCAACCGCGATGTTCCGGCCTTGCGCACGGCGCTGATTGATCCGATCATCGTCAGCGGCCTTCCCCGCACCGGCACCACCGCATTGCACCGGATGCTGTCCGCCCCCGAGGACCATCACGGGCTTGAGTGGTGGGAGCTGAACCTGCCGATGAACCGCAACGCCAGCGATTCCCGCGAGGATCGCATCAAGGCCGCCGAAACGATTATCCGCCCGCGCGAGCTGTTTACCCCGCATCTGGATGCCATGCACTATATCCGCCCACATACGTTGGAGGAATGCTTTTGGCTGCTGGGGGGCACCTTTTCGGCCCGCACGGTTACCGAATATATGGTCACTTATTCCTATCTGGATTGGTATTATCAGCACGCCAATGCCGATAAGAAATACGCCGATTACGCCGATCTTTTGCGCATCCTTCAGGCCGAACACCCCGGCAAGCGGCTGGTGCTGAAATCCATCGAACACCTAGAGCATCCGGACAAGATCATCCGGCATATCCCCAACGCCAAACTGATCCAGACGCATCGCAAGCCGGTGGAATGCGTGCCCAGCTATGCGTCGCTCAATACCTTTGTGTGCGATCTGTCATGCGATGATCTGGACCTGCATCGCCACGGGCGCGCGATCCTTGATAACAGTGAAAAAAGCATCACCGCCCATATGGCCAACCGGATCACGGTCGAGGACCACATCCATGATCATTCCTATTACGATATGCTCAGCGAACCCATCGACTGCGTGCGCAGGGTTTATCAGAAATTTGGCCTGAACTGGACGAACCAAGTGGCCGAAACCGTCGCCCTGCACACCCGCGAAAACCAACAGCACAAATACGGCAAGCACAGCTATGCCTTGGCGGATTTCGGACTGGATGAGGCAACGCTGACCGCGCGCTTCAGCGCCTATAGCGAAAAATTCGCCCCCTATCTGTCCGCCTGACGGACAGGGCGCGCCTGACGAACGGGGGGCACCGTCCCACGGCAGGGGGGTTACCGGAACATCCAGCTGACCGGGCCTGTGACCAGCACCGGAAAGAAAAACAGGATCAGGATCGCCGCAAGGTCGCAGATAATATAAGGCACCGCAGCGCGATAGATATCGCCCATCGTCGTCCCCTTGGGGGCGACGGCCTTCATCACAAAAAGCGCAGCCCCAAACGGCGGCGAGGTGGCGCCGGTTTCAATCGCCACCAGAAACATCGCGGCGAACCAAATCACATCGAACCCCAGCTCGAGCACAACCGGCACGAAAATCGGCAGGGTGATCAACATGATCGGCAGCGGCCCCATAAACATCCCCATCAGAACCACCACCATGATCATCAAAAAGACGATCATCGACGGCGACACATCCAGCGACAAGACCGCGTCTACCATGTCGAACGTCGCGCCGGTAAAGGCCAAAAGCTGGGAAAATGTCACCGCCCCCGAAACGATCAGCAACACCATAACCGAGATGTTTGCGCTTTCGAGCATCGTCGTCCCAAAGACTTTGGCGGTCAGCCGCCGTTTCAGCGCGGCAAGGATCAAAGTGGCAAAAGCCCCCGTCGCCGCCGCTTCGCTGGGGGTTGCCAGCCCCAAAAAGATCACCCCGACGACCGAAAACACCACAAAGGCCAAAGGCACGATGTTGATGACCGTGGCACTGATCTTTTCCGACAGCGCGACGTGCTTGACCTCGAACGCGGGGGCAAGCTCTGGGTTCACGGCGCAGCGCCCAACAATGTAGAAAACATACAGCAAGGCCATCAACAGCCCCGGCACGATTATCCCGACCAAGATTTGCCCGATGGATATTTCAGCAATGACCCCCAGAACAACCGCCAGAGATGACGGCGGGATCATGATCGCCAGCCCCGACGATCCAAGGATCGGCCCCAATGACATTTGCTTTTTATAGCCGCGTTTTTCCATTTCGGGGGTCAAGGACGACCCAAGCAGCGCAATCGACCCCATCGAATTCCCGGTAAGCGTTGAAAACAGCACGCCGCCGCCAACCGCCATAAGGGCAAGGCGGCCCGGCAGCTTGCCGAACCATTTGTCAAGCGTATCCATCAGATCAACCGCGATACCCGATCGGAACATTGCCTCGCCCATAATCATAAAAAGCGCGATCGGTATCAGGGTAAAGCTGCTGATGCTGTCGACGGTGTTCAGAACCAACTGTTCGATCCCCGCCGTGCCCCCCATCAGGATAAAGGCCCCGACCAGATTGACCGCAAAGAACGCAAAGGCAACCGGAAGCCCGACGGCCATCAGGGCAAACAGCGGCCCCAAAATCAAAAGCAAAGTGAAATACCACGCCATGGCTTAGGGCTCCTTGCCGCTGAATGCACAGATGATTGCGTCAAGGAATTGCACGGCCATCAACCCCGTCCCGATCGGCATCGCCGCCGTGATCCACCAGCTTTGCGGGCGCATGACTGTGACCTCGCGCGTGCCGTGGATGAATTGATCGACAACCACCTGAAGACCCACCACCGTGATAATCACACAGACGCCAAAGCCGATCCCGGCATTCAGCAGCTGCGAAATCTGTTTGCGCTTGCCGGTCAGCCCGTTGATCAGCAAATCCATCACCACATGACGGTTCTTTTCCAAAAGATACGGCGCCCCAAGAAATGTGATGAACAGCAAGGCGTATTCGCTGGCTTCAATCACCCAAAGCCGCGAAGCCGCGCCCAACGCCCGGCCAAGAACTTCGAAACAGACGACAAAGGCCATGCTGAACAGCAACAAGGCTCCGATCACCGCGCAAAACAGATTTATGCGCCCCAAAAGCCTGCGCATTGGATCAAGTGGCCGTGCCATGACGTGTCCTTAGATATGTGGAAAAAGGGCCGGGGCAGCATCCCCGGCACCTGAAACAGGAACCCCTGTCAAGTTTTAGCGATCCAGCATCGCCCGCAGCTCGGCTGCGATATCCTGGCC